>JBDTWS010000135.1:0-11090 GCA_040006575.1 Betaproteobacteria bacterium
TCCACAGCACCACGCTGTCGGCGCGCGGTGCACCGGATGCGACACCGAGCGCGAAGGGATAGCTGGTGAAGCGCGCGGCGTTGACGGCTTGCGCGCCGACGCGCGGCGACCATGCCGCGACAATGTTCATTGCTGCAAGCGAAAGTGCGCTTTGCAGGAAATACCGGCGCGAAAATTGTGGCGCGTGGATCCGTATTTCCCGCGCGTCGCGTTCGAACTGGCGGATACGGTCGAAGACCCTCAGTGCATTGTCGCTACCGATGTCATGGGCAACGTTGCTGCCGGATGTCGATTTCATGGACGCCCCCGCCTCGAATCGTTGTTCAGCGGCCGCCCGCATCCCTGGTTGGTACCGTTTTCAGGAATGCATACATCGCGTCCAGATCCACATCCGACATATTCTTCAGTGATCCGAACGGCATCACCACACTGACTGCACTGCCGTCGGGCCGCTTGCCGGTGCGCATCAGGGCGCGGAATTTTTCTGCGCTATCGTAGATCGGCATGGCGCTACCCTTGCCGGACGTGAGGTTGGCGGCGGCCGGCCAGCTGGGCGGCCCGCCGGGAATCTTTCCACCGGACAAACCATCGCCGTGGCAGCCGATGCAAGTTTTCGCCACGTACGCGCCGTACGCCGCCGACACGCCCACTTGCACGGGTGTGGATGGCGGCAGGGTGTGATCGATCTTGGCAGCTGCGTCCTGCATCAGGCCCAGGCCGTAGACGACCTGCATCACCAGCGGCTTGCGGATTTCCGAGGGGTTGGGCGGCGCCGCCGGCAGGCTGCGTGCATAGGCGACCACTGCGGCGAGGTCGGCATCGGTCAGGCGGTTATAGTCCTCGGCGGGCATCAGGAAAATCGGTTTGCCGTCGGGCTTTACGCCGTGGCGAATGGCCAGCTCCCAGTCACGCTCGGTGTAGCGCGCCGTGACACCGCCGGGACTGATGTTGGGCGTGCGCACGAAAAACTTGCCGTTGTCGATCATCACCCGGCCCTCGCCTTTATCGCCGTGGCATTCGCCGCAGCCGCGTGAGTCGAACAGGTATTTGCCCTGCGCCAGCGCTTCCGGCGTGTTGGCGAACGCGACCGGTGCGACGGTGACTTCAATTTTGCGGTTCGCTACCTGGTCGGCGCGCATGACAGCGAATCCGACCAGGAGCGCGACTATGGCGACCAGACATACGATGACGATAGCGACGAACTTGATGGCGCGTTTCATGTTTCCCCCTGGAGATGCGCAATTGTTTAAGCTTTTTGACTTTGCCGGTGCGAGGCATTGAAGCGCATTGCTGCGCATTTCCGTGCAGCGCTGCATGTGGCGTGTGGCGCGATATTACTGGCTTGGTGCGGTTTCCGGCAATGGGAACGAATTCAATACAAAAGACACTAGCATTGGCGCGGCTCCCAGGCCATAAATGGTCTGTGAGCCGCTACAGTGCTAGTGTTTAATGGATTTTCGAATGGAACGGTCGCGCCTGGATGCAAGCGCCGGCGGCAGTACGCCGAGCGTTTTTCTTAAGCGGCCGTTGCACTTCCCGCTGCACGCGCGCTGTGTGCGTAGTAGTGGAACACTGTCGCGATTGGCAAACCCACCGCCACCATATGAATGCAGATGCCGATCAGGAGAGTCGGCCAGTCGTAACGCGGCGTAAAAATAATTTGCGAGAGCGGCAGCACCAGCACATTCATCACAGCAAAAACGCAGATGCCGTAAAGCGGGCCGATCAGCAGCGGCCGCTTCAGCAAAAACGAAAAACGCCGGCTCGCCGCCCAGAACACCAGCACGATCACCAGCATGATGGCGTAATGCAGGAACATGCCCAGCGAGGCGACCGCCCAGCCGCCGCCCACGGCTTGCTTGCCGATCAATCCGCTGGCCACAGCACGCAGCACACCCATCGCGCTGCCACCGTAAGCAATCGAGTGGGTGAATGCCGAGAGAATATCGAACGAACCTGCGGCCAGCCACGCAGTGAGAATCGCTTTGCGCGCACTGCCGTTGTTGTGTTGCATCGGGGTCATGGATTTCTCGCAGGAAAGTTGGGAATGAAGGTATTCATGGTGCCGTCGAAAACCGCACAGACGATATCGTCATTCAAAACAGTAAGCAATGCGGGCCCGATAAATTCACGCGCGACATGAGGAATGGGCCCTATCGCCGGTTCGCGCGCCGGTCACTCCTGGCCGGTGGCATCGCCGGCGATGAGGCCCGCGCTTAGTCCGCCCGCGCCGGCGGCAGCACCCGAGCCGCCCATGCCACCACCACCGCCACGCGCGCCCACGCGCCCACCGCCTTCACCTTCACCGCGCCCTGTCCGCAATGAACGACCGGGACCGGATTGCGGCAACACAATCCGCGCTGGAATCGGTTCAAGTCCCAGCTGGCGGCGCAGGTCCGCACGCAACGCGGCAATGAGCGGCTGGTAATCGACCACCGGCAGCCCGCGTTTTAATTCGGTCGCGCACGCAGCGGCCAGTTCGACCTGCTCAAGCGAACCAAACAGGACGATATCGCCCAGCGTTTCTTCCATCTGCATGCTGTGCTCGATGGCGGCCGGTGTGAAGGATCCGGCGAGCGAACGATACGCCGCGACCAGCGATTTCAGCCGTTCGGTTTCCTGGCGATTTTCGCGTTGGCGACGCTGCTGGATGCGCTGCAGCACGAACACGCGAATGGCGAGCAACACCACCGTCAGTGTCAGCGACGCGATCAGCGTGAGGGGCAAGGCACCAAGATCAATGAGACGCATGAATCGGGATTCGTGAAAGAAAAATCAGTTGCGGGCTGCGCGGAAAAATATAACAACCTGTAAATGTGTCGATCCACGGATATGAATTCGCGTCTCGCATCGTACCCCAGCGACTTCCACTCAGGAGCCTCGCCCCGAAAATCAGGACGTTTGCTGTCGTCAATGTACAACTCCGTCCTACATCAATTAATTTGCCCAAAAAACAGAATGCTTACGGCTCGCCTATGCCGCGACAGTTCATTTCTTGACGTGGTTTCCGCGTAGATGTTTTTACCCGCCGCGCCGCGCACTCCGGCGCGATACAAATTCCAGAACCCTAAAAAAACAGGCACGGTCCGATGAAAAAGAATTCAGGCCAGTCAGGTGCGGCCATGCCTGCGGAGGCGCTGCGACAGGCGCTTGGCGAAAGCGA
Source organism: Betaproteobacteria bacterium (assembly GCA_040006575.1). Taxonomy (GTDB): domain Bacteria; phylum Pseudomonadota; class Gammaproteobacteria; order Burkholderiales; family Usitatibacteraceae; genus UKL13-2. Next base: position 3,164 of record JBDTWS010000135.1, read on the forward strand.
GCAGGTGCAGGAGCTTGTGGAAGAAGCCGGTAAAGATCTTTCCAACGCCAACGAGGTGCTGAAGGAAGAGCTGGCCACGGAAGAACCGCCGCCTGCGATCAATGATGCGCTGGACAAAAGCACCGGTGCCGAAAAGAAAGTACAGGAAGCCTCGGAAAAACTCGCCGTCGTCAATGAGGCGCTGGCGAACGAGGTACGTGAACGCCACGTGCTCGAATTTCACCTTGCCGCCGCCACCGAACAAAAAGAGGCGGCCTATCTTGCCTCCCTGCACGATCCGCTCACCGGCCTGCCCAATCGCGCGCTCTTCAACGACCGACTGGAACATGCACTGGCGCAGGCGCACCGCCACGACTGGCATCTCGCCGTCATGTTTATCGACCTGGACAATTTCAAGTCGATCAACGACACCCTGGGCCATGCGGTGGGTGACCGCGTGCTGGAAATCATTGCCGAGCGCCTGATGGAAAGCACGCGTGCCGACGACACGTTGTGCCGCCAGGGGGGCGATGAATTCCTGTACGTGATGATGGAACCGCGCGACGAGCGCGCCGTTCGGGACGTCGCCGAAAAATTCATTCGCGCCATCGAGACACCTTGCGAAGTCGTCAAGGACGGCGCCACCGTCAGCCGGAAAATTCGCGCCAGCATCGGTATCTCACTGTTTCCGCAGGACGCCACCACCGCCGAGGCACTGGTCATCCGCGCCGATGAATCGATGTATCGCGCGAAACGCGAACAGCTTGGCTATTGTTTTGCGGATGGGAATGCGCGCTGAGGTCCTTGCAAGCCAGCCGCAGCGCACCTGGCGATCAGCGAATCGTCGCGTAATTGAACAAGGACACCGGTGGCAGCATGTCCAGTTGCTTGGCCACTTCCATGCGCACAATGAAGGAATATCGCGACAGCGTTTCAATCGGGATATCCCGTGCGCGTATTTTTTTCACGAGGATTTGCTCCGCCTTGTAGCCTGCGAATTGTCCGATCGTGTAGTAACTCGACACCAACCCCGCCAGCACCGGCGCCTTGCCGCTGAGTGCGGCCTCGGTCGCAGAAAAAGTGGGCAGGCGCTGTTCCATCGCGGCGGCGGCGATGCGCTCGATCTGCGAGAACACATAGGTGTCCGGCCCCAGGTAAAGCCACTCAGCGCCGGCCCGCTTCATGGCCAGGATTTTTTCCTCGATATTGGTCGGCTGTACTTTGCCGTCGGCCGCGCGATCGAAAGTCTGCTCGACCAGCTGGAATTGCCGGCGCGTTGCAAGCTGCCGCAGCCCTTCGGTAGTAGCCACGGAATTTCTTTCCGCCGCGTTGTACAGCACACCCAACTTCGTGAACGGGCGATAGGTGCGGATGGCTTCAAACTGCGCCTCCAGCGTGGCGACATGCGTAACCCCGGTAATGTCGCGATTGCGCTGGGTGAGTGACGGCACCAGTTTCGCTGCGACCGGTGCAGCCACCAGGGCGAACAGCAAGGGAATATCAGTAACGTGTTTCGCGGGATCGATGGCGTCATACGCGCCTGCGATGCCCAGTGTAGGCGGCGTGCCCCAGGTGTACACCAGGTCCGGCCGAATCGACTTTATTTCGGCGGCAAATTCCGCCAGCCGCGCGGGTTGTTGTTCAGCATCGCGCCAGGCAAATTCGACAGCGGTACCCTGCTTGCCGAAATAATCTTCCAGCCCTTTTTCCACCTGCGTCTTGCCGCGCCACGTGATGGCGTAAATGCGGAATGGTTTTACGCCTTGCGCGAGCAGCGAAGTTGTATTGGCCGCAGCCAGCACCGCGGCGCCTGCGCCAAGTTGCGCCAGGAAATGGCGGCGGCGCATCAATCACTCCCCTGCGGCACGACTGCAGCTTCGATCCGCGGAAACGGGCGCAGGAACACCAGTGCGAACACGGCGGCGCACAGCAGCACCGCGCCACCGATGGCGATGAACGCCGTCCGGAATCCCGCCAGTTCCAGCAGCGCTGCAGCGATCACCGGTCCGATGGCATTGCCGAAGCGTTCGACCATGCGATATACGCCGTACACGGCGCTCTGGCCGATGCTGCGAATTTCCTCGCGGCAGACTTCCGCCACCATCGCCGCCTGTGGCGATATCGACAGTGACTGGCCGATCCCTAGCAGCAGCACGACGATCAGCGGCGAAAGCAGGCCGAACGGCAGCGCCATGGCGATTCCCGCCAGTCCCGACAACGCGAGGCCCGCCGCCACGAACAACGCTTCGGGTTCGCGCGCATGCCGCGCCCGCAACCCCATCACCCAGTTGGCCATCACCGGCACCAGCAGCACCATCATCACCGAGTACAGCATGATCATGCGGCCGGCCATCGCGGAGGTGCTGCCAGCCTCGACGATGTACAGCGGAATCAGGTAGAAGCAATACGCAATGAGGATGACCTTGGCGGGGACGGCCGCCAATACCAGCAGCAGCATGAAGCGGCGGTTGGCCAACGCCACGCGCAGCCCGGGTGCCGTCGCGGTCACTGCGGCGCTTGCCGGCTCGCGGGCCGCATCGGGCGGCAGCCGCCGCCACGCCAGCACCAGCGCGATTGCCGTCATCGCGCCCCCCACTACCAGCGTCGCACGATGCCCTATTCCATCGGCCAGGATGCCGCCGATCGACGGTCCGCATACAAGGGACACCATGATGATGCCGACAAACGCCGCCAGTCCCGAGGTGCGCGTTTTGGCATCGGTGTGGTCAAGTATGTAGCCCTGCGCCGCGACAAACGCGATAGCCCATGCAGCGCCACCGATGGCGCGCCATACCAGCAGCTCCGGCAGGCTGCTTACCTGCGCAGACAGGAAATGCGCGCAACACGCCAGCAGTGCGCCCGCGAGGAATGAACGGCGGCGGCCATTGCGTTCGCTCCATCCGCCGAGCACCGGCTGCGACAGCGCCACCACCAGCATGAAAGCAAAGATCGGCAGGCTCGCCACCATGTTGGGTGAAATCGCAAACGGCCCGACTTTCAATCCGGCCGCGAACATCGGCATGAATGACCGCGACAAATCGTCAGCCAGCAGCAGCAGGAAAAACGGTGCGCGCATTGCGCCGAGCACCAGTGCCGCATTGCCCGAGGCTTCGGCACGACGGCCGCCGCGCGGTTCGACAAAGCTGAACCACGTTTGCGCATTGCGCAACGCTGCCAGCCTTACTCGAAGTGCGTGATAGCGTTCGTGCCGCGGCTCGCCCGCTTCGTTGGCGTGGCGGCCCTTCAGGCGCGCGCGCAATGCCGCCAGCGTGTCGTGATACTGCTGCGCCATGTCGGCCGCACGCGCATCCAGCGCGCGGCTCCATGCCTGTCCCAGCGCGCTGGCCTGAGGCATCGGGAAAAATCCGCCGCGTGACATTGCGGCCACGCGCGCCTTCAGTGCAGCCACATCCGCGACCAATCCCCCCGCCAGGAAATACAGCAGTTCCAGCGAAACAAACAAGGTCACCACCGCGACGACCAGCAGGTCCAGCGCCATTTCCTCAAACAGTTTTCGCACATAGCGCGGGTCGATGCCCACGGCGATTTCCGCCTTTGCCGATTCGTATCCGCTCACCGGCATGCGCGCCGTGAGAGCGGCCGGTACACCGCTGCTGTTGCCGGTCATGGCCACCGCATTGCCTTCACGCAGCAGTGCGATGTGCGAAATCTCTGGATGCTTTTTGGCAATTTCCGCAAACAGCGCCTCGACGCCAACCAGTTTTTCAATGGGAATGTCGTGACTCGCCGCCTGGCCCAGCAGGCCGCTCAGCGAACGCCCCGCCGTGCCGGCCTTTTCCAGCACTTGCGGGGCGATGCTGTCATCGAACGTCACGTACATGAAACTCACCGTGGCCACGATGGCCGTCATGACCACCAGCAGGATCGCCGCCATCGCCATCCACAACTGGTTCTGGATGTACGGTGGCGCCTTCATGCCTGGGCTTCCATGGCTTCGGGACTGGCGATGGCCAGCTGCTTTTGCGCGGCCGCAATCTGTTTGCGGATTTCCGCTACATCTGCCGCGAGCGCATGCGAATGTGGCTGCGACAGCGTATCCACTTCTCCAAACAACGCATCCGCCGCACGCACCAGCTCGCGATCGGTGCGCGCCCAGAGCCAGGCCAGCGTCACGTATAGCAACATGGTGAACACCGCGAACACGGTCACGCAGATCAACAGGAGGCGCCGTGTGAAGACCAGCATCGCTTCCTGCTCGGGCTGGCGGCTGTAGCGGATGACGGCGTAGCCTGCGCCTTGCGCAAAGCTGTTACGAATGGTGGACGCGACCACCGCTTCGGACGGCGACGGCGAGAGGCTGCTGAAGCGCGAGCTGCGCGCGAATACGGCCAGCCATTCGGGCGGCAACGCCGAACCGATGCGGGCAAGATCGGTGGCATAGGCAATCTTGCCATCGCTGCCCGCGACCTCGATGCCGAGGAAAATACGGTCGGCATTGCGGCGCCGTTCGATCACTTCCTGCAGCGTGGAAATTTCCCAGAAATCCTGGCCCAGCGACAGGCTCTTTTCGGCGATGTCGTCAATTTCCCCGGCCACCATCAGCACGCGGTCGCGCTGCAGGCCGGTGAACACGCTCTGGTATTTGAAATACAGCAGCAGGCCGGTCATGAACACGGCGAAACCGATCACCCAGAAGGCAAGCCAGAATAGTTTTCGGTTGATGGCGGGCATGTTGCGAATCAGCTCGTCGCCCTTGCCATCAGGTTTTCCAGGTGCAGGTCGATGGCCGGCCATTCCGAATCCAGGATGCTGTAATACACCGAAGAGCGCGGCGTGCCGTCGGCCAGGATGATGTGGTTGCGCAGCACGCCTTCCTTGTATGCGCGCAGGCGCTCGATGGCATCCAGCGACGCGAAATTTCGGTGATCGATCTTGAACTGCACGCGCATCACGCCCAGGGTGTTGAAGGCGTGTTTCAGCATCAGCTGCTTGCTCTCCAGGTTCAAGCCTTCGCGCTGGAAATTGAGCCCGATCCAGGTGCCGACTTCCACCACCCGGTTCTCGATTTCGATTTCCATGTAGCGCGTGGTGCCCACGGCATTGCCGGTCTTCAGGTCGACCATGGCGAACGGCAGGTCGGTGCCCGCCGCCTGGCGGTCGAGCAGCACCTGCACCAGCCCGCTCATGCCGCGTTCACGATAGACGCGCGCATCGAGCAGGTAGCGCCAGATGGAACGGCGGCCGTCGGGGGAATCCTTGCAGGCGTACTCCAGGTCTGAAACGTGATCGAGCGACAGCGGCTCAAGACGCAGGTGGCGTCCGGTGAGAGTGAGTGGCGTGATGTCCATGGCTTGGATACTCCGGGCTTGATCTGGTGGTGACTTCGGCCGCAATGGCCTGCGTTGAAGTTACGTCCCGAGTATAACCAGCGAAATTGACACGCCGAGAATGTTTATCCCCGCACGACGCTTTCAAAAGCGGATTCACGCAGGATTAACGATGTGGGGCCATTTCAGCGCCATTTTGAGCCGTCGCCCGTGCAGCATGAGGTAACATGATCCGCAATACAAAATACCTGGCGGCAGGCGCGCAACAGCGGGGAATGCAGGCCTGACCGCACAACGAACAAGCTGGGCCGAACGTACCCAGCCGCTGCATCGGCCACGCGATAGCACCCACGGCGAATATTCATGGACCAAGATTCCAGCAAGGACAATCGAGCGACACGGCCGGACATCACACGCCTGGCGCGTGACGGCCAATTGCCGGCCGCCACGCCGGCGGCACCATCCGATGACGATGCAACCGTGGTGGCGCCGGCCGCGACCAGCACGGACGACGCCACGGTTGTTTCCCCCGTCGCTGGGCTTGTCACCCCGCCGCAACCGGTTCACCCCGCCAACGTCACGCCACTGGCCCTGCCCATCGGCTACACGCTGCACGAATATCGCGTCGACAAAGTGCTGGGCCAGGGTGGTTTCGGCATCACCTATCTCGCCAGCGATATCAACCTGAACGCCAAGGTCGCGATCAAGGAATACCTGCCCGAACAATTCGCCAGCCGCACTATCGACATTACCGTCGCGCCGCGCTCGGCGAACGATGAAGAGTTTTACGAAAAGGGGCTCGAGAATTACCTGGTCGAGGCACGCACGCTGGCCACGTTCCGGCATCCGCATATCGTCCGAGTGGCGCGCTTTTTCGAAGCCAACAATACCGCGTACATGGTGCTCGAGTACGAGCGCGGCGAATCGCTGAAGGCCTGGTGGCGCGCGCATTCGGAAATGGCCGAGATCGACCTGCTGACGCTGCTGCTGCCGCTGCTCGACGGCCTCGCCGTAGTGCATGAAAGTGGCTTCCTGCATCGTGACATCAAGCCCGACAATATTTATGTGCGCGATGCCGACGGCTCGCTGGTGCTGCTCGATTTCGGCGCGGCGCGGCATACCTCGGAAGAGCGCACGGAAGAAAATAATTTCGTCACGCCAGGCTATGGGCCCATCGAGCAATACGTGCTGGGCGAACAGGGGCCGTGGACCGACCTTTATGCCTTCGGCGCCACGCTCTACTGGATGATTGCCGGCAAAAAGCCCATTGAAGCGCCCGAGCGCATGATGGATCCGGATCCGCTGAAACCGGCGGTCGAAGTCGGCAAGGGGCGCTACAGCGAAGCCTTCCTCAGCGCCATCGACTGGGCGCTAAAGCCGGAAACGCAGGATCGGCCGCGCGACGTGGCCGCGTTCCGCAGCGCTTTGTTTGCGGCGCATCCGTCCAGCCTCAATCTGCAGGAGGCCCTGCGTTCGGAAGTGAGCGACGCCGCCGAAAATGAAGGCTGGCTGGCAGTACTGCGTTCACCCCGCCTGATGAAAGCGCGCTTGACGCGCGTGGCGCGCCTGCTGTTGCGCCCGGCTTCGTGGCCGTTGGCGGTAAAGATGACGCTGGCGATGGTGCTGACCGCCCTCACCCCGATGCTGCTCACCGCGTACTACAACTACACCGGCAGTGTGGACAGGGTCAGCGCGGGCGAACTCAGAAACCTTGAGCAGCTCGCCGCCAGTGTGGCCAGCCGCGTGTCACAGCTCATCACCGACAGCAAGAATCTCGCGGTGTTCGTCAGCACCGACGACACATTGGTGAACTACCTGAAAAAACCCACCGAAGCCGGCAAGCGTGAGGTCAACGAGAAGCTCACCGGCCTCGGCAAAGCCAATCCCGATCTGCAGGTCGCGACAGTTTTGAACATCGACGGCGATGCGCTCGCGTCGAATTTCGACGGCGTCGAAGGCAAGAATTTCAAGTTCCGGCAATATTTCAAGGAGGCGCAGCAAGGTCGGCCCTATATCACCGGCATCATCATTGGCGCCACCGCCGGCGAACCCGGCGTGTTCTTTTCCAATCCGGTGAAAGACGCGACCGGCAAGGTGATCGGCGTGGTGACATTGCGCATTCGCGGCAGCGCCATAGCGGCCATCCTCGAGGAGGCACGCGGCATCACGGCACGCACCGCCATGCTGGTCGATGCCGACGGCATACTGCTGCATCATTCCGATCCCTGGTTGATCTTCAAAAGCCTGGCGCCGCTGCCGCCGGATACGCTGAAAGCCATCGTCGCCGACCAGCGCTTTCGCCTGGACAGCATCGATTCGCTGAACCTGCCTGATCTCGCGCAGAAGCTCGCCGGCGCCAAGGCCGAGGGGACCACCAGTTTTACCGCACCCATCACCGGCACGCCCGAAATCGCCGGCTTCGCCCCCGTGGCCGGTCAAAGCTGGGTCGTGGCGATGTCCGAATCACGCGATTACTTCGAGGCGCCGCTGCGCGAGATGCTGCGCAATGTGATGTACAGCGTGGTGCTGGTGGGCCTGGTGTTCGTGGTGCTGGCGGTGTGGTTTGCTCGCAGCATCGTGCGGCCCATCAAATCGCTGACCGTGGCGGCGCATGCGCTGAAGAGCGCGGACTATGAAAACGCCACCGTGAAAGTGACCTC
>JBDTWS010000136.1:0-10993 GCA_040006575.1 Betaproteobacteria bacterium
ATCGGCTTCAGTCGCGGGGCGGCGGGAGAGTTGTTTCTGCATGAAAGACCATTCGAAAAGTCACTGCGCGGCGGGCGCTCTCCACACTATAAGCGAGCCGTGTGAACTGATGCCAACGGCGTGGTTTGCAGCGCGCCGGAATGCGCCTGACGCCCCGCAATTCCACTCAAATTGACCGCCATTCCGATGTAAGAAAAATCTCACAAAAAATGGGGATTACTTTCTGATTGGCTGGCGAAAAATCGCTGAATAAAATCCGACTTATCGAAATCAACCCGGGAGGGCTGTACTGTGAACGATATGAATGACAAGCGTGGCGCCCGCGACTGGGACACCATAGATCTTCAGGAGGCGTGGCAGGTGCAATACTGGACTACCCGCTTCGGCGTTCGCGAGGTTGACCTGCAGGAAGCTGTAAAAACGGTCGGTACCGCCGCGAAAGATGTGCAGCACCACTTCGGCGTGCGCGGCCATGGGCGCTGGAAAGTCGACGAACAGACCGTGAATCGCAACACGCCATCCCCGGACTAGCGAACACGGTCGCACCGGCCGGGCCGCGAGGATCAACGGTTTCGCGTTTAGTACGTCCTGAAACCGCACACTCGCCGCCGGTTTTTCGCCGAGACGGCCCACCCAAGCCACCCACAAGCACCAGAGCGCGTTTCCGGGCATTTTCAGCCTGGAACCCGCGCCAGATCTCGAGTTCTGCGTTCTGAAGAGTCGCCCTGACTTTTGTGGCCAGCACCCCTGCTGGTAGAATCCCGCAAAACTACAAACTTGTTTCTCCAGCCAATTAACACCCGGCATGCCGCTTCAGGTGTGCCGACCGCGCAACTCCTCACGGATCAAAAATGAATAACAACTTCCGGGCCCGGCTTGCGCGGGTTCTTTGCGTGCTGTCTGCCGCAACAGGTCTTTCCAGCGGTGCCGCCTTTGCGGCCACCGTGCCGGATGCGCCGACGATCGTCAGCGCGATAGCCGAGATCAACAGCGTGACGATTTCGTTTACGCCACCGGCGAATAACGGCGGGCTGTCGATCAACAGCTACTTTGCGTCTTGCGGAAACCAGACAGTCGGTGGCGGGAGCTCGCCGCTAACCGTGAGCGGCCTGCCGGCGGGTATCGCGGTCACCTGCTTCGTCCAGGCGGCCAACTCGATGGGCAACAGCGCCGCCGGCTACGCGCCGACCGTTACCCCGCTTTCCCCCAACGCCACTCTGTACTTTCACAGCCAGCCGGGCGATTACATCGGCAACGCCAAGACGCAGACCATTGCGCCGGCCGATAACTACGCGGTCATGCTCACATCTACGCCCAAACGTATCGCGCTCAGGTTTTCGCACTTCGACTCGCCTGGCCCCAAGGGTACCTGGTGGGATCTGTCACTGGTCGGTCCGGATGGAGCAGATCTTGCCGTCGGCAAATACAATCGCACGTACCAGTCGGCCAGCCTGTCGCCGGGCGTTGCGGGGCTGGATTTCAGCGGCGACGGCCGTGGCTGTTCCCCCGCCGGCCGATTTGAGATTTTCGCGTTGTCGCGCGGCGTCTCGGGAGAAATTTCCGAACTGGCGGTGGACTTTGAAATCTTTTGCTACGGCTATTACACGCCGGGGCTGTACGGCAAGGTGCGCTACAACAGCTCGATAACTATCGACACCGTCCTGCGCCACATCAATCCGCTCACCTGGCCTTCGGTCACCGGCGCGCAACCCGGCACGCTGGTAACGTCTTCACCCGCAGCGATCAGCGATATCGACGTACCGTTACCCATCACCATCACCGGCGGCGAATACAGCCTCAACAACGGCCCGTTTACAGCGGCCTCCGGCACGGTCACCAATGGACAGGGCATTCGCGCACGGCTGACCAGCGCCGCAACACCGAACACACTGTCGACCGCGACGCTGGACATCGGCGGCACTGAAGCCGTATTCAAAGTCGGCACCGCGCCCGGCACCAATCCGCAGCCGAACGGCGCGCCGCTCTTCGTCCTGGTTATCCCACCTGTCGTGTTGCCCGGTACCACGGCCTGGAACATCTTCACGCCGGCGACGCTGTCAACGGTCACGCTCAACACCAACGCGGGCAGCAACGCCTCGTACAACCTGACGGCAAGCCAACCCTCGCCCAGCGGTAGCGGAACAAGCAATTACTACGCGAACTTTGCCGGCGTCAATTACACCGCGCTCGCGGTGGGCACGTTCGATAACGTGCCTGCATCCGTGTCGGCAACCTCTCCGGGCTTTTCATTGAGCGGCCCGACCGACTGCACCTATGTTTACGAGACGAAGACGCGGCTCGTGGTGCATGAAGTGGAGTACCAGGCGGGCGTGATGACGAAACTGGCCATGGATTTCGTGCAGTTTTGCGGGCCCAACAGTTATCGCAGCGGCTCGCCGATATACGGCTATGTACGCATCAACTCCAACCGCGCCGTGGACTATGCGTTTACCTATCCGGTAGCGTTCAAGTTCCCGATGGTGACGGGTGCTGCACAGGGCGCCGTCATCACGTCCGCCACCGGCACCATTGCCGGTATCAACGTGCCGATTCCCATCAGCGTCATTGGCGGTGAATACAGCATCGATGGCGCCCCGTTCACGGCTGTGGCCGGTACCATCAGCGTGGACCAGACCGTGCGCGTCCGGCTGACCAGTGCGGCCACGCCGAATACCGTGGCAACCGCGACACTGACCCTGGGCACCCTCGAGATTCCCTTCAAGGTCGGCACCGCACTGGGCGCCAACCCACAGGCCAACAACGGCGCGATGGTGGCGTTGACTGCGTACACCTATGCCACGACGGCAACACCGGTGCAGACCCGCCTGATCAGCCCCGCCGGCGGGGCCACGCTCAGGCTCGCCAAGGATCCGTATGTGTCGGGCTACTTCGGGCCGGTCTCGGTCACCACCGAGGACCCGCTTTACAACACCTACGGCAACAGCTGGAACGCTTACATAGCAGGGCCCAACAACACCGGCCTGGCCCTGGGCACGTACGTTGATGCCATGTCTTCGACGAGCGCGGGCATGCCGCGCTTCCAGATTTCAGGCACCTACGACTGTTCCTACTCATACACCTCGAAGACGAAATTCACCGTTCGCGAAATCGAATACCTGCCCGACGGTACACCGACGAAACTGGCGGTGGATTTCGTGATGCATTGCAGCAATGACAGCGGCTACAGTTCCAACATCAGCGATGTGATCGGATTCATCCGCGTCAATTCGACCGTGCCGATCGATTACCTGATCACATTGCCCGCGCCGTTCTCGTTCCCGAATGTCACCGGCGCTGTACCGGGCTCGCCGGTAACGTCGACCGACGCGACCATCCTGGGCATCACCACCCCGGTGCCGATTTCGATTGCCGTCGGCCAATACAGCATTGATGGCGGGCCGTTTGTTTCGGCGGCGGGAAACATCTCCGCAGGCCAGGCCGTCAAGGTGCGCCTGACCGCGTCGGCGCTAAGCAATGCAACGGCGGTAGCCACGCTGACGGTCGGCGACCGTACCGCAACTTTCTCGGTAGGAACGACGGCGGGTGCTACACCCCAGCCCAATGGCGCACCGCTGATTGTGTTGCTCACCGCCAATGGCGCCACCAGCCTGAAACCGCCGTATGTCATCAGCGCTGCAACGTTTGCCACCATCGCGGCCACGACGTCGCAGTACTCAACCCTGTATGGCGGCATCCAGGCAGTGCAATCGGGCGCGACCTGGCAACTGTATGCAAACGGCCCCGGCAAGACGGCCCTGGCACCCGGCAACTATTCTGCTGCCACCACGGACTCGTCGAGCGCCACTGTCCCGTACTTCTCGATCACCACCAATTCGAGCGGCAACATCGTCATCCCCGCCTGCAGCAACTACTACAACTACAGCAGCCTCACCGACTTCACGGTGCATGAGGTCGAGTATTCCGTGACCGGACTGATGCTCAAGCTGGCCATGGATTTCCACCAGCAATGCACCGGGGATGTTGCCGGCTCGGTGGTCCACGGCTATATCCGTTTCAATTCGAACGTGGCCGTCGATTACAGCCTTCGCAAGCCGGTGACGATGACTTTCCCCATGGTTACGGGTGCGACACCCGGCGCGATGGTCGAGTCGGCCGAAATTACCGTGCGCGGTATCAACGTCGTGGTGCCTGTCACCATGACGGGGGGCGCATACAGCATCGATGGTGGTCCCTACACCAGCGTTGCAGGCACCCTCAGCGAGGGCCAGAAGCTGAAACTTCGCGTCACCGCCCCGGCCGCAAACAATGCGCTGGCCACCGCGCATGTCGTGGTCGGTGAACGCAGTGCCGACTTCAACGTGGGAACGACGCCGGGCGCGAACCCGCCGGCCAACGGTGGGCCGCTGCTCTACCTGATCAGCCTCGGCGTCGAGTACGTGGGATCGGGCCAGACGTTCTTTCATTCGCCTGCCGCCGGCAGCACCTTCAGCACCAGCCGCCAGGGCGGCACGGCGATGGTGTCGGCCGGTATTCCCGCGCCACCGGGCTATGGTTATGGCGACGTGTGGAATTTCGCTTTCGCGGCAGCCGATGGCGGACTGCTCGCACCCGGTACGTACAGCCTGGTGGCGCGCACACCGGCATTGCCTTCGACCGCAGGTCTCAGCGTCACCCATAACGGCTACCAGTACTGCACCACCATCACCGGGCAATTCACCGTTCATGAAATTACTTATGGCGCCACCGGCATCGACAAGCTGGCCATCGATTTTGTGCACTACTGCAGTGGTTACTCGGGTCCGCTGTATGGATACCTGCGCATCAATTCCAGCGTGCCGGTCGTGGCGGTTGCCGACGATTCGCCGTCGCCGTTCAGCTTCAATGCGCAGACCGGCGTGGCGCGTTCGACGGTGTTGACGTCCAATTCGCTCACACCCACCGGCTACACCGTGCCTGTTGCGATTTCGATTACCGGCGGCGAATACAGTATCGACAACGGCGCATTTACCAGCGCACCGGGAACCATCACCCCCGGCCAATCGGTGCGGGTGCGGGTGCTGTCGCCGGCGCAGTACGGCAATTCCTCCAGCGCAACGCTCACCATCGGCGGCGTTAGCGGGATGTTCAATGTCTACACGGAGAATCTCGACTCGTATCCGGACTGGTTCACTTTCGGTTTCCTGGCCAACGTACCGCTGAACCAGTGGACCTATTCGCCCATCGTCACCCCGACCGGTTTCAATGCCGCACTTACGGTGACCATCAACGGCGGCGAATTCAGCGTCGGCGGCCGGCCTTTCACCAGCGCGCCGAGTGGCATCCAGCCCGGCGAAACCATCCAGGTGCGGCTGATGTCGAGCACCGCGTATTACGACTATCGCGTGTCGCTGCTCACCATCGGCAACACCACCGTGCAGTTCTCGATACAGACGCCGGGGCAAGTTGACGTCGCGGTCGCGGTCAATGGCCAGGGCTCAGTGACGTCGGCACCTGCCGGCATCAATTGCCCGAGCACGTGCACGACTTCATTCCAGTACGGCACATCGGTCACGTTAACCGCGAACCCGGCGGCGGGAATGCAGTTCGCCGGCTGGTCGGGCGCAGGTTGTTCGGGCACCGGAACCTGCACGGTCATTGCCAACGCAGCGCAAGCGATCACCGCGAATTTTTCCGGCGCACCAAGCGTTGCGCCGTCCATCACCGCGGCGGTCGCGGGCAATGGATCGGCAACACTGTCGTTTGTACTCGCGGCTGCGCCGGGTGCATTGCCGGTGACCAGCTTTACGGCCACGTGCGGCGGTGTCTCCAAGACTTCAGCCTCTTCGCCCATCACGCTGACGGGGCTGACCAACGGCGTCACGTATCCATGTACCGTGACGGCGGCCAACAGTGCCGGCGCCAGCCCCGCATCCAGCGCGGTGAACGTCACGCCATCGGCTGCCGTCGCAGTGGAACTGGTCGCAGTGCAATCGCGCAAGACACACGGCAGCGCAGGCGTGTTTGACCTGCCCGTGAAAACGGCGCCCGCGATAACCGATGCAATAACCGTCGAGCCACGCATCGCCGTCGCCCTGGGTCACACAGTGGTGTTCCAGTTCAATACTGATGTGACGTCCGGTACCTGCACCGCGATCGATGGCAGCGGCAATGCCATCGTGCCGGCATCGGTATCGTTCAACGGCAATGAAGTGACGGTACAGTTCGCCGCGATTGCGGACAAGACGCGCATCACGGCGGCTTTGTCCGGCGTCAACGGCACGCTGTCTGCGTCGGCCTCGATCGGCTTCCTCGCGGGCGACGTGAACGGCAGTTATGCGGTTGGCGATATCGATATGAACGCCGTCAAATCGCACGCAGGCCAAACGGTGAACGCCGACAACTACCTGTTCAACATCGTTGTGTCCGGCACCATCACCGCGCGCGACATCGGTGTGGTGAAAGCGCGGAAGGGCAACACGCTTCCTTAACCTGTTTTTGTCGATACCTCTCGACAAAACACCAGCATTGGCGCGCACTTCCAGGGCTTTTTGCCCTGTGAGCCGCGCCAATGCTGCATCTTGGCCTCGCGGTTTCCTTCTTTTGGCACTGTGGGCTTACGCGCTTTTGCCGTGATGCCCGCGCATCGCTGACATCTATAAGCGACAAAACCCTACGTCGCTTTCGCGACAACAGGGACGCCTCCTTGCCGCGATATCCGTAGCCTTGGCACTGTAGTCATCGGGAACACGTCACCGGTGAAGCAGTGCTTTTTCGCTTTTCCGATGTGTAGTTCGACCTTGCAAAAAGGTCCCCGGCAACGCACGCAGTTGGTTTGGTACGCGATGCAACCGGCGCCAACACGGCACCTACGCCATTGAAGTCGCACGCATTTTCGGAAAGCAGCATGAATTCAACTTCACCCGCACGCCGGGACCGGCGGTACATCAACGTGCGTACAAAATTCGCGATCACCCTGGTCATGGGCAGCGCGTGGTTTGCATTTTCGCTGTGGCTGGCGCTGCCGTGGCTGCACGATCTCGCCGCGGTGGCCAACTGGCCCATCGCCATTTTCGCCGTGGGCGGCATCGCACTGGTGCCGGGCTTCATGAATGCATTCATGATTGCCAGCCTGATGCTGGACCGGCGTCCCGCCCGTGTGCGCCTGGCGCAATACCCGGCACTGACCATGCTGATTGCGGCCTACAACGAGGGCGCCTCGATCACAAACACCTTGCAGTCCATCGAGCGCCTGCGATATCCCGGTCCCTTGCAGGTACTGGTCATTGATGATGGCTCTACCGATGGCACGGCCGACGCGGTTGCCGCGCTGTCCTACCCGTGGCTCACGCTGCTGCGCCAACCGGGCAACCTGGGCAAATCGGCGGCGCTCAATCGCGGACTGGCGATGGCGGAACATCCGCTGATCGTCACACTCGATGCGGATTCCTACCTGCTGGCCAATTCGCTGGAGTACCTGGTCGAACGTTATGTCGGCGACCCGGCAAACACGCGTGCTGTGGCCGGCGCGATGATGGTCCACAACTCGCGCACCAACTGGGTCACGCGCATGCAGGAGTGGGATTATTTTCACGGCATTGCCGCGACCAAGCGTATGCAGTCATTGTTCCAGGGCACGCTGGTGGCGCAGGGCGCCTTTTCGATCTACGACCGTCAAACACTGCGCGACCTGGGCGGCTGGCAGGATTGCGTCGGCGAGGACATCGTGCTGACCTGGGCCATATTGGCGGCCGGCTGGCGCGTAGGGCATGCCGAAGACGCGCTCTGTTTTACCGATGCGCCGGAAAACCTGCGGCAACTGGTTCGCCAGCGGCAGCGCTGGGCGCGCGGCATGATGGAAGCGTTCCGCCGCCACCCGCGCATCCTGCTGGTGCCGCGGCTGTCGACGGTCTTCGTCTGGTGGAACCTGTTTTTTCCGTGGCTCGATTTGTCGTTCACGCTCTGCTTTATCCCCGGCATCCTGCTGGCGCTGCTGGGCTATTACTACATCGCGGGACCGATGACGCTGGCGCTGCTGCCGCTCTCGCTCTTGATGAACGGCGTGATGTACCGGGTCAGCTCGCGCATGTTCAACGCCGAAGGATTACGCGTGCGTTACAACCCGGTGGGGTTCGCGATTTATGCGCTGGGTTACAGCATCCTGTTGCAGCCGGCCTGTGTGATCGGCTACCTGTCGGAGATTTTCGGCATGCGCAAAACCTGGGGGACAAAATGAAAATGTGTGCGCGTAAAAAATATCCCCTCATCGCGAATGCGATTGTTGTGGCCATCGCCTGCAATTTTTTGTGTGGCGCTGCACGTGCCGCGGAAGAGGAAAACTATTTCGCACCCATCGTCGATGCCAATAGCGCAAGCGACACCGATGGATTTCGCAGCCTGCGTTTTCGTGCGGGTGCATTGGCCAGATACGAAAACCAATGGAGTTATGCGGGTGCCGTTGCGCAGACCACCCACTACTCACAGGAGAATTACAAGAAAGATGTTGCGGCGGTGCTGGGCGTTTATCGCGACCAGCGGCGTGACAACCTGGCCGGCGTCGATATCGAAGCCGGGGTGGCGCGCGTATCCGGTCGCCTGAGGCCGGTGGGCGATATGACGCTGCGACTCAGCACGACATTGCACACGGCAATCGACCTGAACGCCTCTGCCGACCTGGTGGAAACACCGAAGGCGCTGGACCGTGCGATCGGCTACACCTTTGTGGCCGCCGGCATCGAGCAACAACTGGATGAGCGTTTTACGTTCACGGGCTTGGCCGGTTGGCAGCATTTCAGCGACGGCAATTCGCGTCCTCACCTGCGTGCCCGCCTGATCTGGCTGGCCGTGCCCGAGCAAGGCATCACCTTGCAGGCGCGCTACCGTCAATACTGGTCGCGTGAACTCGATGTGGGCCGCGCCTATTTCAATCCGGAAGACTATCGACAGTGGCTGGGCGTGATCGCCATTCGCAAACGTCATGCAGGCTGGGTTTACAGCGGCGCGCTGGGGGCCGGCCAGGAAACATCCACTGGCGCGGGAACACATCCCGCGTATCTCGCCGAGGCACGCATCGACGGGCCGATCGGCCCGGCTGCGCGCCTGGTGATTCGTGCGGCCTACAACCGCTCGGCCGGATTCATCGACAGCCCCGACTACGCCAGTCGCATGATCGGGGCTTCAGTGGTGGTGCCATTTCGATAGCGAATTTGCTTCGCGATCAACCGGCCAGCACTTTCACATCCGGATAGCCCATCAATTTCAGGATGAAATAGTTGGCGGCGGCATCACCCGGTTCGTCGGCAAAACAGATGATCTCCGCATAGCGCGGCAGGCCGGCCTTGACGAGGATGTTCCAGATTTCTTTTGCAGGCTTCGGTGCACCCTCGGCATTCACCAGGTCGGTATACGGCACATGCAGGATTTTTCCGTCCTGGATTTTTGCGGAAACATTCCTGCCGGATGAAATGTAGATTTTCGGATAGAGCGCATCGGCACGCGGCGCGTCGGCCGTCACGATGCCCGCGCGAACGTCGACCGGATACGTAGTCGCCGGCACCGCCATGTCCTGCGGCGATTTCGCCTTGCCGATGGTCGTGGCCTCTTTCACCAGTTGCAATCCGCCTAGCGCCCAGTCATCGACACCTTCCGTCAGCACCGATATTTTTTTCTGTCCCATTTTTTCGAGCATGAGGAAGGCCAGCGCTGAATTCGCGTTCACGCCGCCCTCGGAAACAATGACCGCTTCGTAGTTGGGATCCACACCGGCGGCGCCCAGGTACTCGGCAAGCTTCGCGGGTGTTGACATGTTTTGCTTGAATATCTCCGCCGGAATATTGACCGCGTAGGGCACATGTCCCAGCTTGTACGCTTCAGGCGTGCGCACATCGACCACGCTCAGCTTGGCGACGCCGAACTGGCGCATCATCGGATGGCCCCATGACGCCAACCAGGTTTTTTCGCGCTGCAGGTTCGGCGCATCGTAGGTCCAGAACGGCAGTGTGCGATCGTCACGCAGCCATTCAAGCTGTGATTCCTTGTAGAGCTTCACCTTCGGATAATTCAGCATCATCTTCGCGGCGAAGAACGGCACACTGGCCGCGATGCCGCCGCCGCAATGCGAATACACCTGCTGGTCAGGCTTCACCCCCAGGTAGGTCAGCATGCGCTGGATTTCCTCGGGCGACTTGAAGGTTTTGTCGGCGTTGTAGAAATCGGGATTGGGCGCACTGATGGCGTGCGGCACATGTCCGGCGCGATCGAAGAATTTGGTGCTGCCGAAGTGATAGTCCATGTCCAGCGCTTCGACGATGGCATTATTTTTCGGATCGCCCGACGCGGCCATGAATTCCGGCAGTCGCGCGCGCACATCCTCCTTCACCTTGACGACGCGGAAGTTTCCCGGACGCGGCGCGGGCGTAGCGTCTTTGGTGACGACGCCGTTGCCGGCCTGCCACTTCGAGAGGCCGCCGTCGAGGACGACAAGCTTGTCAGGAGGAAAGCCGTGGTAGTAGAGATCAAAGAACAGGCTGGTGGCGAAATAGGTGCCGCCCTGGTCGTAAATGACGATTCTCTTGGCGCGACTGATGCCCCAGGATTGGAAACGCTTTTCCATTTCTGCCGCCGGGGCTTCGCGGCCGCCGAAGCTGAAGACGTCGACGTTGAGTGCACCCGGGATGTGTTTGGCGGCATAGCGCGATGCGGGTGAGGCGTCGAGAAGCACGATGTCTTTATTGCCCAGGTTTTTCTCCAGCCACGCGACGGTGACGAGACTGCTTTTTGCGTCGGTTGCGGCGATGGCGGGCGGTGTGATGAAGATTGCGATCATCATGAATGTGATGCATGCGATCGTGGTGATGTACCGGTAGCTCAGTTTCAGTGACATGCGGTCCTCCGCTTGGGTTTGAGCGGTCAAGTTAGGACGGGAGCACGCGTGCCACAAGGGCACTGTGATGAGAGACGGTCAGGCCGGATGGGCCACGGTCGGGACGGATGTGCGCAGCCAGAAGGTCACATCATTTTCGTTACATCATTTTGGTTACATCATTTTGGTTACATC
>JBDTWS010000137.1:0-10921 GCA_040006575.1 Betaproteobacteria bacterium
CAGGTGTGATCGGCGCCGGCGGCCAATGCGGTGATGCCGGTCAAAGGAACTGCGCTGACGACGACTTCCACCGGTGTGGCGGAATACCCGTCGGGCGCATGGTCGCTGTTGTCACCCAGTTGGCTGGAAAAGGCAGCGCCCCAGCACTTCACGCCCCCGCCCGCGGTCACAGCGCAGGTGTGGCTGTAGCTACCGGAAATGTTGGTCGCGCCGGCCATCGCAGGAAAACCGCTCACGCCAACTGGGGTCGGCTGCGTTCCCATGGCAGGACTGCCGGTGCCGAGCTGACCATCGTTGTTCCGTCCCCAGCAGGAGATGCCGCCAGTCGTGCTCAAGGCGCAGGTGAACTGGTCGCCTGCACTGACCTTGGCAATTCCGCTGGAAAGCCCGGTAACGCCTACCGGCGTCAGGCAGCGCGTCGTGGTCGTGGCGCACTGGCCGGTATTGAAGTTATCGCCCAATTGGCCAAATCCGTTCGCGCCCCAGCATTTCACTGCGCCGGTGGCCGTCACCGCACAGGTATGCCCGGTGACACTGTGTGCGCCGGAAATGCTGGTCGCACCGAACGGGAAACTGGTCACGTTAACGGGCTTCGGCCGTGTGATGGTGCTGTTGTCGCCGAGTTGTCCATCATCGTTACCGCCCCAGCACACCAAACCGCCGGTCGCGCTGACAGCACAGGTGTGATAGCCACCGGCAGCAAACGTCTGTGCTGACGACTTGCCTGTGATCAAAAAGAGCGCCACCGACAAAAGCGCGGGCAACAGAAAGACGTTCTTCGAAGGAATAAGGGTGAAATTTATGGACGTCGGCGCGACGTTTTGCGAGGGGAAGTGGCGCGGAAGGCAAAAAAAGTGGGTGATTTGCCCGTGCCATGGCTTGGCATTATTTTTGGAGCGATCAGCACGGCGCGCAACGTGCATAGGTACTTCCTATCAACAAATGTTGTTTTTTGTTTTATGAGTCGCCATTAGACCTGAAAAACCCGCCTCTTATTGGGCGAAAGCTGATCATTTGCCCTTATTTGAAACCAAGTTATGGCGTCTGCAACTATGCGCCGTGAAAAACTGCAAATCTGTGACTTCGCGCACACTTTTTTGTGAGGCATGCGCTGAGTCAAGGGCGAGTCGACGTTCTCGCTATGCTCGTTGTCTGGCGCGCTTTTCAGAGCAGTTATGGCTGGAGAGGCTTGCCAGTGCTAGTGGTTGTCATTTAGGCAAGTCGCTACAGGCGCTTCAGCAAAGAAGGCGCACTCGGAGCGAGTGCGCTAATTCTTAGCTTGACGTTTTCGCTTGCGGCAACCGAATTGTTCGGCGCAGCCGATCACCTATGGCGCACGTACACAATTAAACGTGTTGACGATTTCGGTTCCCAGATCGACGACATCGAATGCCGTGACGGGAATGTTGTTGAAGGTCTGGTTAGTAATACCCAGGGCGGCCCACTTGGCGGTGGAAAGGCGATCGTCGGCGAATGTGAGCGCGATGTTTCCGCCATCGGACAGGATCATCCCGTACTTTTTCATCGCCCGGATAATCACGCGGGCATTGACGGGATACAGGGTTTCATCGAAACCCGCTTGGAGGCGAAAGCGCACACCATAGGGCGGGGCATTCGCGTTGCCGCTTGAAGGTCCGCCCGCGTGGGTGGCAGGGTGCACATAGAAACGCGCTTTCATCCGCGGATTGGGCAGGATGAATCGCAGCGCATGAGGTACTTCGCCTGCGGCGACTTCGTCAGAGGTGGGTATGAGTGCCGCCATCGGCAGGCCCGCAGCGTCGGCAGAGGTGCATTGTTCGCCACGCAACACATCGGGATACGCCTTGGTCAGGTCCCATACAAACGCGCCCAGCGCGATCATGCTGCTGGACGTGCCCGTGGCGTTGTAGAGTTCATAGAGCTTCTTCTGGGTGCGCTCCACCACAAGTACATGGCAATCATCGTTTGAACGGTCGCATGTGTAGCCCACGTTGCCTTCGGTGTTTCCATTCAAAGGCAGCGGCATCTGTAGCGGCGTGGAATCACCGTCAGGCAGGTAGTAGCCCGACGCTGCATTGATTGTCCCGCGTGGCGTAGTGCTGTCTGCGTAAAGGATTGCGATCGAGCGATCTATTTGCAGGACGTTGCCATTGCCCCATCCGCCCATGCTCACGAGCGCGCTGATGATCGCTGCAGAGCGGGACGAGGGTAGCAGCGCCGATACATCCTTGTTCCAGGGGTTGGCCTTTTCAAACAATCCCGGCAACACCGCACTGTTCACCGTAATTGCGGACTGCGTTCCGTTCAGCGCCGGCGCCGCAACATCAGTCGCCGTAATCGACTGCGTGCCGACGGTTGCGAGCGCAATGCTGAACAGATGCACACCGTTGTCACCCGCAATAAACGTGTAATTGGCGGGCAGCGTCGCCGATGCATCGCTGCTGGTGAAATGGACTGTGCCGCGATAGCCGGTGGCAATATTTCCCATCGCATCGCGCACGGTGACCGTTGCCGTGCCGGCAGTTCCGGCGGCGACCGGGCTGGTGAATCCCGTGACGGCCATGTTCACAGCCGGTCCCGGATCTACGGTGATCGTCACATCCGAAGCGGAGCTCAATAGTCCGTCGCTGGCGGTCAATCGCAAGACAAAGGTACCAGGACCGGCGAAGGTCGCTGTTGTGTTTAGCGACGCTGCATTGCCGAAGGTGACCGTGAACGGGCCGGAAACTCGCGACCAGCCAGTCGTCAATGCCGGTGGCTCAGGCAAGCCGTCATCGGTCGCGACACCCGCAAGTGTGGCGGTGGCGGGCAACGCGATGACCTGGTTGCCGCCGGCATTGACCGAGGGCGCACCGTTGAACAATTTGGAACGTCGTTTGACGGCGGCGATATCGGCGGCAGTAACCAGCCCGGTTGTGTTCAGGTCATAGACGAAATTCCCGCTGCTGACCGCAGCCGCAGAGCGCGCTTTCACGCGGTTGACGTCACTCAAAGTCAGCGTGCCGGAGTTGTCGGAATCGCCCACACGGAAACCCAGCGAGGCAACAAAGTGGTTGACGTTGCCGTTCACGTTGTCCAGCGATACGGTCACACGCTGGTCATCGGGTACACCGGTCAACGTGACGATGACTTCACTGGTGTTGCCGGGATTGACTTGGGCGCTGGCAGTGCCGATGGGAGCAGCAACGGCGTCGACAGCGGCGGGCGTGCCGGCCTGCGTAATGGCCGTGTCAAACACGAAAACAATCACGTGACCATTGCCGATCTGGCGTGATTCGAAGGTCACCGCGCCGGAAATGATTGCGCTCTTGTCGATGGGTAGGTCGTAAGGCGTGATGCTAGGCCCGTGCAATTTGCGCGACATCGCGCCGGTGAGGTTTTGGCCATTCGCCACCGGTGAAAAACTGGATAGCGCGCCGAGTGCAAATACAGCCAGCAGGACGGCAGCCAAGGACGGGTGGAAAAAGTTGCGGAAAGGAGATTTCATTTTTTTGTCCTGTATTTTTCTGTCGTCGCGTTGCCGAAATACGGCACCTGCCGGATGCCTCGGCTTGCGTACGCTGGGTCAACTTTCACTAGTGCACGCGTTTTGCCGCTACGGCTCGTCGAGTCGCAACGCGCGGGTGAAAGCCTTATGCAGGGACTATGCCACTCGCCATGCAACTTCCCAATCCCGCAATCCCGACGAATCGCGCGACGGCGCAGACGCCATAGCGGATACAGTATGATTCAAGTCCGAAAGCCCAGAGCCCGCGCGCCTTGCAGGCGAGAAATGGCTGGAAAGCCTCGCCGATGCTGGTGTTTGATGCGAATTATTTTGCGCCGGGCTTTACGGGTGCGTCAGTTTTCGCTGCCGGTTCGGCCTTGGGTTTATCCGCCGCCGCTTGGCCAGCCGATTTCGGCGGCAGCAAATCATCTTCCAACTGATCCAGTTTTTCCTGCGGTGCTTTGCCGTCGTAAACCGCACGCAGGCGGCGTTGCAGGTAGGCATCGCGCAGGAACTGATATTTGTCCAGCGCTGCTTCATCGAGGCTGTCGCCCGCACCCAGCAAGCTGGCGCGAACATCGACCAGTTCCAGGCCGGTCACACTGTTGCGCGTGGGAATGTGATCGACCTGCCGGGCCCAGCCCAGTTGCGAATCCACGCCGCGTCCGGTGACGTCACGCAGGGTTGACGGTCCCAGCAGTGGGATGACCAGGTACGGTCCGGTGCCCACGCCCCATTTACCCAGCGTTTGCCCGAAATC
Organism: Betaproteobacteria bacterium; assembly: GCA_040006575.1. Lineage (GTDB taxonomy): Bacteria > Pseudomonadota > Gammaproteobacteria > Burkholderiales > Usitatibacteraceae > UKL13-2. The sequence goes on from JBDTWS010000137.1 coordinate 4,227, forward strand.
CTCGTCGTGCTTTTCCAGGCCCATGGGCGAGGCCACATCAAACAAGCCGAGTACGCCGACGGTGGAATTGACCAGGAAGCGACCGGCATCTGACGCTGCCTCAGCCGGCTTGCCCTGCAAAAGATTGTTGACCGCGACCGATACGTCACCCAGGTTGGTGAACACGTTCCGCACACCGGAGCGGACGAACTGTGGCGTCACGGTTTCGTAGCCCTTGGCCACCGGCTTCAGGATGGCGCGGTCCAGCGCATCATTGACGGCATAGGTGCCGCGGTTCAGGCCTTCCAGCGGATCGGCGGGGGGTGCGCCGGTGGAGGCGCAGCCGGATAGCAGCGACACAAAAATTGCAGCAAGCACCAGCAGGTTTTTGGAGTTCATCTTGGTATTTTTTTAGGGGAAGGAATGAGTAGTGGGTCGGACAACATGCCGGGAAAACACAACATCAGTGCATGCTGAAGCGCATTGAAAGATCGAGTGCCTTGACGTCCTTGGTAAGCCCGCCCACCGAGATGCGGTGTACACCGGTCTCGGCGATGGCCCGCACCGACGCGAGTGTGACGCCGCCGGAAGCCTCAAGTTCAACGCCACGATGGCCGGATGCCTCGACAATGCGTCCTGCATCGCGCATCTGGTCCAGCGACATATTGTCGATCAGCACCAGTTTCGCGCCGCAATCAAGGGCCTCGCGCAATTGCTCCAGCGTCTCGACTTCGATTTCGATCATGGTATCGCGCGGCGCCTGGTGTTGCACCAGCGCGAATGCCGCTTTCAGCGCCGGGCTGATGCCGCCTGCCGCCATGATGTGATTTTCCTTTATCAGGATGCCGTCAAATAAACCGATACGGTGGTTAAAGCCGCCGCCGACCCTGACCGCATATTTTTGCGCCAGCCGAAGCCCGGGCAAGGTCTTGCGGGTGTCGAGGATGCGCGCCTGGGTACCGGCGACGGCATCGACAAAGGCACGCGTCTTGGTGGCCACGGCAGACAGCATCTGCAGGAAATTCAAGGCCGAGCGTTCCGCCGTGAGCATGGCGCGCGCATTGCCGTTGATTTCGCAAAATTGCACGCCCGCGGCGAGATGCTTTCCGTCTTCCGCGTGCCAGAAAATTTCGCAGTCGGGATCGAGTTCATCGAAGCAGCGCTGGAACCATTCAATGCCGGCCACCACGCCGTCTTCGCGCGCAATCACGCGCGCATGGCCACGAGCGCCCTCAGGCACGAGTGCTGCCGTCAGGTCGCCACCACGCACGTCCTCGGCCAGCGCGCGGCTGACGTCTTCGGTGATGGCCGTTTCCATATCGTGAAGTTTGTCTGACATTTGAATAACCCCTTGTAAAAAAGGGGCATGACCCTATGTGTAATGCAACTGAAACCATTCTAGGCCCTCGCCATGAGAATCGACAAACTCACCACGAAATTCCAGCAGGCGCTCGCTGACGCGCAAAGCATGGCGCTCGCCAATGACAGCGGCTTTATCGAACCGCAACATTTGCTCCTCGCCCTCATCAACCAGGAAGATGGCGGCACGTCATCGCTGCTCGGTCGCGCCGGCGTATCGATGCCGCGTCTCAAGACCGCGCTGGAAAACGCCATCGAGCATCTGCCAAAGGTCGAAGGGCAGGGCGGCGAGATTTCCGTCTCGCGCGATCTCTCCAACCTGTTGAACCTCACCGACAAGGAAGCCACGAAACGCGGTGATCAATTTATCGCCAGCGAATTGTTCCTGCTGGCACTCCTGAACGACAAGAGCGATACCGGCCGGTTGTTCAAGGAATATGGCGCAGCCAAACAGCCACTGGAGGCAGCAGTGCAGGCGGTCCGCGGTACCAGCAAAGTGAATGACCAGGAATCCGAAGGCCAGCGTGAATCGCTGAAAAAATACACGATGGACCTGACCGAGCGCGCGCGCAACGGCAAGCTCGATCCGGTCATCGGCCGCGATGATGAAATCCGCCGCGCCATCCAGGTGCTGCAGCGCCGGACCAAGAATAATCCGGTGCTGATCGGTGAACCCGGTGTGGGCAAGACCGCCATTGTCGAAGGACTCGCACAACGCATCGTCAATGGTGAAGTGCCGGAAACGCTCAAGGACAAGCGGGTGCTGTCGCTCGACATGGCGTCGCTGCTGGCCGGCACCAAATACCGTGGCGAATTCGAGGAGCGCCTGAAATCCGTGCTGAAGGAACTGGAGCAGGATGGCGGCAAGACCATCGTCTTTATCGATGAATTGCACACCATGGTCGGCGCGGGCAAAACCGAAGGCTCAATGGATGCGGGCAACATGCTGAAGCCCGCATTGGCGCGCGGCGAATTGCATTGCATCGGCGCGACTACGCTCGATGAATATCGCAAGTACGTGGAAAAAGATGCGGCGCTCGAGCGGCGTTTCCAGAAAGTCATCGTCGGCGAACCCAGCGTGGAGGCAACCATCGCCATCCTGCGCGGGTTGAAAGAACGCTATGAAGTTCACCACGGCGTCGAGATCACCGATCCCGCCATCATTGCGGCAGCGGAACTCTCCAACCGTTACGTGACTGACCGTTTCCTGCCCGACAAGGCCATCGATCTCATCGACGAGGCGGCGGCACGCATCAAGATGGAAATCGATTCCAAGCCGGAAGTGATGGACAAGCTTGAACGCCGCCTGATCCAGTTGAAGATCGAGCGCGAAGCGGTGCGCAAGGAAAAAGACGAGGCGTCGAAGAAACGCTTCAAGTTGATCGAGGAAGAAATCAAGCGCCTTGAGAAAGAGTATTCGGACCTCGAGGAAATCTGGAAGTCCGAAAAGGCGCAGGTGCAGGGCACGCAACATATCCGCGAGGAGATCGAACAGATCAAGTCGCAGATGGCCGACCTGCAGCGCAAGGGCCAGTTCGACAAGCTGGCCGAGCTGCAATATGGAAAGTTGCCGCAACTTGAGCAGCAGCTAAAGCACGCCGAAACGTCCGAAGAAAAACAGACCAAGACGCGACTGGTGCGCACGCTGGTGGGTGCGGATGAAATTGCCGAGGTGGTTTCGCGCGCAACGGGTATTCCCGTTTCGAAGATGATGCAGGGCGAGCGCGAGAAGTTGATCAAGATGGAAGACAACCTGCACAAGCGTGTGGTCGGGCAGGACGAGGCTGTGCGCCTGGTGTCCGACGCGATCCGCCGTTCGCGCGCCGGTTTGGGCGATCCGAATCGGCCGTACGGTTCATTCCTGTTCCTGGGCCCGACAGGTGTCGGCAAAACTGAGCTGTGCAAGGCGCTGGCCGAGTTCCTGTTCGATTCGGAAGATCACCTCATCCGCATCGACATGTCCGAATTCATGGAAAAGCATTCGGTCGCACGCCTGCTGGGCGCGCCTCCCGGTTATGTGGGCTATGACGAAGGTGGTTACCTCACCGAGGCAGTGCGTCGTAAACCCTACAGCGTCATTTTGTTCGACGAAGTCGAGAAGGCGCATCCGGATGTGTTCAATGTCCTCCTTCAGGTGCTGGACGATGGCCGCATGACCGACGGGCAGGGACGCACCGTGGACTTCAAGAACACGGTGATCGTGATGACATCAAACCTGGGCTCACACCAGATCCAGGCCATGTCGGGCTCCGACTATGGCGTCATCAAGCTCGCCGTGATGGCGGAAGTGAAAACGCATTTCCGCCCGGAGTTCATCAACCGCATCGACGAGATTGTGGTGTTCCACGCGTTGGGTGAACAGCAGATTGCAGCCATCGCGAAGATCCAGTTGCGCCGCCTTGAGCTGCGCCTGGCTGCGATGGAGATCAACCTGAAAGTCAGCGACGATGCCTTGGCCGAAATCGCCAAGGCCGGCTTCGATCCTGTTTATGGCGCGCGGCCGTTGAAGCGCGCGATCCAGCAGGAGATTGAAAATCCCTTGTCCAAGGCGCTGCTCGAGGGAAAATTTGCAGCCAAAGACACCGTGAATGTCGGGCTGAAGAACGGCATGATCACGTTCGCAAAATAAGTCCATTTTGCTCATGGGAGGCAATGCAGGAAATCGTCCTACGTCGCTATCGGAAAAACCTGCTGTTTGCACAAACTCGCTGGCCGTACATTGACTGTGGAATCGCCAGACAGCGAATTCTCATTCGATCGTTTTCGCGATTGTGTGTAATTTTCTAACGGAGACATGACCATGAACAAGGATCAGATCAAAGGTGCAGGCAAGGTTGCCGCCGGGAAAATCCAGGAAGGCGTCGGCAAGGCTATCGACAGCAAGACCCAGCAAGCCAAGGGCCTCGCCAAGCAGGCTACCGGGCAAGCGCAAAAATCCTATGGCGACGCCAAGGAAATCGTCAAGGACGCAGCGAAGGACGCTGAGTAATCCCTGGGGCGGCCTTTAAGGCAGCGCCATCGAGCCTCGGGAATAAAGTGATCCGCGACGCCTCCGCCAGGGGGCGTCGATTTTTTTCGTGAGCTTTCCTTGCGTCGAAATAAGAGGGAAGCAAGGAGAAGTGTCATGGCCATTACTGGCAGCTGTCATTGCGGTAAATCCGCGTTTCGCATCGACGGTGAAATACCCGATGTGCTGACGCGCTGCACGTGCACGTTTTGCTCGCGGCGCGGTGCGCTGGTGGCGTACTACCAGCCGGAACAATTTCACCAGAGCAACGCCGCAGGATACGACGCGACGTATTTGTGGAATACCAAGCAGGTGGAGCACCACTTCTGTCCCGTGTGTGGAATTTCCACTTTCAGCGATAGCCCGGCCTTCGGTCAGGACGGCAGCTGGGACGGCAAGACGCGACGGATCGGCGTGAACGCAAGGCTGTTCGATAACTTCGACGCGGCCGAAGCGCGCGTAACCGTCATCGACGGCAAAAACCTCTGGTAGAAATTTTCGCGTGCCAAACTCCAGGTAATACGCCACTCTGCGGGCATAAATGCCCTGGCAGCCGCTCTGGCGCTAGCGTTCTGTCAGCGCCATGAGGATATCGGCGTACCACGCGCAGTTCAATCCCAGTGCTTCGTCGAGATCCGTATCGCGCGTACTCATATCCAGTTTCGCACTGTGCACGCCAAGGACTTTCCACGGTAAATCACCATGGGCACTCGAGGGATCGCTCATGCGCATCACCACCGGCGCGCCGCTGGTGCCGCGATGTGTGCGTGCATCGGTGAGGAAATAACCTTCACCCTGGAAGCGCAATCCGAACGAGGATGCGATGACCGCCTGCCTCGCCACTGGTACGCGATGCAGCTTGTCGTAAAACCCCAATGGAAAACCCACCAGCAACACTGAAGTTCCCACTTCAACCCTGTCCTTCGAATACGCAGGCAGGTGTGCCGGCGTGAATGCCTTGTACACCGCCGTGGACGGAAATGCGCTGCGATCAATTTCCACCGCCGCCACGTCGATGTCGCCCGCGTTGTCCACGCCCTGCCGCCACGCCGGCACGCCATCGAGGTAGAGGGGGATGTCATAGGCCACGCATTCGGCGATGTTTTCAGCATTGACGTGAAGCTCGATCTGCAGCCGGTCGGGAAGATGCTGCTTCAGTTCATCGCACACTACATGGCGGCTGGTCACCAGGAACAGGCGGTCATCGCGCTCGAAAAAAAAACCGCTGGCATTGGTCAGCGAACGCTGCTGGAAATGGGTCACGACACGCGTGGTGGCAAGCAACAGGGATTCGATCAAGATGACATTCCGGATGAGGGCAGGATAAGAACGCGTTGGGGCAGGCGGAATTTTTTCAGGTCGCGGTTGAACAAGTGAAGTTTGCTCAATGCCGGGGAAAATGAACAGAGAAATCATGCAGGCGCCGCATTGGAGCGCGGGCCCGTGGCTGCACTTGCGGGTGCGCTTATTTCGCGCCGGCTGCGGCCAAAGCGGTGTGTAATTCCTTGGCGTCACCAGGACGAACAACGCGGGAAACTTCCTTGCCATCGCGCATGAACACCAGCGTGGGCCATAGCGTCACGCGGAATGAACGACCCAGTGGCAGCCCCTTGCCGTCGGCGATCTTCAGGTGTGTCACCGCCGGATGCTCCATAAGCGCCTCTGCAATGAGTGGCTGCGCGGCACGGCAAAAGCCGCACCATGGGCTGCCGAATTCAATGACGGTGGTACCGGGCAGCGCATTCACTTCGGCACGTGCGGGTTCGGATTCGGCGTAGTCGGTTTTCATCGGGTGCGCAGGTTGGCGATCAGGCAATGTTTGTCCGCAACACGTGATGGCGGTTCCGGTTCACCTGCTTGCCGCAACTCGCACCATCGTATTCAACAGATGCTCCAGCAACTCTTCCGGCGTACGCGAACGGCCGGTATGCACGGGTGAAGCCTGGATGATCGTGCTGCGCGGCGCGGTAAGCCAGTGGAAGCGTTCGCGCTGCGTGAGTTTGCCAATAGGGCCGGCGGCATCACCACCTTCGCAGATAGCGGGAATGCTGGCCAGGTGTTGGCGGATCGCATCCAGATCCACACCAGGCGCAAAAGCCAGCAGGCGCGTTTCGTCGAGTTCCATTCGCGCCGCCAGCAGCTTTTGCGCGGGGCACGAAACGATCACGCCGGCGTTGATGAATTCGGCGCGCTCAACACGCGGGACCACGCGGATCACCGCGTAATCATAGGTGCAGGGTTCGCGCACGAATCGCCTCCTCCAGGAATTGACGCGGACCCGCAAGGCGGCGCGTGAGGTAGTCAATGTACGCCTCGCGGCGCGCGGCAACGTTGGCCGAAGAACCGTCGC
>JBDTWS010000138.1:0-10756 GCA_040006575.1 Betaproteobacteria bacterium
GGTTGATGGCGTCGACGATGTCGCGGCTGTACGCGCGCAGCATGCAGCCTTGGTCGGTCATGGTGATGTGCGTGAGCCGCTCGCGCGTGCGGTTCATGGCCTTCGAGGCCCAGCGCCGCCAGGCGGAATCCTGGCGCTTCCTGCGGATGCTGCCGACGTAGTCGAAGCCCTTGTCCATCTCGGCCATCAGGTTGCCGATTTCCTCGGGCGGATTCTGCAGGTCGGCATCCAGCGTGACGATGCGTTCTCCCCGGCAGCGCTCAAAGCCCGCCATGATCGCCATGTGCTGGCCGTAGTTGCCGTTGAACAGGATCACGCGGGTGACGTCGGGTCGCTGCTGGAATTGCTCGCGCAACAGTGCGGCGGAACGGTCGGTGGAACCGTCGTTAGTGAAGATGATTTCGTAACTGCACCCCAACTTATCCAGCGCGGGATAGAGGCGTGCGAACAGGGTCGCAAGGCCGGCCTCCTCGTTGTAGACGGGGATGACGACGGAAAGCAATGGCGTGCTCATGCGGTGGCCTGTGATTTAAGGACGTCGAGCAGGCTGGTCACTACGCGTTCCACATCGGCGGTGGACATGTCGGGGAACAAGGGCAGCGTGAGCGTCTCGCGGCTGATGCGTTCTGCATTCGGGAATTCGCCTTCGCCGTGGCCTTTGCTGCGGAACAGCGTCGAGAGATGCATTGCCTCATAGGACACGCCGGTGCCGACCTGGCGCGCCGCCATTTCTGCCATGAACTGCTTGCGTGAAATGCGCAGGCGCGCAAGTGGCAGCAGTACGCAAAACATATTCCAGCTGTGGCCTTCATAGTCACCTGCATGCGCCTTGGCAGGGAGCGAAAGACCGGTCGCTTCAGCATGCGGCTCCAGCAGCGAAAAATAATGATCGACCAGCTCGCGCCGTTTTGCACACCAGCCGTCGAGCAGCGGCAATTGCTGCAATCCCAGCCGCGCGGATACATCGCTCATGTTGAATTTTCCGCCCGGATAGTCCACGTCGCGCGTGCCGTCGGCCAGGCGCGAGATGCCGTGGAAACGCAGCACTTCCGCGCGCTTTGCCTCGGCGTCGTCCGCGAACACGGCTGCACCGCCTTCGATGGTGGTCATGTTCTTGTTGGGATGGAAACTGAAGGTCGCGATGTCGCCAAAGGCGCCGATCTTGCGGCCTTTCCAGGATGAGCCGATCGCCAGTGCGGCATCTTCGATCACCCGCAGTTTGTGTTTCGTGGCGATGGCATAGAGCCGGTCCATGTCGCACGGCAACCCGGAAAAATGCGTGGGCACGATGGCGCGCGTGCGTGGCGTGATGGCGCGCTCGAGTTGATCCATGTTCATGTTGCGATCGGTGAGGCCGCAGTCGACGAAGACGGTTTTAGCGCCGGCCTTTTCAATCATGTTGCCGACGGAGAAAAACGTCATGGCCGACGTGATGACCTCATCGTCCGCGCTGCCGCCTTCGCCACAATGGGCGCCGCCGATTTTGCAGACCTGGAACGCGACCTCCATCGCCGCCGTCGCCGAGGTGAACACTTTTGCCGGACGGCCGCCGTGGTACTGTGACAGCGCGTTTTCAAACGCGATGACCTGCGGGCCGCTGGTGATCTGCATCGACAACAACGTTTCCTTGACGGCGTCACCCATCGCTTCGGTGAGCGTGGGCCGGGAAAAGTTGAGGAAGGGCTGGACGGAAGCGGGCATCAGGATTTCACGGCAGTTGAGCGGCGGGTGATTCTGCAGGAAGTGCGGTGGTGGCCACGGTAGCAACGGACGCGCCCGTTTTGCGAATCGCCATGCGGCGCGGGTCCTGGTGGATGATCTCGAAAGTGAGGCCGAGCGATTTCATTTTTTCAGCCTGGCCGGGCCCAATTATAGCGATGGCGTCGCCGGGCGCGTTCCATGCGGTGGCGAAGTCTTCGAGGCGCTTGATCCACTTTTCCGGTTCGCTGTTTTCACCGGTCTCGAATTCGTCGATGTAATTCACCAGCGTCAGCGTGCGCCCGAGGTAGAAGGGCAGCGACTGCTCGTAATTTTCGACCGAATAGAGTCGCGTGGACGGTTGCAACTTTTCCTGCACGGCTTTGGCCAGGGCGGCACTTGATTGAAGCGGCGAAATATTTTCGTAGCCGCGCTCGATCAATTCAATGCTGATCATCAAGCCCAGCGACACCACCAGCACACCCGCCCACTGCCGCCGGCTGCGCAGCAGGAAAAACGCCATCAGTCCCGCCAGTGCAATCACCAGTGCGGCCACAACTACCCAGATGCTCATGGCTTCGTACAGCGGTGTGCTGAACGCTTCCTGTGCACGATTCGCGGGCGCCTGCCAGGCAGCCCATGCACCCGCCAGCCCGAACTGAAACAGCGGCAGCACCATCCACGCCAGGCGGCGCGCATCGAGCTGGCGGATATACGCGCCGATCACCAGCGCCAGCACCGGGTAGAACGGCAGGATGTAGGCCGGAAGTTTCGAGCTCGACTTGGTGAAAAAAAGCAGTATAAAAATACTGAAGATCAGGATGAATTTGAGCGGCGCAAAAATCTGGTTTTGCGTGGAGAGCCGCGCCGGTGCACGCCAGCCCCAGAACGATGCCGGAACCAGCGCCACGGCCCACGGCAGGAATCCGCCGAACAGGACCGGGAAGAAATACCACCACGCCGAAACCCGCCGGTGCTCGGTGGTGGTGAAGCGTTCGAAATGTTCGTGGATGAAAAAGAACTGCAGGAATTCCGGGTTCCGAAGCGAGACCATGACGAACCACGGCAGCACCATGATGCCGAAAACCGCCAGTCCCTTGCCCCATTCCAGTTGGGCGATAAGGCGGAAATTGCGTTGCACCACGCAGTAGAAAAACAGCGCTGCGGCCGGGAACACGATGCCGATCAGCCCCTTCGACAACATCGCGCCACCCATGCCCGCCCACGCCGCCATCAGCCAGCGTTTGCGCGAACTTTCGTTGCCGGTGTTCTGGGAGATCAGGAAGGACACGACCGTCAGCGTCATCCAGAACGTGAGCCCCATGTCGAGCGTGGCGATTTCGGTGAGTGCGGCGAAGTAGGGTGAGGACAGCAGCACGAGGCCCGCCATCAGGCCGGTTTCCTCGTCATACAAGCGCTTGCCGGCATACATGATGAGCAATACACAGCCGAGGCCGCACAACGTTGTGTACAAACGCGCAGTCAATTCGCTCTCACCAAACAACGTGAACGCCGTGGCCGTGGCCCAGTACTGCATGGGTGGCTTTTCAAAATACTTGAGGCCGTTGAGGCGCGGCGTGATGAAGTCGCCGGTGAGCGCCATCTCGCGGGCGATTTCCGAGTAGCGGCCTTCGTCGGGATTGGCCAGTTTTCGATCGCCCAGGCCATCCAGCGAAATAAACAGGGCCAGCAGCGCGATCAGGATCAGCAGCGGGCGTGAGAGACGCGTTTGCACTGGCTCGTGGCGCGTGAGCTGCGGCGCCGTAGTGGATTAAGCCGCAATTTTAGCCCGATAGTCGGGCGCGTCCCCGCCGCGCAAATTACTGCGCTGCCGCTTTCAGGACGCTTTCAGCAGCACGACCACCGCACCGGAGCCGCCGTCGGCCGGCAGCGCATCACAAAACGCCAGCACCTCATTGCGCTGCGAGAGTGAAAGACGCACCTTGTTACGGATCACCGGCGTGTTGTTGGGTGACCGGTAACCTTTGCCGTGGATAATGCTGACGCAACGAATCCCGGCGTGGCGCGCGTGCGCGAGGAAGCGCGCGAGTTCGGTACGCGCACCGTCGGTGGTGTGTCCGTGCAGGTCCAGCGAGGCCTGCACTATCCAGTGGCCGCGTTTCAGCTTGCGCATGATTTCGCTGGGCAGCCCGGGGCGCAGGAAGGTGATGAGATCGCCGTTTTCAATATCGGCATCCCACCCGGACGTATCGGTCATCAGGTCATGCGGGATGGCCGCATCGTCTTCCATGCGCTTGACCGGAATAGGCTTGGGTCGCGGCTTGGCGAGTTGCGCGCGCGGTTCAGACTTGATGGGGCGCACCTGGTCGGCGTCCATTTCGGCGCGGAACAACTCCTCATCGGCGGGTTCAGTTGGCGGGTTGGCAGGGGGCTTTTTCATTTGCGCCAGCTTTCATTTCCCGTCGTCCCCGCGCAGGCGGGGAGCCAATGTCGTTTGTGGCGAAAGCGCGGTCTGCATGCAAAAGCCGCTGGGTCCCCGCCTACGCGGGGACGACGGAGACTTACGCAGGGCACTTCCGAAATTGAAACTTAAGCACCGGTGCGGCTCGCAGGTCAAAAATGGGTGAAGAACCCCGCCAATGCTGGAGTTTTAACCATCAATGCAACGCTTCGAGGTACTTGTCCGCATCCAGCGCTGCCATGCAACCCGTACCCGCACTTGTTACTGCCTGGCGATAGACGTGATCCTGCACATCACCCGCCGCAAACACACCCGGTACCGACGTCGCCGTCGCGTTGCCCTTGGTGCCGGACTGCGTGACGATATAGCCGTTGGCCATGTCCAGCTTGCCTTCAAAGATATCGGTGTTGGGTTTATGGCCGATGGCGATGAAGCAGCCTTTCAGCGCGAGGTCACGCGTCGCGCCATCCGCGACGGCTTTCACGCGGACACCGGTGACGCCGGTCTTGTCGCCCAGTACTTCATCGAGCGTGTGATTCCACAGGATTGTGACCTTGCCTTCTTTTTCCTTGGCGATGAGCCGGTCGGCGAGGATTTTCTCGGAACGGAATTTGTCGCGGCGATGAATTACCGTGACGTGCTTCGCGATATTGGAGAGGTAAAGCGCTTCCTCAACCGCGGTATTGCCGCCGCCGACCACACAGACGTCCTGGTTCTTGTAGAAAAATCCGTCGCAGGTCGCGCAGCCCGACACGCCTTTGCCCATGAAGGCATCTTCGGACGGCAGGCCGAGATATTGCGCCGATGCGCCTGTGGCGATGATCAGTGCGTCGCAGGTGTATTCGCCGGAGTCGCCCTTCATGCTGAACGGGCGCTGGTTGAAATCCACCGTATGAATGTGGTCGAAAATAATCTGCGTGTTAAAGCGTTCGGCGTGTTTCAGGAAACGCTCCATCAGTTCGGGTCCCTGCACGCCCTCCGCGTCCGCGGGCCAGTTCTCGACATCCGTGGTGGTCATGAGCTGGCCGCCCTGCGCGATGCCGGTGATCAGCACCGGGTTCAGGTTGGCGCGCGCGGCGTAAACGGCGGCCGAATAACCGGCGGGGCCGGAGCCCAGGATGATAAGGCGATGGTGGTGCTGTGGAAGCGGTCGAGACATGGGGATTTTCCGGAAGCGGGTGGCAGGTGGACGGTTATGCGATTGCGCGATAGAGGGGCAAGGCAGGTGTTCGGATGTTCTATTCTGTTATTTTGTTAATGCCGCTAAACCATCGAGTAACCTCTCGCCGGTGACAACAACGGTAGAGAGTACGGCTGAGACGGTCTTGCATGGCTATTTTAGCGTAGCGGAATCAACTGCTATTCAGGCAGTCAAATCGAGGCAGGGAATAAATTGGGACAGTCCCGCCTGATTCAATCTGACCCGGCAGTCAGAAATGAGCAAGGTGGGTAGTGGCGTAATTGTGCGAAAATATTTCCAAACCGTAGCTCTCCCCGGTGATCGAGGGAAGGGTGCATAGATCAAACAAACAGTACGCGTCCGCCATTTGAGCGACGCCGGCGTCAGGGGCCTGAATGTTACGGACTATCCCGCTTTTCAAGGATCTCAGCGAAATCGACATGGCGGTCATCAATGACCTCGCCATCGACAAGACCGTCGGCAAGGGTACGATCGTCTTGACCGAAGGTGAGATCGGCGATTCGCTTTACGCGATCGTCTCGGGCCGCGTAAAGGTCTTCATCGGCGATGAAGACGGCCGTGAAATCATCCTGAAAATCCTCGGCCCCGGCGACTTCTTCGGCGAGATGTCGCTGATCGACAGCCAGCCGCGTTCCGCCTCGGTATCAACACTGGAAAATTCGGTATTCAAGGTGTTGTCGCATTCGGCTTTCGAGACCTCGGTGGAAAAAGCCCCGCGCATCGCCACCCTGGTGATGCAGGCACTGGCCAAGCGCCTGCGCGATGCGGACCGCAAAATTTCCACACTGGCCCTGATGGACGTGTACGGTCGCGTGGCCAACACGCTGCTGGAGCTGGCCATCACCACCAACGGCAAGCTGGTCGTCGGTGAAAAGCTGTCCCAGCAGGACATCGCCAACATGGTGGGCGCCTCGCGGGAAATGGTGAACCGCATCCTGAAAGATCTCTCGGATCGCGGCTACATCTCGGTGGAAGCCAAGACCATCACCATCCACGACGAGAAATTGCCACCGTCGTTTTGAGGTATTACCCAGTCGATTTATTCGGCGGACACGCGATCGTCGCAGCGCGCCGGGTTTACGCCTGTGCCGGGTTTACACACATCCGCCGCTATAATGGCACCCACTTATGAGTGCCCGCAAAGTAAACGAAAACAGCGATAACTTCGATCCGACGGCCATGGTCGGAAATACAACACCGCGATCGGAAACCCCGCAAGCCACACGACTGTCGCGCCTCATGCGCGAAGCCGGCTGGATTTTTTTCCTGGCGCTGGCGTGCTACCTCGTGTTGATTTTTGCGACCTATCACCAGAGTGATCCCGGCTATTTCTTCACCGTAAAGGAAGGGCCCATCCTCAACAAGGGCGGCTGGGCCGGCGCGCAGATTTCGCATTTCGCGTTCGGCATCAACGGCCTTTCAGCGTGGTGGTGGGTGGTGTTCGCCGTTTATGCCGTGATGCGCCTGTTCCGCCGGGTCGAAGTGTGGAGCATGTTCGATCACCGCAATGTCGCGATTTCCGTCGTGGGATTTTTTATCCTGCTACTGGCCTCCAGTACGCTTGAAGCGCTGCGACTGCATTCGCTGACCACGCCACTGCCCAATGGGCCGGGCGGCGTGATCGGCAGCCTGCTGGCCGATGGCATGGAAAAAGGGCTGGGCTTTACCGGCGGCACGATTCTGCTGCTGGCGGCTTGTGCCGGCGCGATTTCCGTTTTCAGCGGCCTCTCCTGGATCAAGCTCGCCGAGAAAATCGGCACGGGTGTCGAGTGGCTGTGGCTGACGACCATGGCAAAAGTCGAAGCACGACGAGATCGCACGGTCGGTGAGCAGGCGGTGGAAGCGCGCGAGGAAAAAGTCGAGGAGATGAAGCGGATCATCGAGGATCATCCGCCCATCCGCATTGAGCCCACGGTGACGCAGATTCCGCAATCGGAGCGCGTGAAAAAAGAGCGGCAGGTGCAGCTCTTCACCGACCTGCCCGATTCGCCGTTGCCACCGATTGCGCTGCTGGACCCGCCTGACGAAAGCATCGAACGCCCCAGCAACGAAACACTGGAATTCACCTCACGCCTGATCGAGCGCAAGCTGCTCGATTTCAACGTGCAGGCCAAAGTGGTGGCCGCCCATCCCGGGCCGGTGATCACGCGTTACGAAATCGAACCCGCCGTGGGCGTGAAGGGCGCGCAGATCGTGAACCTGTCGCGCGACCTGGCGCGCGCCTTGTCGGTGACCTCTATCCGCGTCGTTGAAACGATCCCGGGCACGTCGCACATGGGACTCGAGATTCCCAATCCCAAGCGCGAGATCGTGCGCTTGTCGGAAATCCTGGGCTCGGAAGTTTATGCCGGTGCCGCGTCCAAGCTGGCCATCGCCATGGGCAAGGACATCGCCGGGCGGGCCGTGGTCGCGGACCTCGCCAAGATGCCGCATGTGCTGGTGGCGGGCACCACTGGCTCAGGTAAATCGGTGGCCATCAATGCGATGATCCTGTCGCTCGTCTATAAGGCCACCGCCAACGAAGTCCGGCTGATCCTGATCGATCCCAAGATGCTGGAACTGTCGGTCTACGAAGGCATTCCGCACCTGCTCTCACCGGTGGTCACGGATATGAGCCAGGCCGGGTACGCACTGAACTGGTGTGTCGCCGAAATGGACCGCCGCTATAAATTGATGAGTGCGGTGGGCGTGCGTAATCTCGCCGGATACAACACCAAGATTCGCGAGGCCAAGGAAAAAGGCACGCCGCTGCCGCATCCGTTCTCGCTGACGCCCGATTCGCCCGAACCGCTGGAGCCGTTGCCGCTGATCGTCGTGATTATCGACGAGCTGGCCGACATGATGATGGTGGTAGGCAAGAAAGTGGAAGAGCTGATCGCGCGCCTGGCACAGAAGGCACGCGCGTCGGGCATTCACCTGGTGCTGGCGACGCAGCGTCCCAGCGTGGACGTGATTACCGGCCTCATCAAGGCCAACGTGCCCACGCGCGTGGCGTTCCAGGTCTCATCCAAGATTGATTCGCGCACCATCCTTGACCAGCAGGGCGCGGAAGCGCTGCTGGGGCAGGGCGACATGCTCTACCTGCCGCCCGGCACCGGATTGCCGCAGCGCGTGCATGGCGCGTTCGTGGGCGACGCAGAGGTGCATCGCGTAGTCGAACACCTGAAGCGCCAGGGCGAACCGCAATACATTGAAGGCATCCTTGATTCGCCGGACGAATCGATGGATGTGCTGGAAGGTGGTGGCGGAAATCCTGCGGCCGAATCCGATCCGCTTTACGACCAGGCCGTGCAGGTGATCCTGCAGAACAAACGAGCGTCGATCTCGCTGGTGCAGCGTCACCTGCGCATAGGCTACAACCGCGCGGCGCGGCTGCTGGAAGACATGGAAAAAGCCGGGCTGGTGTCTTCGATGCAATCCAACGGTAACCGTGAAATCCTTGCGCCCAACCGGGCGGAGTGACGATGAAATATTTTTCAGTACTTTTATGCGCGTTTACGTTTGGCCTGCTGGCCGGCGTGAACGCCGATGCCTCCGCCGCCGCCATTGCGGATTTCGAATCCTTCGTTGGCACAGTGCAATCGGGACGCGCCGATTTCGAACAAGTCGTGTTCGATGCCAAAGGCAAGCAGACGCAGCGAACGAAAGGGACGCTGGTTTTTACCCGTCCCGGGAAATTCCGCTGGACCTACGAAAAACCCGTGCAGCTCATCGTCGGCGACGGCAAGAAAGTTTCTTTCTTCGACCAGGACCTTAACCAGGTCACGGTGCGGAAACTGGAGCAGGCTTTTTCCAGTACGCCGGCCGCATTGCTCTCGGGAAAAGGCGACATCGACAAGGCATTCACGCTGGTGGCGTCCCCCATCGCTTCGCCGGACGGTATCGACTGGCTGGATGCGGTCCCTCGTCAAAAAGACGCCGGCATCGAAAAGATCCGCATGGGTTTCAGCAAGGGCCAGCTCGCGGCGATGGAATTGAACGACGCCTTCGGCAATCGCACCCGCATCACCTTCAGCAAATTCGAGCGCAATCCCAGGGTCGATGCGAAGGAATACATTTTTGTCCCTCCCAAAGGCGCGGACGTCGTCGGCGAATAAGCTGGTTCGCGCGGGCCGCACTTCATTTTTTCCGGAACCACGCCATGAAAACCAAAGCCGCCGTCGCCTGGAAAGCAGGCTCCCCCCTCACTATCGAAGAAGTCGACCTGCAGGGCCCGCAGGCGGGCGAAGTGCTGGTGGAAATCAAGGCCACCGGCATCTGTCATACCGATTACTACACGCTGTCCGGCGCCGATCCGGAGGGGCTGTTCCCTGCCATCCTCGGCCATGAAGGCGCGGGCATCGTGGTCGATGTGGGTGCGGGCGTGAAGACCTTGAAAAAAGGCGATCACGTCATTCCGCTGTACACGCCGGAATGCCGGCAATGCAAATTCTGCCTTTCGCGCAAAACCAACCTCTGCCAATCGATCCGCGCAACACAGGGCAAGGGCCTGATGCCCAACGCCACCAGCCGGTTTTCCATCGGCGGCAAACCGGTGCTGCACTACATGGGCACGTCCACATTTTCGAACTTCACCGTCGTGCCGGAAATCGCACTGGCGAAAATCCGCGAAGACGCGCCGTTCGACAAGGTCTGCTATATCGGTTGCGGCGTGACCACCGGGATCGGCGCGGTCATTTTTTCGGCCAAGGTTGAGGCCGGTGCGAATGTTGTCGTGTTCGGGCTCGGTGGCATCGGTCTCAATGTGATCCAGGGTGCGAAGATGGTCGGCGCGGACAAGATCATCGGCGTGGACTTGAATCCCGCCCGCGAAGTACTGGCGCGCAAATTCGGCATGACCCATTTCATCAATCCCAAGAACGTCGAGAACGTGGTCGACGCCATCGTGCAATTGACCGATGGCGGTGCCGACTACAGCTTCGAATGCATCGGCAATACCAAGACCATGCGCCAGGCGCTGGAGTGCTGCCACAAAGGCTGGGGACGCTCGATCATCATCGGCGTAGCGGAGGCGGGTGCGGAAATCAGCACGCGTCCTTTCCAGCTGGTGACCGGCCGCAAGTGGGAAGGCTCGGCCTTCGGCGGCGCACGTGGCCGCACCGACGTGCCGAAGATTGTCGACTGGTACATGGAAGGCAAGATCAATATCGACGACCTCATCACGCACACGCTGCCGCTGGAAAAA
Source organism: Betaproteobacteria bacterium (assembly GCA_040006575.1). Taxonomy (GTDB): domain Bacteria; phylum Pseudomonadota; class Gammaproteobacteria; order Burkholderiales; family Usitatibacteraceae; genus UKL13-2. Next base: position 10,507 of record JBDTWS010000138.1, read on the forward strand.
ATCAATGAGGGTTTCGACCTCATGAAGAGCGGCGAATCGATCCGTTCGGTGGTGCTGTACTAGTGGAGATAATTAGTGAGCACGCCTGCTTCGGCGGCGTGCAGGGGTTTTACCGTCATCAATCCACTGCCGTTGGCCTGCCGATGCGCTTCGCAGTGTACCGCCCGCCGCAGGCCATGCAGGGCCCGGTGCCGGTGCTGTTTTTCCTGGCCGGGCTGACGGCCACCGAAGAGACGTTCATGATCAAGGC
>JBDTWS010000139.1:0-10747 GCA_040006575.1 Betaproteobacteria bacterium
GCCATATAGCCGATAAGACTGGGCATCACCTGCATGCCGCCATTCAGGTTCATCAGTTCCCACATGCCCTCGAGTTCCTCTTCCGCCAGCGGCAGCGCGCAAATGCGACGCATGTTGGCGCTAAATTTGCGGTAGGTCGTCAGCCGCGCGATCAACGGTCCCAGCGGGCTGGCCAGCAGCTTCTGCAACAGCACTGGTTGGTGCGTTTCCGGAAACAGGCCACCATTGAGCAACGCGACCTTCCGCAGCCGCTGGCGGGCGGTGCCTTCGTTATGGCGCGCCATCAATTCCTGCGCGACGGTGTCGCCATAGTCGTGCGCAACGATTGCATATTCACTGACGCCCTGTTCAGCCAGGAACGATTCCAGCACATCGGCCTGCGCGCGAATGGAGTAGGGAAATCTTCGCGGCTTGGCGGAGAAGCCGAATCCCGGCATATCGAGTGCCAGGCAATGGAATTCGGCAGTGAGCGGCGCCCATACCTTCGCCCAATCCCATGATGCGGTGGGAAAACCGTGGATAAAAAGTACGGCGCTGACGTTATGCGCGCCGGCCACTTTGGTGAATACCGGGCCGATGGCGTGTTGCCACAGGCTGCCCGTGCGGCGCCATTCTTCAAGACTTTCTGTGGCTGCGTTCGACTCCGCGCTCATCGTGAATGTTTCGCTTTGTACATGGCGCGATCCGCGCTGGCCAGCAATTGATCAGCGCTGTTTCCGTCTGCCGGAAACAGGCTCACACCGATACTGGCACTGCTCTTGAAAGCGAGTGCATCGACGTTGAAACCCTGCGCGAATCCGGCATGGATGCGCGCGCAAATCGCAGCCGGCGTATCGGCATCCACCTCCGCTTCCAGCAGCACCACGAATTCATCGCCACCGATACGCGCCACGGTATCGGCTTCGCGAATGGAGGATTTCAGCCGCTCCGCCACCTGCTGGAGGAACGTGTCGCCGACGGCGTGGCCGTGCCGGTCGTTCACCGCCTTGAATTCATCGAGGTCAATAAACAGCAGCGCCAGCGGCTCTGCAGAGCGCCGCACCCGCGCCAGCGCATGGTCCAGCCGCGCGATCAGCGATTGGCGGTTCTGCAGGCCGGTCAGCGCGTCGTGCACGGCCGTGTAACGCAGTTGTTCCTCAGCCTCAACGCGCAGCGTCACGTCCTGCGCCAGGGAAAGTATTCCCTGCGTCCTGCCGGCGCTGTCAATGAAAGCCCCATTGAACCACTCGCAGTAAATGTATGCGCCACTCTTGGTGCGATTGCGGCTGATCATGCGGTTGCGCTTGGCGCGCCCCTCCAGCAATTCGAGGGTGGAGGCGCGGATAGTGGCGTACCAGTCCGGGTGCACCAGTTTCAGTTCGTCCGCGCGCAAACCCACTGCCTCATCGGTCTTCCAGCCGAAGATGGCTTCCGCCTGCCCCGACCAGCGCCGTACTTCGACCTTGTCGCTCCATTCAATGACTGCCAGCGGCGAGTTGTCCATGTGGAATGCCTGCACCTGCATTGCCTTGTCGAGCTGGTCGCGGGTCTGGCGCAGCTCGGCCACGGCCAGCGACGAGGCAATGATGCCGAGAAGTTTTCCCTGCACGTCGTAGTGCGGACGCAAATCAACCGAGATCCAGGGCGCCGTGCCGTCGGCCCGTCGCAGCTCACGCTCATAGCTGACGGGTTCGCCCTGCAGGGCACGATGAATGCGCGGCGCGAAGGCCGCATATGCGTCTTCGCCATAAAACTCGAGCAAGGTCTTGCCAAGCAGGTCTTGCGGTTGAAGTCCGAACCACGCAGCGAGATGGTGGTTGCTGTAGAGGATGCGTTCGCCGGTGTCGATAAACGCCACCATCGCCCCCATCGACTGGCTGAGGGCGTCCAGGAAATGCGCGGGAGATTCCATCAGGCCGGGGCAGAGCGCCGGATCGATAGCCGCGCCCAATGTCGAAGTAGCGGATTTGTCCGGTGTGCCCGTCTTGCTGTCGCCGCCGGCTACCTTGTTTTCGGAACCGGCCTGGCTGCCGTCTGCGTGGCGCATGTTTTTCTCCCCGATGATTTTATTATCACCTTCGGGAGCGTCGGCGTCACCCCTTCGCTTTTACAGCTGCTTACTCAGAAGTGTCAGGCTGGAACCAGCCCGCGCTTTTTGAGCATGGGCGTGACGGTGGGCGCACGGCCGCGGAAGGCGCGATACGCTTCGGCAGGATCGCGGGTATTGCCCGCGGAATAAATGTGTTTCAGCAGGCGCTGCGCGACGCCGGTGTCGAACGGATTGCCGGCTTCCACGAATGCCTCGTATCCGTCGGCGTCCAGTACTTCGGCCCACAGGTAGACGTAATACTGCGATGCATATCCCGCGCTGGCGAACAGGTGCTGGAAATGCGGCAGGCGATGGCGCATGACGATATCGTCGGGCATGCCGATGCGCTTCAGTTCCTCGATTTCGAAGCTGCTTGCGTCGAGGCCGTCCATGGAGGTCAACGAATGGATTGCCAGGTCCACCAGTGCTGACGCGGTGTATTCAACCGATTCGATTCCCTGGTTGAAACGGCGGGCGGCTTTCAGGCGGTCGATCAGCTCGTCCGGAATGGCTTCACCGGTCTGGTAGTGGCGCGCGTGTTTTTTCAGCACTTCGTTTTCGGACAGCCAGTGTTCGAAAATCTGCGAGGGCAGCTCCACAAAATCGCGCAACACCTGCGTGCCGGACAGGCGCTCGTAATGCACGTTCGAGAGCAAGCCATGCAGGCCATGGCCGAATTCATGGAACAGCGTGCGCGCATCGTCGAAGCTGAGCAGCGTCGGTTGGCCGGGCGCGCCCTTGGCGAAATTATTATTGTTGACGATGATGGGCGTGATCCCCGTGGCTGCGCTGCCGTCGATGCGGCTCTGCAAGCGGAAACTGCTCATCCAGGCACCGCCGCGCTTGGTGGCGCGGGCGAAATTGTCGTGAAGGAAAACGCCGACCAAATTGCTGCCTGCATCGCGCACTTCGTAGATTTTCACATCCGGGTGGTAGGCCTTCAGTTCAGGCTGCGCGATGAAACTGAGGCCGAACAGGCGTTGCGCGCAATCGAACACGGCCTCGACCATGCGGTCCAGCGAAAAGTAGGGCTTCACCAACGCGTCATCGAGGTCGTAACGCGCCTGCCGTACTTTTTCGGCGTAATAACGCCAGTCCCATGGCTGCACCTTGAACTGCTCGCCACGTCCTGCGTTTTCGGTATCGGCCAGTGTCTGCAGCGCCATGCGTTCATCGGCGGCGCGCGCCTTGGCGGGCACCCACACTTCCTGCAGCAACCCGGCCACGGCCTCCTTGGTGCCGGCCATCGTGTCGACCAGCGCATAGTCTGCGTAGCAGGCGTATCCATGCAATGTCGCCTGCTCGAGCCGCAAATCCATGATCTCGCGAATCACCGGGAGGTTGTCGTGCGCGCCGTCGGCGGAAATGACGCCTTCGCCACGCGCGATCCATGCTTCGAATACCAACTCGCGTAAATCGCGACGCGTGGAGAACGTCAGGAACGGCACGATCAGCGAACGGGACAGGGTGATCACGTAACCGTCGACGCCGCGCTCGGCGGCTGCCTGTTTCGCGGACGCACGCAGGAAGTCCGGCAGGCCCGCGAGATCTTTTTCGGATTTCAGTACCAACTGGTATTGGGCTTCATCGGCCAGCACGTTTTGGCTGAACTGCGTCGTTAGTTCGGCGAGCCGTTCGGTAACTTCGGCATATCGCTTTTGCGCGTCGCCGGAAAGGCGCGCGCCGGCGCGCACAAAATCCAGGTGGAAGCGTTCGAGGAGGCGCAACTGTTCCGCGTCGAGCCCGAGTTCGCCACGTCGTGCGTGCAATGCATCGACGCGCGCGAACATGCCCGCATGCATGTAGGTGGCATTGCCGTGCGCGGCCAGCAGCGGCGCCATCGTGCGTTCCACTGCCTGCAGCTCGGGTGATGTTTCGGACGCGGTGAGATTGGAGAACAGCGCTTTGATGCGGCTCAGCAAGCGTCCGCTGCGATCGAACGCCGCGATGGTGTTTTCGAATGTAGGTGTGTCTTGCAGGCGGGCCAGCGCGTCGATTTCATCACGATGCACTGTCAATGCTTCTGCAAACGCCGGTGCGAAATGAGCTGCGCGAACATCGGCAAACGGCGGCAGGCAGAAGGGCGTGTTCCAGTTATTGAGAAGGGGATTGTTCAGGGAAACCGTTGCTGAGATGTCGTTCATGTTTTGTGGTTTGAATTGCGTGCGCGGAGCCGCTATTCTGCCATGCAAACATCAAGCTGCAAAGTGAAACGCAAGCATTGGCGCGGTCTGCAGGCGCAAAGTGTCTCGAAATGCGCGCGAATACTGGAGTTTTGTGGCGGAATCATCGATCCCGCGGCAGATGGTGTCCGACCTCTCATTGTATAGGCCGGCTATAAATAAATAGACCTGAGGCATTGCGCGGCGCAACTTGCATCGCATCAGTTCAAACGCGTGAACAGCGCGCGTACAGTTTGCCGGGCCGCTTGAATGCCGGGCGGCACCACAACTTTCATGAGCGCCTCGTCCGATGCCCATCCTGAACGATATCCACTCCCAGCTCAATGCTACCGAAGTTGCGCGGATTGAGCGCCCGCAGTCCCTGGACGAATTGAAAACCGTGGTATTTCGCGCAAGAAAATACGGCAGCGGAATTTCCGTTGCGGGTGGCATGCATGCAATGGGTGGGCAGCAGTTTTCGTCGGGGTCGACGCATATCGACATGACCGCGCTGGATCGCGTGCTGGCTGTCGATCCTGTGCGCGGCCTCCTGCACATCGAAGCCGGCGCCGACTGGCCGAAAATCATTGCCGCTTCACACCAGATGGAAATCAGTCCCGGGCGCACATGGGGAATTCGCCAGAAGCAGACAGGCGTGGATTCCGTCAGCCTGGGCGGATCGATCTCCGCCAATGCACATGGACGCGGCTTGCTGATGCAACCCATCGCTGCCGACATCGAGAACCTGACGCTGCTGAATGCCGAGGGCGACACGCTGTTCTGCAGCCGCGCCGAAAACGCGGCGCTGTTTTCACTCGTCATCGGCGGTTATGGTTTGTTCGGCTTGATTTACTCAGCGACCTTGCGTCTGTCGCCACGACAGCGCGTAAAGCGCGTGGTCGACATCATCGACCTGGACGATGCATTGAACGCGGTATTTCGTCGCGCAGAGGAGGGCTGCCTCTACGGCGATTTCCAGTTCGTCATCGATACACAGGACGAGGGTTTCCTGCGGCGCGGCGTGTTCGCCTGCTACAAACCGGTGGAAGAAAAGGAAACCGGCGAGGATGCGCGCGGCGCGACCGCTGATCTCGCACCCGATACGTGGCTAAAGCTGCTGAAGCTCGCGCACGACGACAAGCGCACAGCCTTTCGCCTCTACTCGCAACACTATCTCAACACCGACGGCAATCACTATTGGTCGGACACGATGCAGCTGAGCACCTATATACCCAGTTACGCCGATTTCCTCGAGAGCACGCGCAGCAAAGACTCACCGGCCACGGTGAAAGAAACATTGGTCATCGGCGAGCATTACGTTCCGCGCGAACGGTTGCTGGCGTTCATGGAACAGGCCCGTACGGTATTGCGGACGATGGGAACGGAAGTTATTTACGGCACCATCCGGGCCATCCTGCGCGACACCGATTCCTTCCTGCCGTGGGCAAAGGGCGATTTCGCCTGCGTGATTTTCAATCTGCGTACGCCGCATGACGAGGCCGGCCGGCGCAGGACGGCCGATACATTTCGCGCGCTGATCGACGCCGGCAACGCGCTGGGCGGAAGTTTTTTCCTCACCTATCACCGCTATGCGTCGGCCGACCAGGTTGGGATGGCCTATCCCCAGTTCCGTGAATGGCTGGCGCTCAAGCGACAGCATGACCCGCAGGAAATATTCACCAGCGACTGGTACTGCCATTACCGCGATGCCTTCGCGATGCGCGCGGACGCTTGCATGAAGGCCGCATGAGAGCCACGCAGGCCAGCAGCACGGCGAGGGTCATCGCGGCCAGTACGCTGTTGCTGGCAAGCGATCCGCGCACAGCGGCGCAGGTCGCACCGGATGCGGCGGCGCTGTGCCGCAGGTTGTTGTCCGCCAACCGCGCGGATCGCTGGCTGGCAGGCAGCGCGGTCCATCCGCTGACGCGCATGCTGTGGCGCTGGGTGGAAAAGCTCACGCTGCCCGGAATCATTTCGCATTACTGGCATCGCAAACGCTGGATCGAAACGCGTTGCCGCGCAGCCATCGGCGAGGGTTTCACGCGTGTGATCGTATTGGGCGCAGGTTTCGATACGCTGGGCTTGCGGCTGGCGCGTGAGCAGCCGCATCTTGAAGTGATCGAGATCGATCATCCGGCGACGCAATATGCGAAGCGGCGCGCGCTTGAAGAGAGTGATGATCTGGCGAATCCAATACCGGGCAACCTGCGGTTCGTGCCTTGCGACCTGGGCGCAGGTGAATTACCGGCAGAGTTGTTCAGTGACGGCAAGTACACGCTTTTTGTCGTTGAAGGACTACTGATGTATTTACCGCCTGCGGCGATAGACCGGCTCTTCAGCGCGCTCGGTGTCACGGTCTGCCGCCAGCCGCAAGGGCAGGGTCGGCGGCGCGTTGTGTTCAGCTTCATGTCGATATGGCCCGACGGGCGCAGCGGATTTCGTCCGCACAGCCGCCTGGTGGAACGCTGGCTGGCGTGGCGCAAGGAACCTTTCACCTGGGCACTGGAACCTGAGGCGATGCCGTATTTCCTGGCGATACACCGTTTCCGGATGCTGGAAATGGCGCGTGCACAGGAGTTATGCGCGGCAGGGTACGCTGGATCGCCGCTACAGGGCGAGAACATGGTGGTGTGCGAGCCTGCCTGAGGTCGGTGGGCTTCGCGAGTTGCTGGTCATCCGCTACTGTCATATCCCCGTATCATTCGTGTCTCATCTTGCAAAATTGACCCGATATGCCCCCGAAATTGAAAAAATTGGCGCGTCAAACCATGGCCGCAGCGATTGCGCTGGGCGCCATGCTTGCACACGCTGCGGCCCCCGAACTTTTGCAACCGGCAGCGGCGGCATCGTCTTCGATTGCCCGCACCACGCGACTGATGCTCACCCCAGCTGAGCCCGAATTGCTGCGCACCCGCACGGTACAGCCCGATGCCGGCGTACTGCTGGACTTAGCCGAGAAAATGTCCGGCACGTCCGCCGATACGTCCGTGCGCATCAGCTTTTTCGACGATGCATCGCTGGTGGTTGAACTCGACAGCGCTCGTCGCACTGGCAGCGGCGACAGCATCGTCCTGACCGGCCGCGTGCCCGGCGTGGCGCGCAGTGCGGCAACGTTTATCGTGAAAGGCGCAAAAGTGGTCGGCAATGTGCAGGTCGCCGAGCGCGTGTACCAGCTCCGTTTTCGAGAGGTCGCCGAAGTCGCGGGCGAAAATTATTTTGGCGCGAATGTGATCCACGAAGCGCGCGAGATAGATCCCACCCTGTTCCGCGATCACGACAAGAATTACGCCGCGTTCATGAGCACCGAAGAGCAGCGCGCACGGAAGCCCTCGGGCCGCGCCGGCATCCAGGCGCAATCCGATGAATTCGCTCGCGACGACGGTTCGATCGTGGACATGCTCATCGCCTACACAAGCACCAGCCGAGCCTCGGCCGGCGGTACGGCCGCCATCGTTGCGCAGATCGAGCTGGCGGTATCGGAGGCGAACCTGGCCTACCTCAACAGCGGCATCGGCCACCGCTTGCGCCTGCTGAAAACGCTGGAAGTGGACTACGTGGAGACTGGCAGTTCCTCGACGGACCTGGGCCGCTTGCGTTCGCGAACCGACAAATTCCTGGATGAAGTTCACGCGTATCGCGCAGCTTACGGCGCCGATATTGTCAGCCTGATCGTCGAACGCATGGATGATGCCTGCGGTATCGGCTACCTGATGTCCAACGTCACCACCACCTTTGCGGCGTCGGCGTTCAACGTGGTCGCGCGCGGCTGCGCAACGGGCAACTACACGCTGGCACATGAGGTCGGCCACAACATGGGCCTGCGTCACGATGTATTCATGGACACCGGCATCACGCCGTTCGCGGATGCGCACGGCTACGTCGACACCACCGCGCGCTTCCGCACGGTGATGGCCTATAACGACGCCTGCACCACGAAAGGATTCAACTGCCGCCGCGTGCCCAATTTCTCCAATCCCGATGTACTTATCGACAGCGTTCCTGCCGGCCTGACAGCCAGCGCCAATGCCAGCCGCGTGCTGAACGTCACCCGCAACACGGCGGCCAATTTTGTGCAGGCCGCCGATTTCAGCAATGGCGCACCGGTCACCTTCATCAAGTCTGCTTATGTCGGCACCGAAGGTACCTCGGTGGTGGTGACCGTCGAACGCATACCCGGCCCGACTGGCGCCGCATCGGTGCAGTACAGCACTGTCGGCGTCACCGCGACACCGGGCCAGGATTTCACGGCAGTATCGGGCACGCTTAACTGGGCCAGTGGTGATTTTTCGCCGAAGACCATCACGATCACATTGCTGCAGGACAGCGTGGTCGAAGCGACCGAGACGTTCAATGTTGTACTCAGCAACGTCACTGGCGCGACACTGGGCACCTCCGTGGCAACCGTGACCATCCTCGACGATGAAGCCGGCGTGTTTCCTCCAGGATGCGTGGTGCCGGCGAGCTGGACCAACAATACAGGTGATTCCTCGCTTGGCTGGACGGTGGCAACCGACAGCGCCGGCGAAGGGCGCTGCAGCTTGCGATCCGGGGCCATCGGCGACAGGGCTTCATCGCGCATCGCCGTCACCGGTAATTACCTTGCCGGTACCGTGCGTTTCTCGCGCCGGGTCTCCACCGAAAACACCTTTGACTGCCTGCGCTTCACGATTGACGGCGTGCAGCAAAACGTGGGTGGACAGTGTTCCGAAACCGGCGGCATCGGGGCCTCCGGCGAAGTGCCGTGGAGCGCGGTCGAGTTGCCGGTGAGTGCGGGCCGCCACACCTTTACTTGGTCCTATGAGAAAGACGGCAATGCCATCGAAGGCGAAGACGCCGTGTGGATCGACGACGTGCAGTTGCCGCCGGAATCCTCGCTGCTGACCGTGGTGAAATCGGGCAACGGCAGCGGCACGGTCACCAGTGTTCCCGCTGGTATCGACTGCGGCAACACCTGCCTGCAAGTACTGCCGCCTTCCAATGTCGTCACGCTCAGTGCGGTGGCCGCCGGCGGCGACACGTTCAGCGGCTGGTCCGGCGGCTGCAGCGGCACGGGACCCTGCACCATTTCCATGAACACCAGCAAGGTCGTCATCGCCACGTTCAGCGCCCCGGTCGGCAGCAAGCCGCTCGATTACAGCGACATGTGGTGGGTGGGTGATGCCGAGAACGGCTGGGGCATGTCCATCAGCCAGCATTCGCCGTCCAATATCCAGTTCAACGCTTTCTATGTTTATGAAGCCAACCGCGCGCCGACCTGGTTCGTGATGTCGGGTGGAACCTGGAATGCCAACTTCACCTCGTTCACCGGCTTGCTGTATCGACCCACCGGTCCGCCGATACCTGATTTCGATAGCACGAAAGTAGTGGTGGGCGCTTCAGTAGGCACTGCCACGCTGACCTTTACCAGCGCAACAACCATGACGGTGACTTACACCATCAACGGCATCAGCGGCACCAAGAACATGGTGCGGCAGCCGTTCGGCGGCATTGCCGAGACGCAGCAATTGCGCGTCAACGATATCTGGTGGGGTGGCCCCTCGCAGAGTGGCTGGGGCGTTTCGATCGCGCAGCAATTCAATGCGCTGTTCAGCGTCTGGTACACGTACGGGCTGTTTAACCTGCCGACCTGGATCGTGGTGCCCAGCGGCACCTGGAATGGCAACACCTACAGCGGCACCATGTATGCCACCACCGGTGCGCCGTGGCTGGGTGTGCCCTACAACCCCGCCACGCTGACGGTCATGCCGGTGGGGACGATGACATTCAGCTTCACGCCCGATGCGAATGGCCTCACTTCATCGAACGCGACCATGACTTATGTTTTCACGGCCGGGAATTTCGCGGGCACGGCCCAGACGAAAACAATTACGCGGCAGGGATTCTAGGCGCAGATGTCGGCGAATCCGAAATTGAATTGGCCGGCTGGCGCCCAAGTGGATCGCTGGCTGGATCGCTGGCTGCCGCTGATTGCCGAGCGCAACCAGGGTCGCGGCGAAGGTGACGATGCGGCCGAGATCCTGGAACTCGGCTGCGGCGGTGGACTCGATACTGAAGCATTAATTTCAGCGGGCAATGCGGTGGTGGCCATCGACCGATCAGCCGATGCAATTGCCAAGGCACGTTTGCTTGCACCGACCGCGCGCTTTTTCTGCCAGGACATTCGCGATAACTTTCCCGCAGCGCACAGCAACGTTATTGTCGCCAGCCTTTCGCTTCACTATTTCTCGTGGACGGACACACTTGCGCTTGTGTCGCGCATTCACGCAACGCTGCCTGTCGGCGGGCTGCTCTTTTGTCGTTTGAATTCCGTGAACGACATACACTACGGCGCGACGGGGCACGCGCTGATCGAGAAAAACTATTTCCTGGTCAACGGCGAGCCAAAGCGTTTCTTTGATGAAAGCGACGTGAACCGGATGTTTTCCGCGGGTTGGCGGCGCCTCCATATCGAGGAGACGATTGTCCATCGCTATCAACATCCCAAATCGGCATGGGAAGTGGTGATGGAAAGATTTGC
>JBDTWS010000140.1:0-10542 GCA_040006575.1 Betaproteobacteria bacterium
CGGAACGGGCTTTGCCAGTGTTGCGCTCTACCAGCGACAGCACTTTGTTCTTATGAAAATAGCCACGGCCCTTGCGCTCACCACGCGGTTTGATCTTCGGGTCATTGCCGATAAAAGTCTCGTCCACTTCAACGTCTCCACCATCGGAACCGAAGAAAGAAATGTCCGTGGACTTCATCGCTTCGCGAATACGGTGCGACATAAACCACGCGCTCTTGAGGGTGATTCCCAAGGTGCGATGCAGTTGGTTAGACGAGATACCCTTTTTGCTAGACGCCACCAAGAAAATCGCTTGAAGCCAGAGATTCATCGGGATATGCGATGCCTCAAAAATGGTGCCGATTTTCACGGTAAACGGCTTCCGGCAGTCATAGCATTTATAGGTGCCGATGCGAGTAGAAGCGCCACCCATTTTCTTGTTGCGCTCGACTCCACCGCAGTGCGGACACACAGCACCACGCGGCCAGATACGCGCTTCGACAAAGGCGTATGCGGCTTCTTCGTTGTGGAAATATGGCTTGGAAAGAATCGAGTTAGACATGGCGGTTTCCCTGTAAGAGATGCCATGATGCGCTCAATTATTGGGTACGTCAAGTATAATATCGCGGAAAAGAACGCGAAAAAAAACCCGGCGCGAGCCGGGTTTTTTCTTGAGCGGTAAAACCGGTTACTTCTTCAGGTTCGCCGCCAGGAATTTCTCCATCGCTTCATAAAAATCAAAGCGATTTTCTTCATTGCGGAAACCATGGCCTTCATTGTCCTTGACCATGTATTCCACCGTCACGCCGCGTTTGCGCAATGCGTCCACCATCTGGTCGGCTTCGGCCTTGTTGACTCTTGGATCCTTGGCGCCCTGAGCGACAAACAGCGGTGTCTTGATCTTGTCGACATGCAGCAACGGTGAGGCGGACGCCAGCAGGTCCTTGTCCTTTTCAGGGTCGCCGACCATTTCATGCAGCATCGCCAGGTAGGGTTTCCAGTAAGGAGGGATTGTGTTCATGAACGTGAACAGGCTGGAGACACCCACATAGTCCACCGCCGCCGCATACAGGTCGGGCGTGAATGCCACTCCGGCCAAGGTTGTGTAGCCGCCGTAGCTGCCGCCGTAAATCGCGACGCGCTTAGGATCCGCAATGCCTTCCTTGACCAGCCACTGCACGCCGTCGGTCACGTCGTTCTGCATGGTCTTGCCCCACTGCTTGAACGAGGCTTCCCAGAACTTGCGGCCATATCCGGTGGAACCACGGAAATTCATCTGGAACACGGCGTAGCCGCGATTGGCCAGGAACTGGACTTCCGGATTGAAGCGCCACTCGTCGCGCGCCCACGGGCCGCCGTGCGGATTTACCACCACGGGCAGGTTCTTCGCGGTAACACCTTTGGGTAGTGTGAGGTAGCCGTTGATGACCAGGCCATCGCGCGAGGTGTACTTGATCGGCTTCATCGTCGCCAGTTCGTTCTCCGGCAGCCACGGTGCGATATCGGCGATGAAATCGAGCTTGCCGGTAGCCTTGTCGAACAGGTAGCGCTTGCCGCGTGACTTGTCGTTGTAAGTTGCGGCGATATATTTTGTTTCGGCCTTGTTGTGCGACGTGAAGGCGATTTCGTAACCCGGCAGTTTTGCTTCGACCGCCTTGAACATCGCTTCGGTGTCCTTGTCCAGGTATTTGTGTTCTGCCTTCCACGTGGTGTAGTTGGCGGTGGTCAGCACCTTGCGCTTGCGCGAGAACGAGACATTTTCCATGTCCACTTCCCCGTTCTCGGCGATCAGCCTGCCTTCCTTCGCCGTACCCAGGTCGAATTCAAAAATCGCCTGTTTGTCGCGGCCACGGTTTGAGTTGACGATCAGCTGCTTGTTGTCGAATGTGAACAACAGTGGCTGCACCGCTTCCTTGAAGTTGGTGGTGAGCACCGGCTTGAATTCGCCGCTCTCGTTTTCGCGATACAGCAACGTCGTGTTGACGCCATCGGTGGTGGTGGCGATGCGCAGCTTGCCGTCGTGATCGGTCATCCAGCTGGTGATGTTGCCGGGATTCTGCGCGATCAGTTTTTCCTCGCCCGTGGTCACATTGGTGCGGAACACGTCGAACACTTTCGCGTCACGGCGGTTATGCGAAATGATCACCTGGCTGTCGTCATCCTCCAGGCCGTCGACAATGGAGGCGCGCACTTTTTCGCCGGGTGTCAGGTCCTTGAGGTCTTCGCCTTTCAGGTTGACCGAGACCACGTGGAAATTTTCGTCGCCGCCGAAATCCTTCACGTACAGGATGCGCTCACCCTTCCAGAAATAGCCTGAAATATCGCGGGCGGTTTCTGCGGTCACGCGCTTGGCCTCGCCGCCGGTGAGCGGCTTCACAAACACATTCATGCGGCGCTCATGGGGCGCCACCCAGGAAATGTACTTCCCGTCGGGCGAAATCTGGTGCCCGGCTTCCTGGGCGTTCTTGAAAAAATCCCGCATCGGGATGGCCTTGGCGGGCGCGTTGGCCTGTGCGCCGGCGTCGGATGTGGCTGCAACAACGGACGCAGCAACCGCCCCCGCCAGCAGAAAATGTACCAGTGGTCTCATCGATATCTCCTAAATTTCCTGATTGAATTCCATGCCTCGCTTGCAGCAACGGGCCGGAAAGTGGCGCAAGTCTAGTGCAAAGCAGCGAGGCGTGTACGCGGTTGCGACAGATTGCAGATTTTGCGGGATGCGCTGTCGAGTGAAAGACTGAACGATTTGCCTCGGGGGACGCCCCTACGCTCGCCTAGTGGCGCCGTCACGTGAACCGCAATACAATGGGCCGTCCCATTCACAAAGATCGCCGCCACGGCATTCGCGTCTTCATGTCATCGCCCGCTTCACCTGCCATTTCGCTTGTAAAACCGCTTGGCCGGCAGGTCAAGGCGTGCCCGTATTGCGATCATTTCAGCCCGGCCGATTCGAAATTCTGCGGCGCCTGCGGCGCAGCGCTTCACCTGGTGCCTTGCGCCAATTGCGGCGCGGTCAACGACATCACTGCCGTCTCGGCCTGCTATCGCTGCCATCACGAATTGGTGGACAGCACCGCCCCGGCGACAGTGACGCTGGCCGGCACGGAGGCGCAACCATCGACTTCCGCGTCCGCAATGCAAACAATGGATGCGGCAAGCGCGGAAACGGCGCCTGTTGCGACACGCCAGCGGCCGCATGTGGCGGCCGTGATCATCATCCTTGTAGCGTTTGCTGCAGCCAGCTATTACGCGTACCGCCAGCGGAACGCACTGGATGGCCGTGAAGGGCCGTCCGCTGTTACTCCCGGCGCCGAGTTAAAAGGCAATGCGAATGCAGGAAGCGGCGCCATCAACAAGGTTGCACCGGCGCTATCTCCAGCGGTCAACAAACCTGCAGTTTCACCTCCGCCGCCGCCCGTCGTAACCGCACCGGCGGGCGAGAAAGCGGCCAATGTCCCGGCAGGCGCAACTAAAGGTGCGGCCATGCCACCTGCTGTATCGATCGCTACACCGGTAAATCCGGCGCCACTGGTCGTTTCTACGCCACGCGCCACGCGCACCCGCGCTGCGCGCGACGCTGCCAGCGCAAGCACGGTCGCGGTAGAACCCGTAACGCCGCGTGTTGCCAGCCCCGGCATCCAGACCGAAGCGCCGCGAATCGGCCCCTGCACCGACGCGGTTGCAGCGCTGGGCCTTTGCACACGCGATTCCGGACAGCCTTCCGCCCCCACTCCGCCCACGCCAAAGAGGCCATGACATGACAAGAAAAATAGTTAGCGCGCTGCTCGCCGTCGCTTTACCGCTGCTGTGGCTGCACAGCGGCATGGCATCCGCCGCGGCGGAATACAAGATCGTCACCGCCTCGGACAAGGGTACCTACTACGCCATCGGCAAAGACCTCGCGCAGTTCGTAGCGCCCGATGCGGATATCAAGCTAGAAGTGTTGGCCACCTCGGGCTCGGCCGCGAATATCAAGCTGCTGCGCTATGAACCGGGTGTCAAGCTGGCCGTGGTGCAGGCCGATGTGTACCAGGCGTTCCTGGATCGTGGTGCGGGTGGCAATGCCGAAGCGGCGTCGATCATCCGTCCCTTGCGCGTGGTGCTGCCGCTGTACAACACCGAGATCCACTACATCGTGCGCGCCGATTCGGAGATGAATTACCTGCACGACATCAAGAACGCCAAGATCAACGGCGGCCTGGTGGGTAGCGGCGCGGCGCTCATCACGCACACGCTTTACCGCATGATGTTCAACGGCGCCATGCCGGAAGCCAATGCCAGTTTCCTGTCGAACGAGGAAGCGCTGGTGAAGCTGATTTCGGACAAGTCCGTCGATGTGGTCGTGGTGGCTTCGGGCCAGCCCGCGCCCATCATCGCCAACATGAAACCCGAGGCGCAGAAGTTCATCAAGCTGCTGAAATTCGATCCCAATCATCCTGCCAGCAAGCCCGCGCTGTCGGTGTATTCACCGGCCACTGTGCAGGCGGCCAGCTACCCGAACCTCCTCACGCAGGATTTCACCACCATCTCCGTCGGCGCGTTCCTGGTGACCTACGATTACAACCTCAAGGGCACGGTGGACTATTTTTCGCGTTTCGGAAAATCGCTTTGCCAGAATTTCGACAAGCTGCAATCGCAGGGGCATCCCAAGTGGCGCGAAGTGAACATGGCGCTGCCCGATTTGCCGCCCGGCTGGACCTATTACCCACCGACCTCGCGCGAAATCCGCGCGTGCCTGACGAAAAAACCAAAGGTGGTACCGACCAAAGCGGGCAAGAAATGCTCGGCGGAAGAGAAAATCCTCGGCCTGTGCACCTAGCATCTGGTAACTACACCCGGCACGTAGCCAGGCCGCTATTCAGAGCTGAACGTATCGCCCTTGCCGAACACCCATGTTCGGGTGATGTGCAGGATATCGGTGTCGCGCTTGATGTCTGCGGGAAAGCGGTCGAACGGCGACGCCAGCCGGATGATGCGCTTGGCCGCTTCATCCAGCACCTTGTGGCCTGATGAGCGATTGATCTGGATGTCTTCGACCTCACCGTCGGACTTGATGGCGATGGTCAATTGCAACTGGCCCTGTATGCCGCGCCGGCGCGCATCCTCGGGATAGTTCAGGTTGCCGACGCGCTCTATTTTTTGCCGCCAGTTGTCGACATAAATCGCGAACCGCGATTCCGTGGTGCGCGCGCCGATGAACTTGCGCTTGGGCCGCTGCTGGTAGGACTCGTACTCGCGCGAAATCTGCGCTTCGAGCCGCTGGATCTCAATCGACTTCTGGATCAGGTCCGCCGCACTCACCGGATCCGGTGCGCCGGAAGCTTTCTGGCTGACGTCACCCTGTATGACCTTGGCCGTGGACCGGCCCTGCGTCATCAGCGTCTTCACTTCCTGCTCGAGTTGTTTTACGCGCTCCTGCGCCTGCTGCATATTCTTGCTGGCCGATTGCTCGATGGCAGGCAGGGGGGTCTTGGCGCGGCGGGCCTCATCGGTATTGCCGCCGCCGTCGAGATTGGCCTGCGCCAGCGCATCGGCCTTGACGGGGCGGGTGGAGGATTTCGCATTGACCAGCACCACGTCCATCACATTGTGTGGCGCCATGAACTGGCTGGGATCAAATAATTTCGCGCCCACACCGAGCACCAAAAGCAGGTGGAAGCCTACCGACATCAGCATTGAGGACTGCATTGGCACCGACACCGCGAAAGCGCGCTGCACCGACAGGAACACCGGCGGTGGCGGGAGGGAGGCCACCGCATCGAGCTTTCGATTGATGCGGGTGTCGAGTTTGCGGGCAACGTCACGACCGATTGCGCGGGGCTTGTCAAGCATGGCGAATCATCGCGATTGCACGCAGGTGGCAGGCGAAAAACACATGCCCGCATTCTAGCAGGCAGCTACGCAGGCCCCGCTTCCGTGACTGCGGTAACGGGCGGCTCGGCCAACGTAAAGCGTCCCGAAATATCCCAGTAATCGAGCTCACCGATATTGACCTTCACCGGCGTCTTAACCGGCAGTTCTGGATTGCGGTCCAGCTTGACCACCAGCGGGATACCGCCGGCGCGCACCAGTTCGTCGCGGATCATGGTGCCGTCGAATTGCGTGATGCCCTCCTGCTGGAAATAGCGCAGGCACCAGTAGCGTTCGATATTGCGCTGGAATTCGTTATACGCGTCGTAAGTCACGTCGAAACGACGCGCCAGTTCATTGAGCTGGCTGAGCGAATCGCGCGAGCGTTTCTGGAAAGGTGGGGGTTCGTCGCGCAACAGGGCGATCAGCTGGCGCTGGTTGACCAGGTCCACATAGCGGCGCAGTGGAGAGCTGGACCAGGCGTATTGCGCCACCCCAAGGCCCTCGTGGGGCAGGGCGTCCGAGGTCATGCGGGTCTTCATGTTCTGCTGCACCCGATAGATGGCCGCGACACCGTTGTCCGCCAGCAATTTTCCCCATTCGCTGTTGACGAAAATCATCAGTTCCGAGACCACCGTGTCGATGGGGTTGCCGCGTTTGCGGGTGGTAATCTCGATCCGTCCATTGAGCAGCTCGAAATTGTAATCGACGCGATCCTGCTCGTTTTCATCCTTGCCGCGACGGGCTGCCAGCGCTTTGGCGACGCGATGCAACAGCAGGAGCTGCTCGCCATACTCGCCATCGACCTTGCCTTCGGCGATGGCGGTTTCGTTGAAATATTTTTCCAGTTCGCCGATGCGCAGGTTGCGCGCAATGGTCACGCGGTCGATGGCCGAACGCGTGGCGGTAATCGTCATGCTGTCGAGATCGAACGTGGCGTAATAGGACACCGCCGGGCAGGTGCGGCCTGCGAGAAGTGTCGAGTGCTCCACCGCAGCGGCGGGCAGCATGGTGATCTTGTCACCCGGAAAATACACGGTCGATAAGCGCGTGGCGGCCAATTTTTCCAGTGCGCCGTCAGGGCCGAAATATAACGCAGGCGCGGCGATGTGGACGCCGATTTCCACCTGGTTGCCGTCGAGAGGGCGGATGGAAAAAGCATCGTCGATTTCCGTCGTCGCGGCATCGTCGATGCTGAAGGCGGGTACATCCACCAGCGGCAGTTCGGCGGGAGCAAGCGCGTCAATCTCGCCCGCGTACTCGCGACCGCGCGGAAAATATTCCGACAGGAATTTGCCCAGGTGATATTCGTATTGCGCCGTTTCCGGGTTACTCCACGCGCCGGCGTTGAACATGAGCACGGGCAGCGTGAGCTGCGTTTCGGCCACGGCTGCCTCGCAGGCTTTCACCATCAGCGTATTGCGATCGGGCTTGTACAGCAGCATGTCGCGATGCGGGCGAAGTTCTTCCGGCATCACACCGGACTTCAATTGCGCCACCCAGCCCGACATCTGTTCGGCTTCGCGCTTCTTGCGTTCGATCGACGCCAGTGCCGCTTTCAGGTTTTCTTCCGGCGCGGCCTGGTAGCGGCCCTTGCCGCGCTTGTAGAAATACATGGGCGCGGCATGCAGTTTCAGCGCCACGGCGGCGATTTCGGCTGAAGACGGCTTGTGGCCGAAATATTCCTGCGCCATCTCCTCGCAGCCGAACTCGCTGGCGCCACACACTTCCCAGAGGAAATCGGGCTCGATTTCCGCGGCCAGTCTTTCAGCAGCGGGCATTAGCTGGTCCAGCGCCATGTCGTAGCGCAGCACCACCGTGTTCGACTTGATCTTGCTGCGCTTGCCGCTGACCGATTCGATCTGAAGCGACGTGCCGATATCGGACATCACATGCCCGACTTTGAAGCTGCCGTCTTCTTCGTAAAACACGTTCATGGAGAGTGCCAGGCCTACGCAAAAGGAGCGCAATTATACCGGGCGCGTCATGCATAATCGCCCAGGGAGGAAATTCCATGAACCAGGTTTTTCGTAATGGCATCGCTGTCGCGCCGCATGCCGCGGCAGCCGACGCTGCCGCGCACATTTTGCGAGAGGGCGGCAATGCCATCGAAGCGATGGTGGCCGCCGCCGCGACCATCGCCGTCGTCTATCCGCACATGACCGCCATCGGCGGCGACGCATTCTGGCTGATCCATGATCCGGGCCGTTCGCCCATCGCCATCGACGCCTGCGGTGCGGCCGCGCGAAATGCGACGCTGGACCTGTACAAGCGTGAGGGCATGGATGTCATCCCCACACGCGGACCGCTGGCGGCCAATACGGTGGCCGGCACCATTTCCGGCTGGGACGCCGCGCTGGAAGTGTCCAAAAGCTGGCGGGGAAAAATGCCGTTGTCGATGTTGCTGGCGGATGCGATTACGCGCGCCCGCGAGGGCATCGTCGTCACGCGCAGCCAGGTCAGCAGCACGACCGCCAAGCTGGCGGAACTGCAATCGATTTCCGGATTCGCCGAAGGTTTCCTGGTTGACGGCGCTGTTCCTGCGACCGGTTCATCCTTCACATTGCCGCGCCTCGCCACCACGCTGGAATACCTGGCCAAAGCGGGGTTGCCGGATTTTTATCGCGGCGATATTTCACAAAGCATTGCGAAAGACCTGGCGAGCATCAACAGCCCGCTCTCGCGTGACGACCTGAAGGAACACGAAGCGCTGTATCGCGAGCCGTTGACCATTACGCATTCGCTGGGCCATCTCTACAACATGACGCCGCCGACACAAGGGGTGGTCTCGCTGCTGATCCTCGCCATTCTCGACAAGCTAAGCCTGAAGGGCCTCGATCCCCTGGGTGCCGACTATGTCCACCTGTGTGTCGAAGCGACCAAGCAGGCTTTCGCCGTCCGCGATAAATACGTCACCGATCCCGCGCACATGAACGTGCATGCGCAATCGTTGCTGGACGACGATATTGTCTCGGCGCTGGCGATGAAAGTGAAGCGCGACCGTGCGGCGCCCTGGGGCCGCAACGCAAAGCCGGGTGACACGGTATGGATGGGCGCCATCGACCGTGAAGGACGCGCGGTGTCGTTCATCCAGTCGATCTATCACGAGTTCGGATCCGGTGTGGTGCTGAAGGAATCCGGCATCAACTGGCAGAATCGCGGCGCGAGTTTTTCACTGGACCCCAACGCGCTGCTGGTATTGAAGCCGCGCAAGAAACCGTTCCACACCCTGAACCCTGCGCTGGCGTTGTTCAACGATGGACGTGTCATGCCTTACGGCACCATGGGGGGCGATGGCCAGCCGCAAACGCAGTGCGCGGTGTTCACGCGCATCGGCGTGTTCGGGATGAGTGCGCAGGACGCCATCACTGCACCGCGCTGGCTGCTGGGTCGTACGTGGGGAAATACCTCGGATACGTTGAAACTGGAATCGCGTTTTGACCCGGCAGTGTTTGAAGCGCTGCGTGCACGTGGCCACGATGTTGAAGCGCTAGGCGAATTCGACGAAAGCGTCGGTCATGCGGGCGCGCTGATTCGTGCGAAGGATGGAACGCTGACCGGCGGATTCGATCCGCGCAGTGATGGAGGCCTGGCGGGCTTTTGAGAGAAAAATAACGAATATTTTCGATCAAACTCCAGCACCAGGGCGGCTCGCGGGCCAAAATGCCGCCAGTCACCGCGCCGGGGCTGGAGTTTCAATCTGAAAAGCAGAATTTCGCCAGCGCAGGGATGTGCTGCGGAAATGACGTGAGTTCGTGGTCGCCGCCATCGATGAGGATTTGTTTTGCACTGTCGAGATACGCGCTGGTCTTGCGATGATCGAGCAGTTCATCGCCCAATTCGGCGATCAGCAAATATCGTTCCGGGCGCGTGACGTGCGGCGCGTACAGCGATTTCAGTTCGGTAATGTGCGCGGCGCTGAACTCAAATTTTTCGCCCGTGTAAATATTTGCCTGCTCACCCAGGTAGCGTGACAACGTCTCGAACGGCCTGATCGAAGGATTGAGCAACACCGCGCGGCAACCCAATTTTTCTGCGAGTACGACGGCGTAGAAGCCGCCGAGCGATGAACCCACAATGCTCAAAGCTTCGGCGGGGACCTCGCGGCAACACGCCTCCAGTTGCGCAAGTGCTTGCACCGGTTGGAAATGCAGGTCAGGGCACGCATATTCGCATTGCGGAAAATGCGTCCGAAGGTATTGCGCCAGTTGCGTCGCCTTGCGCGACTGCGAGGAACTCTTGAAGCCATGGGAATACACAATGGTCTGGCGCATGGATTCCCGTCACTCGCAAATTGGCATGCCGGGACTTTACGATCTGCGGTGGCGCTTGTCGATGGTGTTGGCGGAGTTGCTGCCGTCCTTCAGCGGATAGTCCGAAACGGGGAGTGCGTTGGGGCCCTTTTTTTGCAGCACGGATTGCGCAACTTCGGCGTCCTGGCGCTCGTCAGATTTCTGTAACGGGCGTGTCGCGTTGCCCTGCGGCTTGTCCGTTTCTTCCTGGCGCTGATCGATTTTCGGCGGCAACGGCGGTTGTGGCGATGCCTTTGCGCTGGTCAATTTGGTGGCACTCATGTGCGCTCCTGAAAAAGGTCTCAGGCCATGATGCGCCGCGCCCATGCCCCACCGTGTAGGAAAGCGGCGGGTGCGATACCCGGGTTTTACGCTGCGTAGTGTCAGTGCGCCACTTACCGGCGGGGGTTGGTGGGTCGCC
>JBDTWS010000141.1:0-10465 GCA_040006575.1 Betaproteobacteria bacterium
GATTGCCGAGATGTCCCAGTGCGGCGGACAGATCACCCGGCCCGACCAGCACACCATCGACACCGTCAACCTGGGTGATTTCATCCACCGCATCGACACCGGCGCGGCTTTCGATCTGCACGATCACCGAGATGTTCTGGTTGATGGTGGCGAAGTAATTTGGGATCGTGCCGTAACGGTTATTGCGCTGCGACACCGAAATACCGCGAATGCCTTCGGGCGGATAGCGCGTGGCGGCGACGGCGGCGCGCGCCTGTTCGGCGGACTCAACGAAGGGCACCAGGAAATTGTAGAAGCCCGCATCCAGCAGCCGCTTGATGATCACCGGTTCATTCCACGGCGGCCGCACCACCGGCGCGCTCACGCTGTCCTTCAAGGCCATCAATTGCGGGATCAGCGAGATGACGTCGTTGGGTGAATGCTCGGCATCGAGCAGCAGCCAATCGAAACCGGCCACCCCCAGCACTTCGGTGCTGATGGGATTTGCCAGTGAACACCAGCAGCCGATGAGGCGCTTTTTGGCGATAAGGTCGGCGCGGAACTGATTCGGTACGCCCTGGTACGGAGTTGTGGTCATGTGTGTGCTCAATCCAGTTTTGCGCCGGAGGCCTTGGCGGCCTTGCCCCACTTGGCGATTTCCGCAGTGACGAAGTCAGAGAATTGCGCGGGCGAATTGGCCACGACCACAAAGCCGACAGACTGCAAGCGTGTTTTTATATCGGGCATGTTCATCGCCTTCACCGTCGCGTCGTTGAGTTTCTGGATGATTTCCTTCGGCGTGCCGGCGGGCGCGGAAAGCCCGAACCATGACACGGCCGAGAATCCGGGATAGCCCGATTCGGCGATAGTGGGCACGTCGGGATACGCAGGATTACGCTCAAGGCTGGCGACGGCGAGGGCGCGTAATTTTCCGGACTGTACTTGCGGCAATGCATTGTCCTGGTTGATGAACAGGAGTGGAATCTGGCCGCCGATCACATCGGTGATGGCCGCAGCACCCCCTTTATAGGGCACATGCAGCACATCGATGCCGGTGGCTTGTTTCACCATCTCCATCGCGAGGTGCCCGGAGGAGCCGCTGCCCGAACTGGCGTTGGCATACTTGCCGGGATTAGCTTTTGCCAGCGCAATAAATTCCTTGAATGTCTTCGCCGGAAATTCAGGATTGGCCGCGAGCACATTCGGTCCCGTGGCCAGCAGCGAGACATGCGCGAAATCCTTGTCGCTGAACGGCATCTTGCCGTACAGCGAATAGTTGATCGCGTTCGAACCCACGCCCGAGAGCAACAGCGTGTAGCCATCGGCCGCGGCCTTGGCCACCTGGTCGGCGCCGATGTTGCCGTTGGCGCCGCCCTTGTTTTCGATGATCACGGTTTGATTGAGCAGCTTGCCGAGCTCCACACTCAGCAGGCGGCCGACGTTATCGGTGCTGCCGCCGGCGGGGAAGGGCACGATAATTTTTATGGGCTTGGAGGGATACGCCTGCGCTGCAACAACTGGTGCCACGACGGATGCCAGCAACGCAAACCCGGCTGTAAACAACGAGCGACGGCTGTGCGAATTCAGTTTCATGTGGACTCCTCGGCTAATCGAATTGATGAGATGCTGTGCCCGCATCGTTTGATGTAAATCGCCATCTGGCGCGTCGTTCCGGGCAAAAATGGCTGGAACGGCGCACCAATGCTGGTGTTTGACCTGCAGATCTACGTTATTGCGTGGTGCTGAACGTTACGCCAGCGTGTACGCCGTTTTCACCGTCGTATAAAACTCCACGGCATAACGTCCCTGTTCGCGCGAACCGTAACTCGATCCTTTGCGTCCGCCAAACGGCACATGGTAATCGACACCCGCCGTCGCGACATTGACCATGACCATCCCCGCTTGCGCGTGGCGCTTGAAGTGCGACGCGTGCTTGAGCGATGTGGTGCAGATGCCGGCAGACAAACCGAACTCGGTATCGTTGGCGAGTGCAAGCGCTTCATCGTAATTGGCCGCGCGAATCACGCTGGCGACCGGCCCGAAAATTTCTTCACGGCTGATGCGCATGCTCGCCTTGGTTTCGGTAAACAGCGCCGGCGACAAATAAAACCCAGGCGTATCGCGCGCGACACGCTCGCCACCGCACACCAGCGTTGCCCCTTCGAGGCGGCCGATTTCCACGTAGCGCAAATCCTGGTCGAGCTGGCTCTGGTCCACCACCGGGCCAATTTGCGTTTCCTTGGCGCGCGCATCGCCAACGACGAGTGCACGTGCGCGGGCTGACAACGCATCGACGAAGCGATCATGGATTCCTGCGGTGACGATGATGCGGCTGGACGCCGTACAACGTTGGCCGGTCGAATAGAACGCGCCTTGCACGGCGCATTCGACGGCGATGTTGAGGTCGGCATCATCCACCACCACCAGCGGATTCTTGCCGCCCATTTCAAGCTGCATTTTCGCGCCACGTTTCAATGCGGCTTCTGCCACGCGCTTGCCGGTAGCGACCGAACCGGTGAAGGTGATCGCATCGACATCGGTGTGGTCCAGGAAAGCCTGTCCCACCACGCTGCCGCGTCCCATCACAAGATTGAATACACCCGCCGGCAAACCGCTGCGGCTGATGATCTCGGTGATGGCCCATGAACATCCGGGCACGAGGTCGGCCGGCTTCATCACCACGCAATTTCCATACGCCAGCGCCGGCGCGATTTTCCACGCAGGAATGGCGATCGGAAAATTCCACGGCGTGATGATGCCAACCACACCCACCGGCTCACGCGTGATTTCGATATCGAGTCCGGGACGGATCGAAGCCAGTTTCTCCCCGGGAATGCGCAAGGCTTCACCTGCAAAAAACTTGAAGATCTGCCCCGCGCGACCGGCTTCGCCGATGCCTTCCACCAGCGTCTTGCCTTCCTCGCGTGACAGCAGGTCACCCAGCTCGGCTTTGCGCGCCAGGATTTCGGTACCGATGAAATCAAGCACGTCGAAACGTTGCTGCGGCGTGGACATCGACCAGCCGGCAAATGCCGCACGTGCGGCGGCGACGGCCGTCGAGGCCTGTGCGGCATCTGCCTGCGCGTAGTCGCCGATGATGTCCGCGGTGTTGGAAGGATTGACGTTGGGCGATGCGGTAGCGCCTTCCAGCCATTCGCCGCCGATGAAATTCTTATGCAGAGTCATGACAGCTTTCTCAATTGGCCTTGATGTTGGCGTCCTTGACCACTTTGGCCCATTTCGCAATTTCAGCTTTCTGGAATGCGGCGAACTGTTCAGACGTGTTGGCAACGGGATCCACACCCAGCGAATCGAGCCGCTCGCGAATGTCAGGCATGGCGATGATCTTCACCAGTTCTGCATTGAGCCGCGTGACGATGGCTTTCGGTGTACCGGCCGGTGCAAAGATGCCCTGCCACGACACCAGCTCATAGCCCGGCACACCGGCCTCGGCCATGGTCGGAATCGTTTCCATGCCCTTCACCCGCTTGGCTGAGGTGACGGCCAGTGCGCGCACATTGCCGCCCTTGATGTGCGGCCCCGCAACCACGGTGGTGTCGAACATCATCGGCACCTGACCTGCCATCACATCCTGGATGGCAGGTGCGCTGCCTTTGTACGGAATGTGTTCCATCTGCAGCCCGGCCATGGCCTTGAACAACTCACCCGACAAATGTTGCGAGGTGCCGTTGCCGGCGGAAGCAAAACTCATCGCGCCCGGTTTCGCCTTGGCCTGTGCGATCAGTTCTTTCAAATCCTTGGCCGGATTCTTGGGGTCAACCACCAGCACATTCGCGTTGGTGCCGATCAGCGTGATCGGTACGAAATCCTTGACGGGGTCATAGGGCATGTTGGCGTACATGCTCACGTTGATGGCGTGCGAGCTGATGGTGCCGCCGAGGATGGTGTAGCCGTCGGGCGCGGATTTCGCAACGAAGTCCGAACCGATATTGCCGCCGGCGCCGGCCTTGTTTTCGACCACCACCTGCTGGCCCAGCGCGGCGCTCAATTTGTTGGCGAGCAGGCGCGCCAGGATGTCGGTGGTGCCGCCGGGTGGAAACGGCACGATGTACTTGATCGGTTTCGACGGCCATTTGTCCTGTGCGAAAGCGGGCAGGCCCACGGTACAAACTGCTGCAATCAGTATGACGAAAATGCGTTTGCTGTGCTTCATGGTGTTCTCCTCGTTGCGGATGGAAACTCAGTGAATTTCGGGATCGAGCGTGGTGTCGCTGGTCGCGTGCTCTTCAAGAAAATCGAAATCGCAGCCCTGGTCGGCCTGCTTGATGTGCTTAAGGTACAGCACGCCGAAGCCGCGTGTGTAGTGAGGGGGTGGCGGTGTCCAGGCGGCACGGCGCGTCGCCATTTCAACATCGCTGATTTTCAGTTCGAGTTTGCGGTTGGGCACGTCGAGCTCGATCATGTCGCCGTCTTTCACCAGCGCCAGCGGGCCGCCGATGTGTGCCTCGGGCGCGATATGTAAAACACATGCGCCGTAACTGGTGCCGCTCATGCGCGCATCGGAAATGCGCAGCATGTCGCGCACACCCTGCTGCAACAGTTTTTTCGGGATCGGCAACTGGCCCCACTCGGGCATGCCGGGCGCGCCTTGCGGGCCGGCGCCCTGCAACACGATGACTGAATCCTTGTCGACATCGAGATCGTCATCATCGATGCGTGCGGACATGTCGTTGTAATCACGGAAAACTACCGCGCGACCGGTGTGTTTCTGCAAATGCGCTTCCATTGCAGCGGGCTTGATGACGGCACCGTTCGGTGCGAGGTTGCCATGCAGCACAGCGAGGCCATCGCTGCTCACCAGTGGATTGCTGCGCGGGCGGATCACATCATCGTTGTACGTGGCCGCACCCTTGATGTTGTCGCCCAGCGAATGGCCATTTACCGTCATGCATTTTCCATCGAGCAAATCCCCGAGCTGGACCAGCATCGCACGCAACCCGCCGGCGTAATAAAAATCTTCCATCAGGTAGGCGCCGGAGGGCCGCACATTCGCCAGCACGGGTGTCTTGCGCGCGAGCGCATCGAAGCGCTCCAGGTCCAGCGGCACGCCGGCGCGATGCGCGATGGCGATCATGTGCACAACCGCATTGGTGGAACCGCCCAGCGCCAGTGCCGTGATGACCGCATTGTCGATCGCGGCCGCATCGACCACATCGCGAATGCACAAGTCTTCCCACACCATATCGACAATGCGCTTGCCGGTCATCGTCGCCATTTGTGCGTGGCGCGAATCGGGTGCGGGGATCGATGCAGCGCCCGGCAGCGTGAGGCCCATCGCTTCGGTGGCGCTGGTCATGGTCGAGGCCGTGCCCATGGTCATGCAGTGGCCCGGTGAACGAGCGATGCCGTCCTCGACACCTTTCCATTCTTCTTCGGTGATATTGCCTGCGCGCAACTCAGCCCAGTATTTCCAGGTGTCGCTGCCACTGCCAAGGTACTGCCCTTTGAAGTCACCGCGCAACATCGGGCCTGCCGGCATAAAAATCGTCGGCAGGTTCATCGACAGCGCACCCATGATGAGTGCCGGCGTGGTCTTGTCGCAGCCGCCCATCAGCACGCAGCCATCGGCCGGATAGGAGCGCAGCAGTTCTTCCGTTTCCATCGCCAGCAGATTGCGATACAGCATCGTCGTCGGTTTCTGGAAAGGCTCGGACAACGAGATCGCCGGCATCTCGACCGGGAAACCGCCGGCCTGCCAGATACCGCGTTTTACTTCTTCTGCGCGCACCCGGAAATGGCTGTGGCAGGGATTGATGTCGCTCCAGGTATTGATGATGGCGATGACCGGCTTGCCCGCGTAATCGGAGCGGTGATAGCCCATCTGCGCCGTGCGTGAACGATGGCCGAACGAGCGCAGGTCATTGACGCCGTACCAGCGATGGCTGCGCAGCTCTTCCGCTTTCTTGCGTGGTTTGGTACTCATGGAATCAGGCGGCGGCCCTGGCGGGCATGAATTCGGCATTGGCGGCGAGCAGTGCTTTTGCCACCGGTTGCACACGCGCTTTTTCTGCGTCGGTGAGGCCGGTGATCATCGGCAGCATCGGGCCCATGTCGGCGATCCCGGCCAGCGTGACACCATCGTGCAGCACGCGGATCGGCGCGATACTGTCACGGCAATCTTCGAAGGGGATATAGAGCGCGCGAACTTTCTCGGCTTCGTCGTAGCGTTTGGCTTTCAGCAATTCCAGCAGCTTCATCGTGCCGGCGGGTGCGATGCAGATGGAGCCGGACGTAAAACTGGTGATGCCGAAATCGCGCAAGTGCGTGATGGCAGGACGCTCGCCGATGCCGGACACGAGATATTTCTTGTCGACCGCCGCGCACAGTGCGGTGAGGTAATCGTCTTTTGCCGGATCATCGCGCACGACCGCGTATTTCACGCTGGCAACGCGGCCTTCATCGACCAGTGCTTTCAAGGTGTCGGGTTTGAGATAGGGCTCGGACTTGATATAGATGACGGCGGGTTTGCCCATCGCGTCGGTGATGCGGCGGATGCCGATGCCCAAACCTTCGTCGGTGAAGGGGAACGTCATCGGCAGCAACATCGCCGTCGGATATTTGCTGGCCTTGATGATGGCGGCCTGGTCGATGGCCTTGCCGTAATCCGGGCCAATCGAAGGCAGTACCCAGGTGTCGCTACCGGCAGCTTCAGCCAGGAAATCCAGCGTGGCCGCATATTCGGAAAGGGGGATGTGATAGAAGTTGGCGTTGCCGCCGTACATCAGCGAACGCACGCCGCCGCTTTCGAGGTGGCGGATCAGCGCGATATTGGCAGCCTTGTTGAGCGTGAAATCGGCATTGCGGGCCATCGGCGGCACGGCGATCACGGAGCGCAGCAGGTCTTCTTTGGTGACGGGGGTGGTTTTCATCGGGACTCCTGGGGATGGAAATGAGCTTGGCGCTGCGAAGAGCTTAATGACCGGCTTGGGTTTATGCCTGGGCGTGTATTTGCGCGAATGGCTGGAATGCCGGAATAAATGATAGCGCTAACATTTTAATGTTATCCCCGGAAGCCGCCGCTGTCAATCTTCGCCGGCTGTTATGGATCAAGCCGTGCTCAAACGCTGTCCCGTTCTACGATGGAAAATCCCAGATCCACCACCCGTTGCGGCACCTCGCGTCCTTCGACCCGGTCGACAATAAAGCGCGCCGCCTGGTAGCCGATGGCCGTGCCGTCGATGCGAACCGTGGTGAGCGCGGGATGGGTATCGCCGGCAAATCCCAGGTCGCCAAAACCGAACACGCCGAAATCACCGGGCACGGATTTGCCGCGTGCCTGGGCTTCTGTTATCACGCCAAGCGCGAGGACGTCGGAGCTGCAGAACACGGCATCAATATCAGGATGCTTGTCGAGTAACTGCGATAAACCGGCGCGGCCGCTACCCAGCGTCGTCGGCGCAGGCACCACGCAGGCGGGAATCCTGGGCAATCCCAATCGGGCGGCAGTGGCTTCAAACGCCTGCCGCCGCAAGCTGGCGCGATGATCGTCGGCGGTAACGATGGCCAGTCGCCGGCGACCCTTGCCGTGAAGGTATTCCGCGACAGCGGCGCCCACTTTCTCATGGGAGAAACCCACCAGCATGTCCATCGGTGTCGGTGTCAGGTCCCAGGTTTCGACCACGGGAATACCCGAGGCCAGCAGGCGTCGCCGGCCTTCGGCGGAATGCATGATGCCGGTGAGGACAATGCCGTCGGGGCGGCGGCCGATGATGGCGTCGAGCAGGGCATCTTCGCGCTGGCCGGTGTAGCCGCTTTGGCCCAGCATTAGTTGATAGCCGGATTCGGCAAGCGCCTCGGTCAAGGCCTGCACTGTTTCAAGGAATACCGGGCCGGCGATGGTGGGCACCAAGGCGGCGACCAGGCGGCTGCGGCTGGAGGCGAGTCCACCGGCCAGCATGTTGGGTACGTAGCCGGTACGCGTGATGGCATCGAGCACACGCTTTAACGTTTCAGGCGAAACGACGCTGGGCATATTGAGCGCGCGCGATGCGGTGATCGCGGAAACACCGGCAACCTTGGCGACGTCGGTGAGCGTGATGCCGCCGCTGCTGCGGCGTGCGCGGCGTGGCGAGGTTACGGCTGTGCTGTCGGTCTTGTTCATGCGTGAATCGTAGCGCAAACGCGATGTTATCGCTACCATTCGGCGGGTTTGATGGCCCTTCGAGGCACTGCGACAGGCTCACTGCGAACGGTGGGCATTTCAATTGGAGGGTGAAACTCCATGATTCGCGCGGGTCCCAAGCCATAATTTGGCTATAGACCGCACCAATGCTGGAGTTTCATTTGATTTTGCGGGTGTAATCGCAGCGCACAAAACGCAACATACCAAACAAAATCTGCCTCAAGCCTTGAAATCGTCACCTTTCGCCATTACTATTAGCACTCCACCGGGTTGAGTGCTAGCGGGTGTTTGTTACCGTAGCTCCCCACGTTTTCTCCGGTCATCAATGACTGGTTTTCTTGTAAATCAATGTGTTAATCAAGGAGTGAGATTATGAAACTGCGTCCTTTGCACGATCGTGTGATCGTCAAGCGTCTGGAAGAAGAACGGAAAACCGCATCGGGCATCGTGATCCCGGATACCGCCGCTGAAAAGCCGGACCAGGGTGAAGTGCTGGCCGTGGGCCCAGGCAAGAAAAACGAAGACGGCAAGCTGTTCCCGGTCGACGTGAAAGTTGGCGACAAGGTCCTGTTCGGCAAATATTCCGGCAGCACCGTCAAGGTTGACGGCGACGAGTTACTCGTCATGCGCGAAGAAGACATCATGGCCGTCGTTGCCTAATTGTCTGGCTGTGCTGCACCAACATCCGCACGATTTCTGCACAAAACATTTCTGATACGAGGTATTCATCATGGCATCTAAAGAAGTCAAATTCGGCGGCGACGCAAGAGTCCGCATGGTTCATGGCGTGAACGTTCTCGCCAACGCAGTTAAAGTCACCCTCGGCCCGAAGGGTCGCAATGTGGTTCTCGAGCGAAGCTTCGGCGCGCCGACCATCACCAAGGACGGCGTATCCGTTGCCAAGGAAATCGAACTGAAGGACAAGTTCGAAAACATGGGCGCACAGATGGTCAAGGAAGTTGCTTCCAAGACCTCCGACGTTGCCGGTGACGGCACCACCACCGCTACTGTCCTGGCCCAGGCGATTGTCGTGGAAGGCATGAAGTACGTTGCCGCCGGCATGAACCCGATGGATCTTAAGCGCGGCATCGACAAGGCTGTTGTGGCCATCGTGGCTGAGCTGAAGAAACTGTCGCAGCCCACCAAGACCAACAAGGAAATCGCACAAGTCGGAGCGATCTCGGCCAACTCGGACGCCAACATCGGCGACATCATTGCCAAGGCAATGGAAAAAGTCGGCAAGGAAGGCGTCATCACGGTTGAAGACGGCAAGTCACTCGAAAACGAACTCGACATCGTCGAAGGCATGCAGTTTGACCGCGGCTACCTGTCACCCTATTTCATCAACAACCCTGACAAGCAAGTCTCGCTGCTGGAAGATCCGTTCATCCTGCTGCACGACAAGAAAGTCTCGAACATCCGTGACCTGCTGCCCGTACTGGAGCAAGTTGCCAAGGCAGGCCGTCCGCTGCTGATCATCGCTGAAGATGTGGATGGCGAAGCACTGGCTACGCTGGTGGTGAACAACATCCGCGGCATCCTGAAGACCACCGCTGTCAAGGCGCCTGGTTTCGGTGATCGTCGCAAAGCCATGCTGGAAGACATCGCGATCCTGACCGGCGGTACGGTCATCGCGGAAGAACTCGGCCTGAAGCTCGAGAACGTGACCCTGAAGGATCTGGGTCGTGCCAAGAAGATCGAAGTGGGCAAGGAAAACACCACGATCATCGACGGCGCCGGTGACGAGGAAGCCATCAAGGCCCGCGTCTCCACCGTTCGCAAGCAAATCGACGACGCCACCAGCGATTACGACAAAGAAAAGCTGCAAGAGCGCGTGGCCAAGCTGGCCGGCGGTGTTGCCGTGATCCGCGTCGGTGCAGCTACCGAAGTCGAAATGAAGGAAAAGAAAGCCCGCGTGGAAGATGCGCTGCACGCAACGCGCGCGGCCGTTGAAGAAGGTATTGTTCCTGGTGGCGGCGTCGCATTCCTGCGCGCACGTACCAACGCCGGCACGATCAAGGGCGACAACGTCGAGCAGGATGCAGGTATCAAGATCATCCTGCGCGCCATTGAAGAACCCCTGCGCATGATCGCGCAAAACGCCGGAGACGAGCCGTCGGTGGTGGTGAACAAGGTTGTTGAAGGCAAGGGCAACTTTGGCTACAACGCGGCGACCGGTGAGTATGGTGATCTGGTGGAGCTGGGTGTGCTGGATCCGACCAAGGTGACGCGTTATGCGCTGCAAAATGCCGCTTCGGTTGCTTCGTTGATGTTGACGACGGATGCGATGGTTGCTGAACTGCCGAAGGAAGAATCCGGCGGCGGCATGGGTGGTGGGATGGG
>JBDTWS010000142.1:0-10293 GCA_040006575.1 Betaproteobacteria bacterium
CGGCCCTGCGAGATTTCCGGTTGATACGGCGTATAGGCCGTGTACCAGGCCGGGTTTTCCAGGATGTTGCGCAGGATGACACCGGGTGTATGCGTGCCGTAATAGCCCTGGCCGATGTAGCTCTTCAGCACTTTGTTCCGACCCGCCATGCGGCGCATTTCCGCCAGCGCTTCGGCTTCCGACATGGCTGCGGGCAGATCGAGCAGCGCGTTCTTGCGGATCGACGCGGGGGCGACCTGCTGGATCATGTCATCCAGCGAAGTCGCACCGATCGCCTTCAGCATTTGCGCGGTGCCGGTATCGTCGGGGCCGATGTGGCGGGCGATGAATTCGCCGTGGTTTTCGAGTTCGCTTAGCGTGGCTTGTGTAGCTGGGGTCGTCATGACGTTAATTCGCTTTCTGTATTTCTCTCAATAAGGTGCGTAATGCCTGGTCAGCCTGCGTTGACCACTTCCTCATACGCGGCCGCATTCATCAATCCATCCACGCTTCCGGTCGGCTTCACTTTGAAAATCCACGCGCCATAGGGATCGCTGTTGATTTTTTCCGGCGCCACATCCAGGTCCGGGTTGAACGATGTGATCTCGCCATCCACCGGCATGTACACATCACTGGCCGCTTTCACGCTTTCGACCACGCCGGCGGTATCGCCCTTTGAAAGCGATTCACCGACCTTGAAGTCGCCACAAAACACCAGGTCGCCCAGCATGTCCTGCGCGGCATCGCTGATGCCGACGGTCAGCGTGCCATCGGCTTCGGTGCGTACCCATTCGTGGCTGGGGGCGTATTTGAGTTCGGCGGGAAAATTCATGAAGTTCTCCTTGAAAGGTGAATGTGGAAAGAAATGGAAATCAAAAAAATGAACGGGTACGAACGAGAACCCTCAGACGAGGGCCTTGCCGTTACGCACGAAGGAAGGCTTGGTCACCAGCGCATCGACCAGCTTGCCGCGAATGTCGACCTGCACCTTGTCGCCGATGGCGACCGCCATCGGCACCCGTGCCAGTGCGATCGAGAATCCCAGCGTCGGCGAAAACGTGCCGCTGGTGGTTTCCCCATCGCCCTGCGCCGTGACTACTTTCATGTGGCTGCGCATCACACCGCGATCGAGCAGCTTGAGCCCGACAAACGCGACGCTCTGGCCCTTGGCCTCCAACGAAGGGCGGCCGATGAATTCGCGATCGGTCTTGAGATCCACCGTCCAGCCCATGCCGGCATCCAGCGGGCTGACCGTCTCATCCATCTCGTTGCCGTAAAGATTCATGCCGGCTTCCAGGCGCAAGGTGTCGCGCGCGCCCAGCCCGCATTCGGCCACGCCGGCGGCCTTCAGGTCGGCCCACAGCTTGGCACTGTCGACCGAGGGCAGCGTGATTTCAAAACCATCTTCACCGGTGTAGCCGGTGCGCGCCAGGAATACGTCGCCGATTTCAGCGGCAAAGAACACGCCCAGCGGTTCACCGGCAGCGCGCCATTCGGGACGCACCGCAAATACTTTTTCCCGCGCATTAGGCCCCTGCACCGCAATCATCGCCAGGTCACGGCGCGGCGACAGGTCGGCCTCATAGGTTTCGGCGATGCGGTTCATGTGGGCGAGGTCTTTCACCGAGGTCGATGCATTCACCACCACCCGGTAATTATCCCCACCGCGCCAGTAGACGATCAGGTCGTCGATAACGCCCCCGGCAGAATTGAGCATGCCGGAATAAAGCGCCTTGCCCGGCACATTGAGCTTTTCCACGTTATTGGCGATGAGCCTGCGCAGGTAGGATTTCGGCACCGAGCCCGAAATATCGACGGCGCACATATGCGATACGTCGAACATGCCCGCATCCTTGCGCACGGCATGATGCTCGTTCAACTGCGAACCATAATGCAGCGGCATTTCCCAGCCACCGAAATCAACCAGCTTCGCGCCGCTGGCAGCGTGGGTGTCGAACAAGGGGGTGCGTTGAAGGTCCGTTGGGGTCATGAAAACTCTCGTGGCTGAATAGCTATGGGCAAAAAGGAACAATCGAAGGGAAATCGATACTGCGGGGGGTCACCGAACCGGACGGCGCACCTGCATGCGCAATCCGGACGAAACATGCCCCCCTGTCCTTTTGCCTGAGAGTTGAGCGATGGTGTGCAAGCTGCATGCACCATCGCGTGCCCCTTCGGCGCCTGCCGGGCTTTCAACAAGCCTGCAAGTCTCTCCAGAGTGCCGTACTCATTCCTGTGGTTCCTGATACCTGAGCGATTATGGGCAATGCGCCTTCGGCGGCTCCGTGCTTCAACACGAATGGAGCGCTCTCCCACAGGAATAACGGCAGTCGAATTGTAGCGGAAAAAGTGGGGGTGAAATCTGGTGATTCACTCACCGGGTTCCGACCCTCATTGGAGGCGCAGCGGACACGGGTGCGGCGCGACGGTATCATTAATACCGCATGACTTCGCCCCCTTCCGACCCTCTACTTCTTCCCAACCGAGATGCGCAAGCAGCGCAGGCTGCACTGCCGCAACTGCGTGCGGCTCTCGAAGCCCGGCCGCGCGATCCCGTCTGCTGGCGCGACTACATTGAGGCGCTCACGCAGGCAAACATGATAGTCGCGGCGCAGCAGATGCTGGCGCAGGCGCAGCGGCGTGGCATCGTGCTTGCGAACGCGGAAGCGCTCCTGAGTCGTCTGGCGGAAATTGAAACGTCTCTCGCAATGCAGTTTTCCCACCTGGCGACGCTGTTCAGTAAATCACGCTTTTCAGAAATGGAGCAGGCGGCGCGCGAGTTGTGCGCGCAGCATCCCGATAACGGCTTGGCATGGAAAGCACTGGGGACAGCCTTGGCCGCGCAAGGACGTGAAGCGGACGCCATCGTACCGATGGAAGAGGCGGTATCGCTGTTGCCCGACGATGTCGAGGCGCATGTCAGCCTGGGTATTGCTTTGCGCGATCTCGGTCGGCTGGATGACGCGGCGGCGATTTACCGGCGTGCGCTTCAACTCGATTCGCATTCATATCCGGCGATGGCCGGCCTTGTCCGTGTACTGCATGCACAAGGCTGCCTGCCAGAAGCCGAAGCGCTGGCCCGCGAAACAGTGGCGCAGCACCCCGATATTGCCGAAGGCTACTACGATCTCGCCACTTTGCAAAGCGGGCAATTTCGTTTCACCGAGGCAGAAGCCGGTTTTCGCGCAGCCCTCAAACTGAAACCGGATTACGTGGCGGCGATGAACAATCTCGGCACGCTGCTGATCGATACCGGGCGCTTCAGCGAAGCTGAAACGATCCTGCGCCGTGCGCGCAGCGAAGATCCAAATGCCGCCAATGTTCTGTGCAATCTCAGCGGCGCACTGAACGGGCAGCACCGGCATGCCGAGGCCGATGCCTGCCTGGACCAGGCCATCACCCTCAAACCGCTCGACACCAGGGCGTTCAGCGCGCTGCTGTTCAGCCTCAACTACGGCGCGCGCCACACGCCCGGGTACCGGCTTGAGCGCGCGCGGGAATATGGTGCTGCCGTGAAGGTGGATACGCCGTTCACCCGCTGGTACTGCGATCAGGCGCATTCGTCCACGTGCCTGCGCGTGGGCATCGTGTCGGGCGACCTCGGCAATCATCCGGTGGGATATTTTCTTGAATCGCTGGTGACAAATATCGATCCCGCGCGCATCGAGCTTTACGCCTACCCCACGCTGCACAAAGACGATGCACTGTCGGCGCGCATCAAACCGGCATTTGCCGCGTGGCGTCCCATCACCGGCATCGGCGATCGCGCCGCCGCACAGCGGATTCACGACGATGGCATCCACGTGCTGATTGATCTTTCGGGTCACACCGCCGGCAACCGTCTTCCGCTATTCGCGTACAAGCCCGCGCCGGTGCAAGTGAGCTGGCTCGGCTATTTCGCCACCACAGGCGTGGCGGAAATGGATTACCTGATTGCCGACCACACAGGTGTCAGCGAATCTCAGCACACACAATTCACCGAAACCATCCACTACCTGCCGGAAACGCGCCTGTGCTTCACACCGCCCGCTGATGCGCCGGCCATTGCGGCATCGCCTGCTTCGCGCAACGGCTTCGTCACTTTCGGTTGTTTCCAGAACCTGTCAAAAGTCGGCGATGACGTGCTCGCCACCTGGGCAAAAATACTTGCCGCGATCCCGGATGCGCGCTTGCGAATGCAATGCCGCGAACTCGGCCATGAATCATCGCGAACTTTGCTGCTCGAGCGCATGCGTGCGTGTGGAATGCCGCTGGAGCGAATCTCGCTGCATGGCCGCGTGGGCCGGGCAGACTATCTCGCCACCTACGCAGAAGTGGATTTGCTGCTGGACACATTTCCCTATCCCGGCGGCACGACGACCTGCGAAGCGTTGTGGATGGGTGTGCCGACGCTCACGCTGGCGCCGCAGGACGGCACCCTGCTGGCGCGACAAGGTGCCAGCTTGCTCACGGCCTCGGGCATGGCTGAATGGATAGCCGAGGATGCGGATACCTATGTGCAATGCGCAATTGAATTTGCACGCGACAAAGAAACGCTCGCGCATTCGCGTGCGGGACTGCGTGAGCGGGTGAAGCAGTCTGCGCTTTTCGATGCACCGCGTTTTGCGCGAGATATGGAGAACGCGCTGTGCGAAATATGGAGAACGCGCTGTGCGAAATGTGGGCGAACCGCAATCCCGCAATGAAACACTAGCACTGGCGCGGCGCTCCAGCCGTTTCAGGTCTGCGAACCGCACCAGCGCTTGAGTTTCCATGTTCAAGCGATGAGTTGCATGCCCAGCATGGTTGCGCCAATGGATGCAATCGCGGCGGCGGCAATCTTCGCGCCCAGCTTCAGGCGCGGGTCCACGCGCGTGCCGACGACCAGTCCCACCGCATGCGCGCCGGCAGTTGCAAGTGCCAGCCCCAGCGCATAGGCAATCCAGTCTCCATCACCTGGCAATTCGGTCCCATGCACATAGCCGTGCACCGCACCAAAAATTATTACCGCCATCGCGCTGATCACCGGCCGGCGACCGGCCCAAAAGAACGCCGCTCCCAAACCCAGCAGTGAAAACGCTACCAGCATTTCCGCCGCAGACCATGCAGGAATCTCGCGCGCGATCGTGAATGCGGCCGACATGGCGACAACGAAACCTATCGGCAGCATCCAGCGGAACAGGGATTTATGCTGCGCCGCCAACAACCCCACGGCGACCGCAGCGAGGATGTGATCCGGTCCCAGCAGCGGATGCATGACGCCGCCCACGAATGTGGCCGCCTCGTCGTGGCCCGGATGGGCAAACGCGATCACGGGAAACAGCAGCGCGGTCGCGGCGATGGTTCTGCAAATGGACGATTTCATTTTCACTCCCGGGATCACTCGTTGGATATCAAGACTCATGCCGCATTCTGCTGCGGACTCTCCTGCAACATGCCCTGCTCGATCACGAACTTGATAATGTCCTCAAGTCCCTGCCCGGTTTTCAGGTTGCTGAATACAAACGGCCGCGCGCCGCGCATCTTTTTCGCGTCGCGATCCATCACCTCCAGCGATGCACCCACCATCGGCGCGAGATCGATCTTGTTGATGACGAGCAGATCCGATTTGACGATGCCGGGCCCACCCTTGCGTGGAATTTTTTCGCCGGCGGCGACATCGATCACGTAGATCGTAAGGTCGGACAACTCCGGGCTGAACGTCGCCGCGAGGTTGTCGCCGCCGGATTCAACGAACACCACATCGAGGCCACCGCGGTTTGCCGCAAAGCGCCGTATCAGCATGCCGACCGCTTCCAGGTTGATGCTGGCGTCCTCGCGAATGGCGGTGTGCGGGCAACCACCGGTCTCGACGCCGATAATGCGTTCCGGCGCCAGCGCCTTGTGCTCAACTAAAAACGCGGCGTCTTCGCGTGTGTAAATATCGTTCGTCACCACCGCGATATTGAAGCAATCACGCAAGGCGCGACAGAGCGCCAGCGTCAACGCCGTCTTGCCGGAGCCGACAGGCCCGCCGATACCGACTCGCAGTGTTTGTTTGGTCCCTGATGTAACTTTGCTCATGAGCGGAATAACCTCGAGTATTGGGTTTCGTGTTGCGCGCTGGAAATGGCGAAGCCGTGCGCCAGCGTGCCGATGTCATCGTCCTCGCGCGCGAAAATTTCGTCCAGCGCGGCGGGCATCATGCCGGTCAGTGCTGCCAGCAAACGCTGGCCGTCGGTCTGCCCCAACGGCACCAACTTCATCGCGGCGACCACCTGGTTTTCGGCCCACGACCACAGGTACGCCGTGAGTGCGGCGCGTGCATCGATTTTCCATACGCTGATGGCGGCCGCAAACGCAGTGGGGTAGGCAGGTTCGTCGATCAAGCCAAGCCATTCATTCATCACTGCCGGGAATTCATTCGAGCGCGAAATGAGTGCGCGCATCGCACGACCCATCTGCAGCGTTTCAGCTCGCAGCTCAGCGCCTTCGCGGCTGGCGAGAAAAAAATCATTCCAGTGTTGAATCACGGCGAAGTCATTGGTATTCCATCCCTCCAGCAATCGCAGCCAAGCTGGCGCTTCGCAACGCGCAAGCGTCAGCATGAAGGCATCCGCTATCCAGCGTTGTGCACTGTCCGCATCCGTCACCACACCCGATTCGACGGCCCATTCCAGCGCCTGCGAATAGCTGAACGCGCCGACCGGCAGCACCGGGCTGGCGAGGCGCAGGAGACGTGCCAGCGCAAGATCAGTGGCTATGGTCGCCGTGGTCGTCATGGGGGTGGTGATGTTCGTGGTCATGGTCGTGGTCGTGACCGCAGCCGGGCCCGTGCACGTGCGGGCCGGGTTCGGAAATTGTTTTTGCACCGGGCTTGATCACGCCGGCAAATTCGCCGAACTGGTGAATGACACCGCCGTGTGTGGGCGGGACATCGTCGAGGTGGGGATGGTGATGATCGCGGTCATGTTCAGCGTGAGTGTGGTGTCCACCGTAGGCACCCGGCTCCGGTTCAAACGGTGCAGTGAACGCCACCACTTCCAGGCCGAAGCCTTCGAGCATCTGTCTCAGCACATGATCATCGGCGATCCGCAGCCAGCCATCGCCGATCTGCAATGCGACGTGACGATTGCCCAAGTGGTACGCCGCGCGTGCCAAGTCAAACGCGGAGGGACACTGCGCTTGCAATACGTTTTCATCCTGCGCCACGACTTCCACCACGCGACCATCGGACGCAACCAGCAAATCGCCGCCACGCAAAATCTCGCCGCCGGGAAGCAGGACGCCGACTTCGTCGCCGGAGGCGAGGCGCGTGCGCAGGCGGGATTTCTGGCGGGAGTCGAAGGGCAATACCAGCCGGTCGCGAATCTCAACGGGATAGACGTCGCGGCGGAGTTTGAGTTTGGTGGTGATCTGGAGCATGGTTTTTTGTGGGTTAGCGGAATTAGCGACGCTCGCTACCAGCACCGGCATTATTTGTGGCGGCGATCGCGGTAGCTGACACAAGCAGCCCGTCGTCCTCGCGCAGGCGGGGACCCAGTGTCGTTCGTCGAGCATCGCGGACGCACCCAACGCCGCTGGGTCCCCGCCTGCGCGGGGACGACGGTAGTTGGTTAAGCGTTGGGATCAGGAATTCCAGCGTCATGTATTCATGTCTTCTTGTATTCACGCATTCAAGCATCAGGTATTTGACTCACGGTTCGCAAGCTCAATCAAAACAAAAAATACCGCTGCGTCATCGGCAGCACCTTCGCCGGCTCGCACACCAGCAACTCGCCATCAGCTCGTACTTCATAAGTCTCCGAATCCACTTCCATATGTGGCGTCGCGCCATTCAGCGGCAGGTCGCTCTTGCGCAATTTACGTGTGCCGGACACCGCTACCAGCCGCTTCTGCAATCCCAGCGCCTGCACATCGCGATTGGCCAGCCCGGCGCCCGATACAAACGTAACCGAGGTTGCATGCATCGCCCCGCCAAACGCGCCGAACATGGGACGGTAGTGCACCGGCTGCGGTGTGGGAATCGAGGCATTGGGATCTCCCATCGCGGCCGCGGCGATCATGCCGCCTTTTAAAATCAGCGACGGCTTCACGCCGAAAAATGCGGGACGCCACAACACCAGGTCTGCCAGCTTGCCCACTTCCAGCGAGCCCACTTCGTGCGCGATGCCATGCGTCAGCGCGGGCGCGATCGTGTATTTCGCGATGTAGCGTTTCACGCGGAAGTTATCATTTCCGTTACCGTCACCTTCCAGCGCGCCGCGTTGCTGCTTCATCTTGTGCGCCGTCTGCCACGTGCGGATGATGACTTCACCGACCCGGCCCATCGCCTGCGAATCCGACGAGAACATGCTGATCGCTCCCAGGTCCTGCAGGATATCTTCGGCGGCAATGGTCTCGCGGCGGATGCGCGATTCGGCAAACGCAACGTCTTCCGCAATGCCCGGATCCAGGTGGTGGCACACCATCAGCATGTCGAGATGTTCATCGAGCGTGTTGATGGTGAAAGGCCGCGTTGGGTTGGTCGATGACGGCAGCACGTTGGCTTCGCCGCACACCTTGATGATGTCCGGCGCATGCCCGCCACCCGCGCCCTCGGTGTGAAAACTGTGAATGGTGCGGCCCTTGAATGCGGCGATGGTGGCTTCGACAAATCCGGATTCGTTGAGCGTGTCGCTGTGCAGCGCCACCTGCACATCCATTTCATCGGCGACGGTAAGACAGTTGTCGATGGCGGCCGGTGTCGTGCCCCAGTCTTCATGCAATTTCAAACCGATCGCGCCGGCCTCTACCTGTTCGCGCAACGGAATCGGCAGCGACACGTTGCCCTTGCCGAGGAATCCGAGGTTCATCGGAAACGCATCCGCTGCCTGCAGCATGCGGTGCATATGCCATGGCCCCGGTGTGGCGGTCGTGGCCTTGGTGCCGGTCGCAGGGCCGGTGCCGCCGCCGATCATCGATGTCACGCCCGACATCAGCGCTTCCTCGATCTGCTGCGGGCAGATGAAATGGATATGCGTGTCGATACCGCCCGCGGTGAGGATGTTTCCCTCGCCCGCAATAATTTCGGTCGCGCCGCCGATGGGAATCGTTACACCGGGCTGGATATCAGGATTGCCCGCTTTGCCGATGGCGCTGATGCGGCCATTCTTGATACCGATATCAGCTTTGTAGATACCCGTGTAGTCGATGACCAGCGCATTGGTGATGACCGTATCCGCCACCTCTGCGGCGGGTAGCTGGCCCTGCCCCATGCCGTCGCGAATGACCTTGCCGCCGCCGAATTTCACTTCCTCGCCGTAGACCGTGTAATCGTTTTCGACTTCGACGATGAGATCGGTATCGGCCAGCCGCACGCGGTCGCCCACGGTGGGTCCGAACATTTCGGCATAGCCGCGTCGCGATATACGGGTCATGTGCGCCTCACTTGAGTTTCTCTTTCAAGGCACCCATGACAAGACCGCGAAATCCATACACCGTGCGATTGCCGGCCAGTTCGACCAGTTCCACCGTGCGCTCCTGGCCGGGCTCGAAACGCACCGCCGTTCCCGCCGCGATATTCAGGCGAAATCCGTACGCCATTTCGCGTTCGAATTGCAGTGCCTCATTGGTTTCGAAGAAGTGATAGTGCGAGCCGACCTGGATGGGCCGGTCGCCGCTGTTGGAGACTTTCAGCAGCGTGGTCCTGCGGCCGGCATTGAGTTCAATCTCGCCGTCCTTGGTGAAAATTTCTCCGGGGATCATGGGCGCGCTCGTATTCACGTTTCAGGGTTCAAGGAATAGGTTGATGCACAGTGACGAGCTTGGTGCCGTCGGGAAAAGTCGCCTCGACCTGGATGTCGGCGATCATTTCGGCGATGCCCTCCATCACGTCGGCGCGCGTCAGCAAGGTCGCGCCGTAGCTCATCAGTTCCGCCACGGTTTTTCCATCGCGCGCGCCTTCCATGATGGCGGCCGAGATGAAGGCGATGGTTTCGGGGTAGTTGAGCTTGAGCCCGCGCGCGCGGCGGCGCTCGGCCAGCAGCGCGGCGGTGAAGATCAGGAGCTTGTCTTTTTCGCGGGGGGTGAGTTCCATTTTCTTGTTGGGCAGTGATGGCTTGATGGTGGGGCAATGGATGAACGGGGCGGTGATTCGACTATCGCAGCTGTGGTTTGGTGGTGGCAAGTGTGCCGTGGCATTTGTCCGATTTCAATCGTCAAACACCCGCATTGGCGCCGCTCTACAGGCACTTTTAGCCGAAGAACGGCTCTGGTGCTTGAGTTTCATACACGACTTTCGTCTATTTTGCTCACCGTCGTCCCCGCGCAGGCGGGGACCCAGTGGCTTTCATAAAACTTGTGATCATGCGGGCA
>JBDTWS010000143.1:0-10215 GCA_040006575.1 Betaproteobacteria bacterium
ACCTAAAGTGCCGTAGATCTGGCGCAGAAAGAAGAAAAGCCTCGAAGATCGAGGCTTTTCTTATTGAATATGGCGGAGAGGGAGGGATTCGAACCCTCGACACGGCAAAACCGTGTGCCGGATTTCGAGTCCGGTGCAATCGACCACTCTACCACCTCTCCGTTTTCTGGTCGAAACGAAGCGGCGATTATAGCCGTTCATTGGCGGTTTGGCGCCTTACGTCTATTCCTTTATTTCGAGTGAAACAAAAGGCGTCTGGATAGGCGTTCCGATTCAATTATTTACAATGAATTTCGCTATCCAGCCGTAGTATCCGTGTATGAATCAATTCGACTTCGTATGCAGCTGAAATAAGTGAATCAAAGGTATAGGTGGCTCGCACTTTACGGCCTAAGCGATTTGCGCAAGAATATCGGGGAAACTCTTAAGAATGCGTTGTAAGTACGTGATTGTTATGATAGTTTAGCGATTGTTTCTTAGTTTTCAGCGGCGCAGAATTACTCTGGGTCGACATAATTGGCAATAAAAGCCAGCGGGGGAACGCAACAAAATGCGATTAATTGCGAAAAATCGGTGGATTGGCCCGGTTGCAATTTCGGTTATCGCAAGCGTTTCCTTTGGCAGCGCAGTGGCCGTGGCGCAAACGCCGGGCAAGGGCAACACAGCGCGTGAGCCGCTGGAAATAAAACTGGTGCGCAGCAAGGTAACGGTAACCGGGGGCAAGGAAACATTTTCCAGCGCGGCAACGGCCAAGCCAGGGGAAATCCTGCAGGAAGTAGCGACTTATACCAACAGTTCCAATGCGGCGCTGACAAAGTTGGAAGCCACGCTGCCGGTTCCCGCCAACACAATATTGATCGTGGGCTCGGCAAAACCGGACAACGCAGTGGCCAGCACCGACGGGAAGAATTTTTTTCCGATGCCCTTAAAGCGGACATCGAAGCAAGCAAACGGCACGGTGACCGAGCAAGTCGTCGCAATGAACGAATACAAGTTTTTACGCTGGCGTGTCGGCAGTCTGCCAGCGGCGAGTTCGCTGGTGTTTTCGGCAAGGTTCAGGGTGTTGGATGATGCGCCAGCCACAGTAGATTCGGTTCGGGACAGCAAACAGTAAAGCATGTCGGCAGCAAGGGGATGCTTGGTAGCAGGGAAGCAGTGCGGTGCTTCCGCCCGTATTACGCGCGCGTCATGACTCATCTATATGGCGGGCGCGAAAAAGCAGCTGCAATAAATCGACCTTCGGAGCAGTGCAATGAAACAGGTGAAACCGGTCCGTCCGGGAAAACCTAGACAAGCAGGCGTCGCCAGGGGATGGGGGCGCGCGGCATTTTTGTGCGTTGTGCGCATAGCGATTGCCATGCGTGCGGCGCGTGCAACTGCTGCGGGAATCTGCGCCTGGTTTTTCATTGCCGCATTTTCAAATTCCACACTGGCTGCGATGGCGCCGGCCAACGCTGTGATCGGTAACCAAGCTACTGCGACATATGTCGACAGCACGTCGACCACCCGCACCTCCACCTCCAACACCGTGCAAACCACGGTCCTGCCGGTCAAGAGTTACACACTGACCACAAATGGCGCGCGAAATGCGCCTCCCAATGCGCAGGTCTGCTATCCGCACACGATCACCAACACCGGCAACGGCCAGGATACATACGCGCTGAACGTACCGGCCACAGGTGGCATGTTTGCGCATACCGCTCTCGCGTACTACATGGATGCTGACCAGAACGGGCTTCCCGATTCCGGCAGCCCCATCACCTCATCGGGACCGATCCCCGCGGGCACCACATTCAATTTCGTTGTCTGTGGAACGACACCCGCGGCCGCGACCCTGGGGCAACAGGGCACCATCATCGTCTCGGTAACCGACACCAACTCGCCGGCGCCGACCACGCTCACGAACACCGACACCACGACTATCCAGCCCGCGTCCGTTACGATCAACAAGAAATTGTCGAGCGTTCCGCCGCCCGGTTACACGCCCGTGGTTTCCGGCGCGAGCCCCAACGCAGGACCGCTCTTTATCATCCTGGAATACGCCAACAACGGTTCGCTGCAGGCTGATGCGCTGGTACTACGCGACATCCTGCCCTCCGGCATGCTGTACGTTCCCGGCAGCGGTCGCTGGAGCGGTAGTGGCGTTGCGGTGTTGACGGATGTTGCCGGTGGCGATCCTGCCGGAATCACCTATCAGGCGCCGCCGACGGC
This sequence comes from Betaproteobacteria bacterium, assembly GCA_040006575.1. Classification (GTDB taxonomy): domain Bacteria; phylum Pseudomonadota; class Gammaproteobacteria; order Burkholderiales; family Usitatibacteraceae; genus UKL13-2. The sequence continues at coordinate 2,212 of JBDTWS010000143.1, forward strand.
TACCAGCGGCACGGTAGACGCGACGATCGCTACGGTGGCGGGCTCGTCATCGGGCAACGTCTATTTCCAGGTCACAATTGCAGGCGGACTTGCCCCTTCACCCGCCAGTCAGGCGCCCACCGCCAATACCGGCGAGTACCGGTACAGCTATCAATTCGGCGGCAGCACTTATTGCGTAAACGGAACAACGACAAGCATCATCGCTGCGCCTAATGCGGGCGCCTCTTGTCCCATTGCGAACGGCATCAGCAATACGGTCACATACACAGTCGTGCAAACAGCCGGTGTTTCGGTGAACGGCTCAAACACCAGCACAGCACTGGCTGCGAGTGAACCCGTGACCGTTGCGTCTGCAGCGCCTGGCCAGACAATCAGCTGGACCGACGTGATCTGGAATACCGGCGGAGGCACCGACAGCTTTGATATTTCGCTGCTGAATACACCTTTGAACGGCTCGGGCTGCGCGCCCGGCAATGCTGGTGCCAATGCGTGTACCTTCCCGGCCAATACCAACTTCAGCATTCTTTCCTCAAACGGCATGACAGCCTTGCTGGACACCAACGGCAATGGCACGCCGGACACCGGCTCGATTCCCCAGCCTACCGCCGGTGCCTGTCCTGCGCCATTTATCGTGAGCACGTCGGCGCCCTTGCGTTGCGGCTATTCCGTCGTGATTACCGCGACCTTGCCCGCAACCGCAGTTTCAGGCAACAACGGCGGCAACGGATATCGCATCGTGGTGCAGGGCACTTCGTTCTTCAACACCACCATCTCCGATACCGCGCCGGACGTGCTCACCAGCATCGGCACCAACACAGTCGATCTCACCAATAACGTATCGATTGCCGGCGGTGCCAATGTCACAAACGGTCTCGGCCCCGACGATCTCGCCGTAAAGACCACCAACATCGTGACGCCCTCAGGTGCGGCCACGACGGCGACAACGTTCCGTTTGTTTGTCAACAACACCAGTAGCGCGGCCGCCGTTTACGACCTCGGTTTCTCGTGGATCTCTGTGCCCGCAGGCCTGAACGCAACACCGACGGGATGGTCGGTGATCTTTCGCAATGATGGCGGCGGGGGCGCGTGTGCCACAACTTCGGGCGGCGCCATTGTCTCGACGGGTCCCACGCCGATCCCGGCAGCGGGCAGCCGTTTGATTTGCGCGGAAGTCACAGTGCCCGCCGTTGCAACGCCGAGCGCCGCACCGAGTGCGGGGCCGACCGCAGCACCGGCAGGCAACTACGTCATTTCATTCAGCACTACGCAACAGGGCGCTCCTTCAGTCACCGACAGCAAGCGCGACCAGGTCACAGTTTTGCCCTTGCACGCCGTGACGCTGACACCGAACGGCGCGCAGAACTCTGTTCCCGGCGCGTCAGTCAGTTACACCCACGTGCTGACCAACAGCGGGAACACCAGCGAGAACTTTACGTTCCCGACCCCCGCATTCCTGACCAACAGCCAGTCGCCCGCTTTTTCGTGGACGTCGGTTGCGTACGTGGACACCAACATGAACGGCACGCTGGAAGTTGGCGTGGATGCGCCCATCGTGCCGGGTACCACTACCTTTGCTTTGCCGCCCAATAGCTCGCAGGTTATTTTTGTGCGTGTCACCGCGCCACCCGCTTCTGGCAGCCCACCGAACGTGACCACGCTGACCGCAACCTACAACAGCGGTGCCAGCAGCGTTTCCGCGACGGATACCACCACGCTTACCGATGGCGTGAAGCTCGACAAATACCAGCAACTGCCCGGCGGAAACGGGTCCTGTCTGATTACACCGGCCACAACGATAACGCTCGGTGCGCCCAATGCGCCGTGGAGCAACGCGACGATTATCGCCGGTCCGAATACGGCGCCTGGCAAATGCATTGCCTACCTCATCGTCGGCACCAACACGAGCGCGGTTAACGTCACGAACATCAATATGAGCGACGTGATTCCTGCCAGCACGAAACTTGAAACAGGATGCGGTGCGCCGGTCGCAACCGGCCCAGTCGCCATTACAGGCGGTCCTTACGCCAGTGGATTTACCGGCTCAGTCGCGGCGCAATCTTCACCAACACCCGCCACGCCACTGCCTCCTGGCACGAGTTTCACCATTCAATTTTGCGTAAAGATCAACGACACATAACACTTACTTTTGCCGGCGTGGCTCGTGGAAGTGTCTACCGAACTTCGTGCAGTTCTTCCTTTGTACCCGGCGTGTTGCCGGGTTTGGTTTGTAAGCAACGTGGATTTGTTAATCATTGTTAGCGATCCGCCATTCGTGACCAATTCCGCAGTGTTTTGACTCTGTAAAAGCTAAATTCTCTGAATGACTAATCGGGTAAATCCAGCCGTAGCAAATTGCCAGACTTCCGTAGTGGGGAAGACGGGCGCGCTCGGCCTGTTTTTGGCCTCGATGTTCTTTGCTGCGACCGCGACGGCGCAGGTTCCGGCTGCTGGAACGGTTATCACGAATAGCGCAACAAGCTCCCAGCAAGTCGGCCCCACACCGCAAACGTCGAATACCAATGCCGTGTCAGCGGTAGTCGGCATCGCGCCGTCAGTCTTGCCGGTTCTCACCAAGAGTTTCGCCTCACCATCCATCATCATCGGCGGCAACACATCCCTGGTCTTCCATCTCGCCAACTCGGCAGGCAATCCGGCGCAAGCCGGCATCGCATTCGTCGATACGTTGCCTTCCGGATTGCGATTGACGCCAGGCGCTACCTCCACCGTCGCTGGCGCAGGCTGTGCTGCCATCGTGTCACTGGCAGCACCCGGCACCATCAGCGTTTCGGCCGGCACGATGACAGCCGGCACAGCAACGTGCGATATCTCAATTAACGGCGTCACCAACACGGCGGCCGTCAACCAGGATTGCTCCACCAATCCGCCCGCCTTCACGAACGGTTCCGCGTCGATGTCTGGTGTGATCAACGCCAGCAACGGTGTAACCAATCAGTGTCTCGTCGTAAGTCCGGTGCTGAATGTGGTGGCAACGCCGGTGTGCGTGAACAACGCGCCATACGTCGACTACACAGTGACGCCCGTCGGCGTTGCAGCGCCAAGCGGTGTTTCGATTACGTGGGAAAAAATTTCCGGGCAAATCGTTTCAACCCTGCCCAACCAGCCGTTGATGGGCCGCCTGCTGTGGCCGGGTGCCACGGTCGACAGTTACGGCAATCCCACCGGCTGGCCGGGCTGGGTCTTCGTCAATGGCGGCTTCCAGCCCGTCAATGATGGCCTGCGACCGGACATGCGCATCAACTTCACGGTGAACCCAACCACCACTGTGACGGTGACATATCCGCCCGCAACGCCGACTTGCAACGCCAATCCTTCAACCAAAGCGACGCTGGACATGTCGCTGATCAAATCGATCAGTGACAATACCGGGACATCGCCAAGCGGTCCCTACACGGTTGCGGTCCGCTATTTGAACGTAAGTCATCCTGACGGAAAAAAGACGGATGTGTCGGTGGTCGACGCATTGCCCGCAGGGATGGTGCTGGTGCCCGGTACGTTGCGCGTGCTGCCGAATGGCGGCACAGCGGTCAGCCTCCCGGGCGCTAGCGGCAGTGGAACCCTGCATGGCTCAAGCGCAACCTACAGCACGGCAGGCAATACGGTTACGGTTGGATTCTCACAACTCGCGCAGGGCGAATGGGGCATCATCGAGTTCGACATTAATATCGCGCCCGGCGTTGCTGTGGACAGTGTCCTGAAAAACATCGCCACCGTCGCATACACGGATAACACCGGTACGAAAATTCCGCCACGCCCTTCGAATCCGGCCGAATTCCGGGTCATCGGCAGCGAGGGCGTGACATTGCGCGGCATGACGTTGTCAAGCGTGGCACCCGGCAGTACGGTAACGTTTGAAAACCTGCTGACCAATACCGGCGTGCGCGCAGACACGTTCGATATCACGCTGTCGGGATCGACCTATCCTGCCGGTACCGTTTTCAAGATGTACAAGCCCGATGGCGTAACGCTGCTGAGTGACTCCAGCGGTAACGGCGTGGCCGACACGGGCGTTGTACCGGCCGGCGGCACGTACAAGATCATCGTGAAGGCACAACTGCCGAACGGATCTTCAGGCGGCCCCTATTCGATTTCAAAGAATGCGGTGTCCACCAGCAATGCTTTTGTAAAGGCGACGGACGCAGATGTGGTCACGACGATCGCATCACTGTGCCGCATGGTGCTTGAACCTAACAACGTTGGCCAAGTCGCAGCCGGCGGCGCGATTGTGTACACGCATGTGCTGACCAACGTCGGTAACTGCACCGAAACCGTCACCGTTCCTGCTTCATTCCTGAACAATGGTTCCAGCGGATGGACAGCGCAAGTTTTCGTCGATAACGCGGTCGCCGGCGGCACATCCATTGTGGGTGTACTGGATTCCGGTGACAGCGCGCTTTCGCCAACGACGACAATTACCGTTCCGCCGGGCGGGCGCGTGATATTCCTCGCGCGTGTCATTGCGCCGGCAGGGGCCGTCAACGGCGCAAGCAATACCACCACGCTGCAGGTGAATGCCGGCAATAGTGGCGTGCTATCCATAACGGATGTAACGACAGTCGCTTCCGGATCGACAGGAACGGTTGACGATGTCATCACCGGATTTATTGACCCGGGCTTCCAGCGCCGCACAGTATGGGGCTTTATCGGCAGGCCACTTTATTTGCGTGCAGATGCGCCGTCCTGCAACGCGGATCCCACAACGATCGACCGTCGCATTATTGTCATCACCGGCCCCAATGGTGAGCGCGAAGAAATTGTCGCCACCGAAACCGGTCCCAATACAGGCATGTTTGTCGCCGACGTCATCAACATCCGGTTGCCGCCAGTAATCGCAGGTGACAATTTGCTGGAAGGCCGTCCTTACGACACCTATGACATCGACCTCGTCGGCTGCGGCAAGAAAATTTCCACCACGGTAACGTTGATTGATCCTAACGGCGTCGTATTCGACAGTCGTACCAACCAGCCGGTGCCAGGCGCCACCGTGCGTCTGGTCACGTCCAGCGGCGGACGCTGCACGACTACACCTGCCACCGTCAGCACACTGGCCGCCGGCCAGGTCGTACCGGCGCCGAACGTCGTCGTCACCAGTGTTGATGGGCGTTTTGATTTCCCGCTAGTTGCACCTGGCGAATATTGCGCACTTGTGACGCCGCCGAACGGGTACACGTGGGCATCCACCGTGCCATTCACGCAACTGCCTGCAGGGCGAAATGTGCTGGCGACAGGTCCGCTTACCGGCGGCTCGTATGGCGGTTCGTTCGCCGTCACACAGGTCACCGGCCCGGTGATTCTTGATATTCCCGTCGATGGCGGACAGCTTGGCGGATTGTTCATCCAGAAAACTGTGTTGCGCTCAATCGTTGAAATCGGCGAATTCCTCGACTACAACGTCAATGTAAAAAACAATACAGGCTATGCGCTGAATCAAAGCGACGTGTTCTTGACCGACACGCTGCCGGCCGGATTTACCTATGCCGCCGGATCGTCGCGCAAGGATGGTGTGGCGCTGGCTGATCCTGTCGGCGGTGCCGGACCGAAGCTGGTTTTCAACATTGGCCGCATGAACAAGGACCAGGCCGTGAGGGTGACCTATCGCGTTCGCGTGGGTCCGGGCGCGCTGCAGGGCGATGGTGTCAATCATGTGGTCGCCAGCTATCGCATTGGCGGCGGCAGCACGCAATACAGCGAATCCAACGTGGCGACCGCCAAGGTCACCATTGTTGGCGGTGTATTTACCGACAGTGCCTACATTCTTGGAAAGGTATTTACCGACTGCAACAACGACGGCGTGCAAGCAAGCAGCGAAGAAAAGCGCGAAGTCGGCGTGCCGGGCGTTCGCCTGTATCTGGAAGACGGCACCAATGTCGTCACCGACTCAGAAGGCAAATACAGCATTTATGGGCTGTTGCCGCGCACGCACGTCCTGAAAATAGACCGCACCACATTGCCGGCCGGTATTACGGTAGCGGACCTGGGCAAGCTTTCAAATCGCAACCTGGGCAAGGGCGACAGCCGAATCGTCGACCTGAAAAAGGGTGAACTTCAGAAAGTGGACTTCGCCATCACCACCTGCTCGGAAAAAGTGCTCGCGGATATCACAGAGCGTCGCAGCGCTGCGGCCACGTCGAAGGTCGAATTTGAGGGACGCCTTCAGCAAAAACTGGAAACCGATCCGAACCTGCGCGCCGCCAACGACGTGAAGGCGCTGCCTGCATCAGGCACGCTCGGTATCACCGCGCCCACCGCCAACATTGCAGCGCCGGCACCGTTGGGATCGACCGAACTCACTACCATTCCGGCAATTGCGCCTTCGCGCTTCGACTCGCTTGGCGCGAGCGTGACGGATCGCCGCACCAGGCCGATGATCGACCGTCCGGCCCGTGAACCGGAAGTGGTGCTGGAAACGCTGTTGCCGCAGGAAGACAACACGCCCGGTTTCATTGGCATGAAAGACGGCGACGTGCTCGCGTTCTCGCAAAGTGCCATCCGCGTAAAAGGCGCGATGGGGACGTCGTTTACTCTCTCCGTCAACGGCAAGGATGTCGCCGCCGATCGCATCGGCAAGAAGGCAGTGCTTGCTGAAAAACAATTGCAGGCCTGGGAATTCCTGGGCGTCAACCTGTCTGTCGGCGAGAACACGCTGGTGATGAAGCAGGTGGACGATTTCGGCAACGTACGCGCGGAAAAGACCATCAAGGTCATCGCTCCCGGCGCATTGTCCAAACTCACGGTTGAGTTCCCGCAGATGAGCAAGGCGGGCGCGGTCGCCGACGGCAAGACGCCGGTAAAAGTGCTGGTGCGTTTGATGGATGCGCGCAACGTGCCGGTGACATCACGCACGGCCATCAGCCTTTCCGCCAGTGCCGGCCGGTGGGATGTTGAAGACCTGAGTGGACTTGAACCCGGCATCCAGACATTCATCGAAGGTGGCCGCGCTGAATTTAGCCTGCTGCCTTCGACGGAGCCCACTGAATCGCTGCTACGCGTTTCGAGCGGTGATGTGGTGACGGAAACCAAAATCGATTTCCTGCCTGACCTTCGCGAGATGATCGCAGCCGGCGTGATTGAAGGTGTGCTGAACCTGCGCAAGCTGGATTCGCGCGGACTGTCCCCGGCACGCGCACAAGACGGCTTCGAGCAGGAAATTACCCACTTGGCACGCACTTGGGGCGATGGCGATCGCAACGCGGCCGCCCGCGCCGCGATGTTCCTGAAGGGCAAGGTGAAGGGCGAGTATCTGCTGACGCTGTCATACGATTCGGACAAGAACACCCGCGAGCGCCTGTTCCGCGACATCCAGCCCGATGAGTTTTATCCCATCTACGGCGACTCTTCCGTTCGCGGTTTCGACGCGCAATCGACCGGCCGCTTTTATGTGCGCATCGACAAAGCGAAGTCGTATTTGCTCTATGGCGATTTCAATACATCGCAGATGACCGAAGCGCGCAAGCTGGCCAATTACAGCCGTTCGCTCACCGGCGTGAAGCAACATTATGAAAATGATCGCGTGTCCGCCAACGTGTTCGCCAGCCGCGACACAACGAAACAGGTTATCGACGAGTTGCCCGCAAACGGCACGTCCGGTCCGTTCGTGCTTTCACATATCGCTGGACTGATTAACAGCGAGAAGATCGAAATCCTAACGCGTGATCGCAACCAGCGCTCGGTCATCATCCGCACGGTTCCGCAATCGCGCTTCGTTGACTACGAACTTGAGCCGTTGACCGGACGCATTCTCTTCAAGGCCCCGATTGCCAGCCTTGATGAAAACCTGAACCCAATTTCGATTCGCATCACGTACGAGGTCGACCAGGGTGGCGAACAATTCTGGGTCACCGGCGCCGATGCGCAAGTAAAAGTGACGGACAACCTGGAAGTAGGCGGCATGATCGTGGATGATCGTAATCCACTCGACAAATTCCGCATGGCCGGCATCAACGCAGTGGCGCGGCTGGCCGACAAGACGTTCCTGATTGCCGAAAT
>JBDTWS010000144.1:0-10160 GCA_040006575.1 Betaproteobacteria bacterium
GCGGATGGCTGGATGCGCTGCTGGCCGGAATTGCACTGGGCATGTCGATGCTGCCTGAGGAGTTTCCATTAGTCCTCACGGTGTTCATGGCGATGGGCGCATGGCGCATTTCGCAGGCACGTGTTCTTACTCGTCGTGCGGCCGCCATCGAAACACTGGGTTCGGCCACGGTGTTGTGCACCGACAAGACCGGTACGCTCACCGAGAATCGCATGTCGATTGCCGAGCTGCACCTCGGCAACAACGAGGTCTTCCTGCCACGCGAGGGAACCAACGGAAAAATGGGCGAAGCCTTTTGCGAACTTGCCAAAACCGGCCTTCTCGCCAGTGCGCTCGCGCCGAGTGACCCCATGGAAAAAGCATTTCACGAACTCGATCGCCAGATCGGCCTTGAGTCTGGGAAGTCCGGGCAGTCCGGGCAGTCCGGGCAAAGGCAGGGCACTGAACGAAAGCTGGTTCATGCGTATGGTCTCAGGCCCGACCTGCTCGCCATGTCGCATGTGTGGCAGTCGGACAGGGACAGTCAGTTGTACGAAGTTGCGGCCAAGGGCGCGCCGGAAGCCATTTTCGATCTTTGCCATCTTGGTGCCGCGGATCGTGCCGCGATGATGTCGACCATGGATGCGATGGCAGCACAAGGGCTGCGCATTCTGGGCGTCGCCCGCGCCTCCTATGACGGGCAGGTTCAGCCCCCGGTCTGGCCGGAATCGCAACGCGAATTTAACTACCGGTTTCTGGGACTGGTGGGCCTGGCCGATCCGTTGCGGCCCAGCGTGCCTGCTGCGATTCGCGAGTGCCAGTCGGCGGGCATCCGGGTGGTCATGATCACGGGTGATTACCCGGCCACGGCCTGCGCCATTGCGCGCCAGGCGGGCCTCAATGCCGAAGATGCGGTGACGGGCGATATGCTGGAAAAAATGAATGAAGCCGAACTCGCACTCCGTGTACGAACCGCAACGGTGTTTGCGCGCATCATGCCCGAACAGAAGCTTCGCGTGGTTCAGGCGCTAAAAGCGAATGGCGAGGTTGTCGCCATGACCGGTGATGGCGTGAACGACGCACCTTCCCTCAAGGCGGCGCATATCGGCATTGCCATGGGCGGGCGTGGCACCGACGTGGCGCGGGAAGCTGCGGCGATTGTCCTCCTGGACGACGATTTTGGTTCTATCGTAAAAGCGGTCCGACTCGGCCGCAGGATCTACGACAATCTGCGCAAGGCGATGGGCTTCATCATCGCCGTCCATGTTCCGATCGCGGGTCTTGCGCTTCTGCCGCTGTTGTTTGGCCTGCCGATCCTGTTCGGGCCAATGCACATCGCGTTTCTGGAAATGGTGATCGATCCGGTTTGTTCGCTCGTTTTCGAGGCAGAAACGGAAGAGGCCGACGTGATGCGCAGGCCGCCACGCAGCCCGGGGGAGCCGCTGTTCTCCCGATCGCTGATTGGCTGGAGTCTGTTGCAGGGAATCCTGGCTCTTGCCCTGCTTGCCATCGTCTTCGTGGTTGCGCTCAGGCAGGGCATGCATGAGGACGAGGTTCGGGCACTCGTTTTCTTTTCGCTCGTCATGTCCATCGTCGGACTGATTTTTGTCAACCGCACGTACAGCGCTTCATTGGTGACGACATTTCGACGACCCAACGCAGCACTGATCTGGGTGCTGCTGGTGGTGGCGACAAGCCTTGCATTGACGCTGCTGTGGCCGTTCGCGCGCGGCCTTTTCCGGTTTGGGCCACTGCATCTGGATGACCTTTCCCTGACGCTGGGCGTTGGCATTCTGCTGATTGTGGTTCTTGAGTGGACCAAGGCGCGCTGGCGCCGGCGACAGGTTAAATGAACACAGGAAAGAGGACTTTATGAATACCGCATCTACCCCGCCACTCGCTGCTCCCGCTCCTGCAAACCCCGGCGGTAATATGACCAGGAAAATCGGATTGATCCTCGCGGTGGTCGCGCTGCTCGCCATCGTGTTGATGCCGACGCCGCAGCGTTTGCCCGCAGCCGGGCAGGTGATGCTCGGCATCTTAGCCTTTGCGGTAATCGTCTGGATGACCGAGGCGCTCGACTATGCGGTAAGTTCGGTGGTGATTGGCGCGTTGATGATTTTCCTGCTCGCCTATGTGCCCGATGCGGCCAAGCCCACCGGCGCGGACATGGGCACCGGAGCGGCGCTTGCGCTGGCCTTGTCCGGATTTTCGAACAGTGCCGTCGCGCTGGTGGCGGCGGCCTGCTTCATCGCTGCGGCGATGACCGCGACCGGGCTGGACCGGCGCATCGCACTGGTGGTGCTATCGAAGGTCGATGCGCGAACTAACCACATCGTGATGGGCGCCATGGTGGTGGGGTTCCTGCTGTCCTTCATTGTGCCGAGTACCACCGCGCGCGTGGCATGCCTGGTGCCGATCATGATGGGCTTCATCCTCGCCTTCAAGGTGGAAAAGCGCAGCCGCTTCGCCGGCCTGCTGATCATCACCGCGGCGCAAACCGCCAGCGTCTGGAACGTGGGTATCAAGACCGCCGCGGCGCAAAACATGGTGGCGGTTGGCTTCATCGAGAAACAGTTCCAGACCAGCATCACCTGGATGGAGTGGTTTATCGCCGGGGCACCTTTCTCGGCCCTGATGTCGGTTGCGCTCTATTTCATCATGACCCGCATGATGAAGCCGGAGATGGAGGAAATCGCCGGTGGCCGCGCGACCATCCGGCAGCAGCTCGATGCGATCGGGCACATGACAACGAGGGAATGGAAACTGCTGGTCATCGTTCTGGTGCTGCTGGGATTCTGGGCCAGCGAAAAGACGCTGCACAACTTCGATACCTCATCGACGACCATCGCAGCAATCGCCCTGATGCTGCTGCCGCGCTTTGGTGTGATGGACTGGAAGGAGTCGCAACGCGGTTTTCCGTGGGGAACGGTGATCCTGTTCGCGGTCGGCATCAGTGTCGGTACCGCGTTGCTGCGAACCAATGCCGCGCCATGGCTCGCGGACCTGATCGTCACCCACCTTGGCCTGCAGCAAGCCGGCGCTTTCGCGATATTCATGCTGCTGTCGCTGTTCCTGATCGTGATCCATCTCGGCTTCGCCAGCGCAACCGCGCTGGCGTCAACGATGATTCCCATCATCATCAGCGTACTCATGGCGGTCCAGACGCCCGGCATCAACGTGGTGGGCATGACCATGCTGCTGCAGTTCGTGGTGAGCTTCGGTTTCATCCTGCCGGTGAATGCGCCGCAGAACATGATCGCCTACGGCACCGATACGTTCGATGCGCGGGACTTCATTCGGACAGGTCTCGTGATCACACTGGCCGCGACGGTGCTGCTGGTCATTTTTTCGCTTACCTACTGGCCGTGGATGGGGTATATGACCAAAGCAGGCTAAGGTGCGATCGGGACATTGCCCACGTTCCTGAAGCCCGGCATCGTCATGCCGGGCAGTGCCCAGGAATCGTGGACGAGCTTCCGGGCGTAAACAGACAATGGCCGGGGATTTACCTTGCAGCCGGTTTGCTATTTTTGAGACTGACTTCCACCTCGACGGGCGCAGCCGACTTATTGCGCCACATCCAGCAATAGTCCTGGTCACTCGTCACCTGCAGCGTTCCCGCAGTGCCGGCGCTTTCCTTGCGCGGCTCCGCGTAGGTAACTTCCTTGTCGGTGTGATAGTGGATATTGAATTCAGCCGGTTGGCTGGATTTGAAATTCCAGGTCACGCGTTCGCCGGTCACGAGTTTGCCGCACGATTCCAGCACCTTGCCGGGCGCGATGGTGGCCTTGTGTGCAAAGGCGCCGTCTTTCCATTGGATGTTGGCGACGTCCGCGCCGGCACCGAACGAAATGCAGAGGACGGATACGCCGAAGGATGCAACCAGCACGCGGCGTATTGCGGAGGTGGTGGTCAGCGGGGTGTACGTGTTACCCATAAACGGCGAAATCATTTTTTCTCCTAGTGTTGATGGCCCTTGCTGCCATCAGGTTTTCGAACATTCATTTCAACAGTCGTGGCCGGTTTAATTTTCGTCTGCATCGATTGCCTGCCTTCGGATTTGAACCGCGCCGGCGCTTCCAGGGCGCCGCTCCATTCATATGCCTGCGTGCCGGCGGGTTGCTGGTACCAGCCCGGATCGCTGTAGTCCCCCGGCTTCTGGTTGCGCCGCACTTTCACCATGCTGAACATGCCCCCCATGGCCACCGAGCCGAACGGTCCGTCGCCGGTCATCATGGGCAGGGTATTTTCCGGCAAGGGCATTTTCATTTCCGCCATGTCCATCATGCCGCGCTCGCCCATCACCATGTATTGCGGGATGAGCGCATTTATTTTAGCCGCGATACCGCTGTGATCGACGCCGATCATGGTCGGCACCGTGTGTCCCATGGCGTTCATGGTGTGATGGCTCTTGTGGCAGTGGAACGACCAGTCACCTTCGTCGGTGGCGACAAATTCCAGCTGGCGCATCTGGCCCACCGCGATATCAGTGGTGACCTCGGGCCAGCGCGATGACGGTGGCGTCGGCCCGCCATCGGTGCCGGTGATGGTGAATTCGTGGCCGTGGATATGCATCGGATGATTGGTCATCGTGAGATTGCCGATGCGGATTCGCACCCGGTCGTTCTGGCGCACGTTAAGTGAATCAATGCCCGGGAACGCGCGGCTGTTCCAGGTCCAGAGATTGAAATCGAGCATGGTGTTGACCTTCGGCGTGAAACTGCCGGGATCGATATCGTAGGAGTTGAGGATGAAACAGAAATCGCGATCGACCTCGCTGATCGCGGCATTTTTCTGCCGGGGATGCGTGACCCAGAATCCCATCATGCCCATCGCCATCTGCGTCATTTCATCGGCGTGCGGGTGATACATGAACGTGCCGGGCCGCCGCGCAACGAACTCGTAGACGAAAGTCTTGCCCGGTTCAATCGCAGGCTGCGTCAGTCCGGTGACGCCGTCCATGCCGTTGGGCAATCGCTGCCCGTGCCAGTGAACGGAAGTCTGTTCCGGCAATTTGTTGGTGACGAATATGCGGATGCGATCGCCTTCCACCACTTCAATCGTGGGTCCGGGTGACTGGCCGTTGTAGCCCCACAGATGCGCGACCATGCCCGGCGCGATTTCGCGCACCACCGGTTCGGCCACCAGGTGAAATTCCTTCACGCCCTGGTTCATGCGCCAGGGCAGCGTCCAGCCATTCAGCGTGACCACCGGGTTATAGGGGCGGCCATCCTTCGGCACAAGCGGCGGCATCGTGTCCGGCTTCTCCTGCAGGACCGGCTCGGGTAGCGCGGCCATCGCCACACGGCTCACCGATGCTGCGGCGACTGCGCCACCGGCAATGCCGAGGGCGGCGAAAAATTTGCGGCGATCCAGATTGTTGTTGTCCATGATCAGTGGTCTCCACTCGTCGTTTCGGTTGTCATCGTCATGGCGCGCGCGGCGTCAGGGCGGCCGGGCTGGCCGATCATCGCCATCTGCAGGTCACTCTCGGCCAGCCAGAACTCGCGCAGCGCCTCGATGTAGCTGTTGACGCTGGAAATCTGCAAACGGGCATCGGCCAGCAGCTCGAACACGCCGATCAGCATGCCGTTGTAGCGCAGCATGTTTTCGTCCGCAATGCGCTTGCGAATGGGCACGACCTCATCGCGATAGTGGCGCGCGATGTCATAACTGGTGCGATAGGCCTGGTAGCTTTCCCGCACCTGCGAGCGCGCGTCTACGGCGATTTGCGCAGTGCGATCGACAGCCTGCATGTATCGTGTCTCGGCCTTCGCCACACGCGTCGTGCCCCAGTCGAACAGCGGCAGTTCCAGCGATATCTCATAGCCGCGGCGTACTGGTTCAATATTGGAAGTCTCGCGCGTGACTCCTGCTTCCAGCACGTTGATGAAACGTGTCGCCTTGCTCAGGCCCAGGTTCGACGCGAGTGATTCGGTGTCGCGCTTCGCGGACTGCACATCGAGCCGCGTTTCCATCGCACGCTGTTCAATGTCGGGACGTTCATCCGCAGCCTTCGGCAGGTCGGGCAAGCGTTCGGGAAGCGTGTACATCGTTTGCGCTCCTGACGAGCCCAGCAGGCGCGTGAGTGCTTCACGTGCGCGCACCGAGGCCTGCTCCGCACGCGCCACATTGAGCGCGGCATCGGCGTAGTAAACCTGTTCGCGCGCCTGTTGCAGGCGGCTCCAGTTGCCGGCCACGGCCATGCGCTGGGCGAGCTCCGCACCCGCATCGGCTGCTTCCTGCACCTGCCGCATGTAGCGCACGGTCTCGGTCGCAGCTACCGCCTGGAAATAGGCTTTACGTGTGTCGCCGGCCAGGCGAATGACAGCCAGCGCGGCGCGGCTTTGCGCGGTCTCCATGCGCTGCGATTCCATCCTGATGGCGAACGGCATGGCGAGTAATCGTGCGAGGTTGAACTGCAGGCCGCGTTCGATTTCAATTTCTTCGCCGCGCCGGGTGCGGCGGTACGAGAATCCGGGATTGGGCAGGCGGCCGGCGTCGACCAAGTCCGATTCGGCGATGCCGAGTTCGGCGAAATCGGCCTGCAGGCCACGATTGTTGAGGAGTGCGACCTGGACGGCATCGTCAACCGAAAGAGGTTTCGTGAGCAGGTCTCTTACGCGAGTTGAAACGGCATCGCGTTCTTTTTCGGTTCGTGTCCACTTCACGTCGCCGGAAATTTTGTCGCGAGTGATCCGCTCGACAGCTGTAAAACCGCCATCGCTGGAGTATTGCGCGCAACCGGCCGTAAGCGAGACCAGCAGCAGCGCCACCGTAACGCGGCAAGAGGGATTTTTCATATCAGCCTCCGTGCTTGTGTTGGTGCGCGGGCGGTGTGACGGGAGCGGGCGATGGAACAGGTGCGGTGGGCACAGGCGGCGCGGCAGGCACTGCGGCAGGCGGCGTTGCGTCCGTCATTTCTCCGCCAGCGTCCTGCATCTGTCCATGCATGCCTTTTGTGCGCACTTCCTCGTTCACCAGCAGCCACGGTTTTCGCTTGTCGTCGCTGAAACCTCGATAGCTTTTGAACGGAGATGTGTAGAGCAGCATGTAAACAAGCGGCGGCGCGGTCGTTGATGCAACTGGCGCACCCGGATTCTGTGCGGGCTTGTCCTCTGCACGTGCCGCACCCGCGGCCACGCACAGGGCCAATGCGCCCATTGCGCCCATCGCGCATGTTAAGTCGTGTCGTTTCATGTTTCCCTCGATCAATAAATATCAGCAAGAAATACGCGCGGCAACGGCGCACGCATGCGCACGCCTGACTTCAGCCGCTGTTACTCAGGCGGCGACGGATCGGGGAGGAGGGGAAGCGGGTTCGGGAAAAAACGAGGCGGGCGACAGTTGGGGTGTCGCGGTGAAGTCGTGCGAAGGGGTCACGGTTTCGCTGTGCGGCATGGACGGCAGCATCAGCGCCACCGCGAGATGGCACAGCACGCAATGCGTGCAGCCGCCGGTGAGCTGCTTGCCGGCGACAGGCTGGTGACAGGGCATGGACATGGCCGTTGTGTCTTGCGCAGCTGCGGCGTACGAAGTTTGCGATTGCACCTGGCCCGCCGACATCGCCGAAAGCGGCATCATCGCCGCCAGTGCGCCGGAGGCCGGCAGCCACAGGATCATCCACGCCACCAGCAATTTTCGGAAGAGACACATCTTCATTGGACAAGCATAGCGTGAATTGGTGCCGGGACACTGGAATGGCGAATCGCGGACTCTGACGAGCAAAAAAGCGCTGTCGGCAAAAATCAGCGATTGAAACTCAAGCATGGGTGCGGCTTACAGGGCAAAAATGGCTTGAACGCCGCCCTGGTGCTTGGGTTTGTCTTCGGCAGCGCTGTCTCGGTGCATTTCCGGCCCGTTCGCGGTCCCTCGCACTTATTTCGTGCGGGCAATGGCCGCGTCACCCGCCATCGCGTGCGCGTTCGTGGGGCATGGCGCGCACAACGGTCGCCGCCGTTCCCATTCTGCGTTTGGCATGCGTATTGCAAAGTCTCTTTCGATTCTGTCCTCAGGCACATTCAAATAAAGGGAGTGGTCGATCATGCAAAGAAGAGATTTTGTGAAGGCATCCGCCGTCGCCGTCATGGCAGCGCTGGCATTCGGTACGTCGAGCGTGTACGCGCAGGACAAGAAGGCGGCCGCGTCCACGATCAAGGTCGGCGTGCTGCACTCGCTGTCCGGCACCATGGCCATCAGCGAAACCGTGCTGAAAGACGTGGCCCTGATGGCCATCGAAGAGATCAACGCCAAGGGCGGCGTGATGGGCATGAAGCTTGAGCCGACCGTGGTCGATCCGGCCTCCAACTGGCCGCTGTTCGCAGAGAAGGCGCGGCAGCTGATTTCCAAAGACAAGGTCGCCGTCACCTTCGGCTGCTGGACGTCGGTCTCGAGGAAATCCGTTTTGCCAGTATATGAAGAGCTGAATGGCCTGCTGTTCTACCCCGTTCAGTACGAAGGCGAAGAGCTTTCCAAGAATGTGTTCTACACCGGCGCCGCACCCAACCAGCAGGCGATCCCCGCCACCGAATACCTGATGAGCAAGGAAGGCGGCGGCGCGAAACGCTTCGTGCTGCTGGGCACCGACTATGTGTATCCACGCACCACCAACAAAATCCTGCGCGCGTTCCTGAAGAGCAAGGGTGTCGCGGACAAGGACATCGACGAGGTCTACACGCCATTCGGCCACAGCGATTACCAGACCATCGTCGCCAACATCAAGAAATTTGCGTCGGGTGGCAAGACCGCCGTGATCTCGACCATCAACGGTGACTCCAACGTGCCGTTTTATAAAGAGCTGGGCAATGCGGGATTGAAAGCGACCGACGTTCCGGTGGTCGCGTTCTCGGTGGGTGAGGAAGAACTGCGCGGCGTGGACACGAAACCGCTGGTGGGCCACCTGGCCGCATGGAACTATTTCATGTCGCTGAAAAATCCGGCCAACGAGGAATTCAAGAAAAAATGGGCCGCGTACGCCAAGGCCAAGAAACTACCCGGCGCCGACAAGCCGCTGACCAACGACCCGATGGAAGCCACCTATATCGGCATCTACATGTGGAAGCAGGCGGTGGAGAAAGCCAAGTCGACCGATACCGACAAGGTGGTCGCGGCGATGGCGGGACAAACCTTCAAGGCGCCTTCCGGATTTACGGTGAAGATGGATGAAAAAAATCACCACCTGCACAAGCCGGTATTCATCGGCGAAGTAAAAGCCGATGGCCAATTTAATGTCGTGTGGAAGACAGCGGGTCCGATCCGGGCGCAGCCATGGAGCCCGTACATTGCCGGCAACGACAAGAAGAAGGATGAGCCGGAAATGGCCGCCGCGCCGGCACTGGCAGCGCCGAAGAAATGATGGGCGCATTCCTCTAACTGAAATCTGCACGTCTCCAACCCGTCATCCCTGTCCTGCGCTTGCATGCAGGGATGGCGGGCAAGAAGTATTGAAAGGCGTTCATTGAATCCTTGCCCATGAAGCCGAAATGTTTGGCGGTCATCATGACGTTCGTCGCCTTGCTGGCGGCATTCCCTGCCGCCGCATTCAAGCCCGAACTGATCACCCGGCTCGCTACCGGCGAGAACGAAGACAAGATTGCCGCCATCGGCGCGATCGTCGCCGACGGTGACGCATCATCGCTGCCGATGCTGACGGCGCTCCTCGACGGCAACGTGCAGATCGCCCCGAACGCAAACAAGCAAATACTGCTGATGAGCGGCGAGGAGGCCACTGATCTCCTCACCGGCAAAAAAGTGACACCGGTGCCCGCTGAGCGCGAAGACGTGGTGCTCAACAATCGCGTGCGTCGCGAACTCGAGTCGGCCGTATCGGCATTGCGTTTACTCGCATCCGAACGCGATGTGAGGCTGACGGCCGCCAAAGCGCTTCAGGCCAACGCCGAAGAATCCATGCTGCCGCTGATCCGCAAAGCGCTGGCGATAGAAAAAGACGCCGAAATTCGCGGCCTGCTGGCCATCATCGAAGCGACGGTGCAGCTGGGCAGCAAGGACAAGGTCGCGCGCCTGGCCGCCGTGAAGGCGCTGGCGGGCAGTACCAATCCCGCAACCAAATCACTGCTGCTGGGTGTGCTGGAAAAGAAGGGCGATGTGTTTGCGGAACCCGAAGCCGAAATCCGCATTGAAGCGCAGAACGCGTTGAAGTCGGTGGAATCGACACTGGC
>JBDTWS010000145.1:0-10139 GCA_040006575.1 Betaproteobacteria bacterium
CGGTATTCCGGCCGGAAATCATGGCCCCACTGCGATACACAATGCGCTTCGTCGATGGCAAAGAGCGCGATCTTCGTTCGATGCAGGAGGTCAATGAAGCGCGGTGTCAGCAGGCGTTCGGGGGCCACGTAAAGCAAATCGAGCTCGCCGGCCAGCAACGAATTTTCCATGCTGGCGGCTGCGCGAGTGTCCATCGTCGAATTGAGAAACGCTGCCTTGACGCCAAGTTGCTGAAGGGTTTCAACCTGGTCCTGCATCAACGCGATAAGCGGAGACACAACGATCGCGGTGCCCTCGCGTACCAGTGCCGGAATCTGGAAGCAGAGCGACTTGCCGCCGCCGGTGGGCATGAGCACCAGCGCGTCGCCACCGCCGACCAGGTGATCAACGATGGCTTGTTGTTCTCCGCGGAAGGTGGCATAGCCAAAGACGGTGTGGAGGACGTGCTGGGAGGTTTGGCGCATGTCTAGATGATAGTGCATAGGTGCCGGGCAACAATGGACGGAGCGGCGATTTACGTATCCGCAATCTGCTGCAGGACCGGCTAACACCTGACGCCTACAAATGAAAACGGGCGCAGTATTCACCGCGCCCGCGATTGCCTGAAAATTATGAGTTAGTTGGTGACTTTCGGTTTCTTGTAACAGCCAACGACGCTCCATCCATCAACATAATACTTGTCGCCCCATTTCCATTCGGGAGCGGAATCGACGCATGCAACAACTTCACGTCTGGGGTAGCAGACCAACTGACCCGTCGGCGTGAACCCGCCGGACCAGCCTGCCGGACAGTCGCCTTCGGCCTTAGGCGTGCAGGTCAATATCCCGGTACTCTGGTCCAAGGAACTCGTGAAGTTTGCCGGGCAAGCCATTTGAAGCTTGGTGCACTTTAGTTCGCCGGTAGAAGGATTGGTCATGTCGGTCCTGTAACCGGCAGGGCACTTGGCTACCGGTACCATTCCCGCGGCGGGTGCTGCGCTGATTTCCGTCTTGGCAAGAACGGTGACTATCGCCTTCACGCTTCCTGTGCATTCATTTTCCTTGTCCGCCGTGCCGCCACTGGCGTGAATATATTGCGTGCCGGTCTTGGAAATCGTGAGCGGCTTGCCTGGAAATTGTGCGGGGAAAGAACTCACAACGCCAAGGTCATACGATTCGCCCGTGTCGCCGCGTAAGCCATAGATGTGGCATTTCTTGCCCGGCGCCACATTGCCCTGGACAGTAAAGTTGATTGTCTCTCCAGATTGAATTGAAGATTTGCTCAGCGTGATGCCGGTGATGGTGCCGTTTGTGGCGAATGCATTGCTGGAAATAACGATGCCGATGCCGAGAAGGCCGCGTAAGATTTTTGATTTCATGTGATCCTTGTGAAGTGGTAAGTTGAGGCCGGAAGTAACCCGACCGGATGCGCACTACGGAGGCTCTGTCGCAATCACATAGCGCGTCGTTCAAAACGGCGTGGCCGTCGCCGTGCGCTTGGACGTGCATGCATGCAAACGAGCGCAAAAAAAGAAATCGCCTGCGAGCAGGCGATTTTTCGGTTAAGACGTTAGTTGCAATTTCGCGCCGGTTGATCCGTTCAAAAACGATAACCGATGCCCACACCGAACAGGCTCGGGTTCAACTCCAGCGTCGTCAAACGCGCACCTCCCGCCATGACGTCCGTTTTCATCGTGATGTATTTGTAGTCGATGTTGAAGTAGGTATTGCGTGCAATCTCGAAGTCGATGCCGAGTTGCGCGGCGACTCCCATGCTCTGCTTGTCCACGGTGATGCCGGCCGGCAGACGCGCCTGCATGAACCGGGTGTAGTTCAAGCCGGCACCGAGATACGGCACAACGCCGCTGTCGTTGGCGAAGCGATACTGGAGCATGAGAGATGGCGGCAGGTGTTTCACCGTGCCGATGGTGGTGCCGCCTGCCCTCACGTCATGTTTTTGCGGATACGTCAACACCAGCTCGGCGGACCAGTTGTTGTTGAGCGCATAGGACACGTCAACTTCCGGAATCACCTTGTTGTTGATGGAAATCGAATCCTTGAGTCCCGGCATATTGCTGTTTTCCGGTTTCAGTTCAAGCGCGCGCAGGCGGACCAGCCACGTGTCGCTCACATCGAGCGATTCGGCATGTGATGCGAAGGAAAGTACTGCCATTAGAGCAGCCAGCATTCGTAAAAACGTTGAAGCAGAAGAACAAGACATATTTTTCCCTTTTTGGAATTGGAAACCCGGGCGTCGCCACGGCGCTCGCCGGCTTAAGTCGAAACAAAGCGAAATAAAGAGAAATAAAGCGAATAACGAATCGGTGCGGTCTAGAGTGCGGCCGCAAAAGCGTTTTTCGCCGCCGACTGCATCTCTGCGGCAATCACGCCGTAGACGCTTGCCCATGCGGCGGCGACCTCCTGCGTATATGCCGGGCCCAATCCCGTTTCCAGTGTCCAGAGCAGCGCGTTGCCCACAGTTGCGTAGTGGCCGTCCTCGACGCCATAAGCGAGATGGCGCTGACCCAGTGCCCTCAGCGCCGGCAGGAGTTTTTCCGGTTGATCCAGCAGGTCCACGGCGGTACCCAGCATGGCCATCAGCTTCGCGCCTTGCTCGGTCATGTCTTCACGAAACAAGTGACGCAATGTGGGGTCCAGCTCGAACAGACGTTTGTAGAACAGCCCGGCTGCGGTTGTTGCGATAGGTACAACCAGCAGGAAGGATTTGCGTACCAGGTGAATGTGTTGCGGTGTCATTTTTCTCTCCGAAGTATTTGCGATCTGCCGCATATGTTTTGCAACGGCAGGCAACTCTACAATCGGGGTCGCGACACGGGTTGTCCGGAAAGTTGATCCGTAAGCAATATGTAGGTCATCTTTTTTGCTTTCGGGAACGACGCGCATCGTTGCCTGTTCCGGACGCGGCCTGCGCTAGAATTTCCCGTTCAGACGAGATGCAGAAGCGCAAATTGCAAACAGGGAAAATCCATACATGAGTTCATTGTCGCTGCGGCCATCACTATTCGATATTGAGAATGCCGGCATGCGCGCCGTCGTTCTCGAGGCGGCCGACGTTTCGCTGATGCAGCAATTTTTCCACGCCAATCCCGGGTACTTCCTCACGGTTTTTGGTCATCCGCCGCGTACCGATGAAGCGCAGCGGGAATGGGACGACCTGCCGCCCGCCGACATGACGTTTTCGCGCAGGTTGCACATCGGGTTTGTCGATGGCGCCGGCGAACTCATCGGCGTCGCCGGCGTGCTGGCAGATTTCCTTTGCGAAGGTGTTTGGCACATCGGCCTTTTCGTGGTCGCGACTTCCCTGCATGGGGGAGGCGTCTCGCGGAAAATTCATGCGCAACTGGAAAAATGGATGAAGCAGGAAGGCGCGCAATGGGTGCGGCTGGGCGTCATCGAAGGCAATACCCGTGGCGAACGATTCTGGGAACGATCGGGGTACAGTGAAGTGCGGCGGCGCTTGGGCGTGGAAATGGGAAACCGCGTGAACACCTTGCGAGTGATGGTGAAAACGCTCGGTGGGGGATCGCTGGAAGCCTACTTGAAGCTTGTGACTCGCGACCGGCCGGAATAGTCACGTCAATGACTGAACCACTACAACTCGTCTGGCCATCCCACCAATATCTTTACGGATACGTTGCCGCGCTGGAAAACGACTGGTCAGCGGACAATTTGCGCGCGGCGGCGGCGGGTGAAGAACTCGCAAGAATCCATCATGACGCCAATGCCGGCAAGGTACTCGCGCTATGACGAGCATTCGCAGCATCCTACTGGTCGTTGGCTTGTTTGGGGCCATTATCTTTACGGCCGCGTTCGTAACCTCGCTTCTTAATCCCGGCTATGTGGAAGAAGTCGCGAAGGAAATTATCCGCCAGCGAGTGGAAACCAAAACGCGCGAGACGATCCATGCGCTCGATGAGAAATATCTCAGTGGCAAAGCGGGCAATTTGGTCAAGAGCCAGGCGGGTGACATTGCTTTCATCCGGCGTCAACTGGAAGAAAATTTGCCACAGACACTTGCAACCGTAATTGCGCAGATGCGAAATCTTGACTGTGAGTGCCGCCGGAAAATTGAAACGCGGATTCGCGATGGACTGCTGGGCTCAATCGCCTCCGCCGTTCATTCGCAGGAAAAGCTCACCACACTGATCCGCACCCACTACATGGCGACCGCGGAAAAACTCACGCGCGAGTTCCGCATTTTCACCGGCACGAATGCGCTGGTGTTCATGTTGCTTGCGTTAGCCGCCGCCTGGCGACGCAGTGCGGATGTGCAACTGCTGTTGCCGGCGACTTTGCTGGTCGTGGCTGCGTCCGTCACGGCCTACCTGTATCTGTTCCGGCAAAATTGGCTGCATACGATCTTGTTCAACGATTACGTGGGCCTTGCCTACATCGGCTACATGGCCGTGGCGTTCGCGCTGTTGTGCGATGTGCTGTTCAATCGAGCACGCGTGATAACCAGTTTGTTGAACGCGTTCTTCAATGCCATCGGCAGCAGTTTTTCGCTGTTGCCCTGTTAGTGAGGCTCTCGATGGCAACAATATGAAGCGCGCATGAGAAGGCTTCTGCGCCTGTTTCTGATGCTCTTGTTTGGCGGCATGATCGCGGCGGTAGTTTTCATCCATGCCGCGGGCGAAATGCTGAGCCGACCTGCGCGCAGTGTCGTCGGAAAGCCGCCGGCCGACTTGCCCGCCGAGATTGTGGAATTTCGAACGGCCGGCGGTGGTGTCATCTCCGGCTGGTGGATACGGAGCGGCGCGCGCCAGGGCGCAATCCTGCTGCTGCATGGTATCCGCGGTGATCGCCGGTCGATGATCGGGCGCACGAGGTTTCTTCGTGGCCTTGGCTATTCGGTGTTGCTGGTCGATCTCCCCGCGCATGGCGAGAGCAGCGGGGAACGCATTACGTTTGGTCGCCATGAATCGCTTGGTGTGGATGCTGCGTTGCTGTGGCTTGCTCGCGAAGCGCCCGCGCAGAAGATCGGCGTGATAGGTGTATCGCTGGGAGCAGCGTCGATGGTGTTTTCGCATCCCGCACACCTGCCCGACGCGGTAATCCTCGAGTCGATGTTCCCCACCATCGAGGAAGCGGTTGCGGACCGGCTCAACCTGCATCTGGGCGCGGTCGGCGAATGGCTGGCGCCATTGTTGACCTGGCAACTACCGTGGAGGCTTGGCTTTTCTACCCAGCAATTGCGTCCGATCGACGCGACTGCATCATTGCGCGCACCGCTCATGATCGTGTCCGGCGCCGCTGACCGGCACACCACGCTGGCCGAGACGAAACGAATATTCGACACGGCCAGGATGTGCCAATGTGGCGAGCGGAAATTGTGGATTGTCGACGGCGCCGCGCATGTGGACCTGCATGGGTTTGCTAAAACGATGTATGAGGAAAAGATTGGCGCCTTCCTGGCAGCACACTTAAGCCAGTGAAGCCAGTGAGATGTTGCATCGCATAGCCGACAAAAAAACGCGGCGTGTCGCTGCGCGATGGTGCGTAAAAATGGGCGATCAAAGTCTAGCGCTGGCGCGGTAACCAGGTCATTAGTGGCGGGAGAACCGCGCCAAATGGCGATCTGCACCATCAGTTGTGCATATTCACGCGAATCCAGTCGCCATCCGGCGACAATTTTTCATAGCTATTTCATTTGTAATTCCCTTTCGACTCTCTTTCGGTTCCCTTGCGGAACTACTTCCCCACCTGATCGACCTGATACCTGTTACGTCGGCGCGGATATTGCAAGGGTGCTTTTGCCCATTTCAATGTAGTCCGGCTTTGTGAATGGCATTGATAGGAACAATCATGTGGAAATCGATCGTCTTGTGTGCAGTCCTGGTGTGCAGCGCAATTGGTGCAGGCGTGGGTGCAGGTGCCGCGCATGCTGCTACGTTTGAGTCGCGCAATTTCGACGCGCTGGCAGTGGAAGCGGAACAAGTGGTGATCGGTACAGCCAGTGCCGCCACTTCGCGCCGCACCGGCGAGCGGGAAATCGTCACGGATTACCGGTTTGACAACCTGGACGTGGTCAAGGGCTCGGTGCCTTCGGCGACTCTCACGCTGACGTTGCTGGGCGGCACGGTAGGCGCGGAGACGCAGAGCGTGGCCGGTGCGCCGAAATTCATTCCCGGTGTGCGCTACCTCGTGTTCGTGGCCGGTAACGGCACGGTCATGTTCCCGCTGGTGGGCGGACCCCAGGGCATTTTCCAGATTCGCAAGGATTCCGCTTCCGGCGTGTCGCGCGTGCATGACTACAGCGGCCGCCCATTGACGCAATTGCCGGGCGCGTCCGCCGGTGATGGCCTTGTCAACAGCCGCACCGAAACCGCAGATCCCATCACGCAGGACACCTTTGTCGCCGCGATCAGGAACAAACTCGCGCAGGGGGCGAAATGATGCGTGCCTGGAAAAAAATAGCGGCACGCTGGGCTTCCCTCGCCGCTTCTGCATTACTGTTATCGGCCGTGATGTTGCCGGGTTCGGCGAGCGCATATTCGTTGTTGGGCACTTCACCCGGCGGCCATCTCACCATGAACCTCGCCATGCAGTCGCTGATCGGTAACCAGCCGGTCGTCGACGCCATGGCGCAGTGGAACGCGGCCGGAATCGGCCCCAACGCCGACCACGGATTTTTTATCGGCGTTGCCGGCGGCACGTCCGGCAATTGCGGACGCAACCAGGTCAATGAAGTCACCTGGTCCAACACCAATTGCGGACTGGCCTTCGGCAGCAGCACACTTGCCGTGACCTCGACCTGGTCATCGTCCGGCAAAGTGATTGAAGTCGACATGCTGTTCAACAACGCCAAGACCTGGAGCTCCTACAGCGGCGCATTGAAATTCAATGCCGACGGCACCTCGCTCAACGATTTGGGCCGTGTCGCGCTGCACGAGCTGGGCCATGCGGCGGGCCTCGATCATCCCGATGATGCCGGCCAGTCGGTCGCCTCGATTATGAACAGCCGTATCAGCAGCACCTACACGCTGCAGGCCGACGATATCGCTGGCGCGCATGCGCTGGCCTGGCAAAGTGCGGGCGGTGGAACCGGCAGCACGCCCGTTTGTAGCCTGACAGCGACGCCATCGTCCATCACGGCAGGCGCCGGCACCACGCTGGTGGCATCGTGCTCACCTGCAGCGACGTCGTATACATGGACCAACACCGGATTCGGCAGCGGCACCGCCGCCGGTGCGGTCGCACCGACCACGACGACCACCTTTACCGTGCGCGGCACGAATGCGACCGGCGCCGGGAATACCGCTAGTGCGACGGTCACTGTCGCCACATCGTTGTTGATCCCCGATCTCGATGTGACCGGACTCACCGCCCCGGTTACAGGGACCATCGGTTCACCGATCACGGTGGTCGTTACGGCACGGAACAAAGGTACGCTAACCGCACAACCATTCCGCCTCGGATTCTATTTGTCGAGTGACACGGTCATCAACACAAGTGACCTGTTGATCGGCACCTGTTTCTATTCCGGCGGCTTGTCGGCGGGGCAATCCATTCCCTGCACGATGGCCGTGACACTTCCCGCCGGCATTTCGCCCGGCAGCTATTACATCGGTGCCATCGCCGACGACAATTTGCTGATCAACGAAAGCGACGACACCAATAACAGCAAGGTCGCAACCACCGGCGCCATTGTTTTGAGCGCTGCTGCCGTCACGCCTCCGGCATGCACGCTTTCAGCCGCGCCAGCCACGATCACCCAGGGCAGCCTGTCGGCACTGACAGCCACTTGTTCACCCGCGGCGACTTCATACATCTGGACCAACACTGGCTTCGGCAGCGGCGCTGCGGGCGGCAGTATTGCACCGGCTTCGACCACCACGTATTCCGTACGTGGCGTCAACGCGGGTGGCGCCGGCAACACCGCCAGCGTCACGGTCTCGGTGGGAGCTGCCGGTACGGCCCCCAGCTATGGCGACCTGTGGTGGGCCGGCAGTGTCGAGAATGGCTGGGGCATGTCGCTGCAACAGCACGGCAACAACCTGTTCGGCGCACTCTATGTTTACGACGGCGCGGGCCGCCCCGTTTGGTACGTCATGCCTGAAGGCACATGGAGCAGCGGCTTCACCGTTTACACGGGCGTGCTGTACCAGCCGACTTCGGCGCCGCTCAACAATTATTCGCCGGCGAGTTTTGTGCCGGGAGCTGCTGTCGGCACAATCACCATTTCATTCAACGGAACCTCCAGCGCCGTGATGCAATACACGATCAACGGCGTCAGCGGACAGAAAACGATCCAGCGCCAGGTCTTCGGCCATGGCAGCGCACCGCTGAACGTCGGCGACATGTGGTGGGGTAACAGCGCGCAAAACGGCTGGGGCATCAGCATCACGCAGCAGGCGGGCATCCTGTTCGGCGCGTGGTACACCTACGGCACCGATGGTCGCGTGACCTGGTACGTCATGCCCAACGGCACCTGGAACGCCACCACCTATTCGGGCCCGTTCTACAGCACCACGTCGTCCGCATGGCTCGGTGCAAATTACGATGCGAGCCGCGTCAGCGTGACGCAGGCAGGAACCATGAGCCTTGCGTTCACCAGCGCCACTACCGCAGTCATGACGTACACCTTTACGACCGGGCCCTTCGCGGGCACCACGCAAAGCAAATCGATTGTGCGCCAGGCATTCTGATATCACCTGGTGGAGCCGGCTGCGCAGGCGCATTGGCCCGTGTCGGCCGGCTGCCTCGCCCGCAAACGACACGCGAAAAGTCCCGAATGTCGGCGGCAACGACAGGCGCATTCCCATTCCGTCGCACTATGCGGGCTGGCAACGCGGCCTGCTGGATATTGATCCCGCGGCCAAGTCCGATGTGCTTTGTGATGCGCGACTGATGGCGGAGCGGTTGCCCGGGGCAGCTACGACGCCGATGCAGCGACGACTGCAGCCGGTTAAGTTGCGAGAACGTTCGAAACCCAGGCGCCCTTGAGCATTTGCTGAAAGGCCTGCTCCAGGCCGCGTGTAAATCGTGGCGCATCCATCATGGGCGACTGGCTGAATTTATCGCGCAGGGTCGCGAGGTAATGGTTGAGTTGCGACGGATCGTCGACCAGTCGTTGATGAATCGCGATGTAATCCGCGGCATCCTTGGCAATCAGTTCATTCAAGCCGGCATGGGCAAGTATGCTGATAGCGCTCCTCGATACCGAGGTATCGCCCGCCATGCCGATGACCGGTGTGCCCATCCATAGCGCATCGCAGGTGGTTGTGCCGCCGTTATACGGAACAGTATCCAGAGCGATGTCGACGGCATTGAATGCGCTGAAATAATCGACGTAATCGAGCCTCGGCAGCATCGTCAGCCGGTCGGCGGAAATGCCGCAGCGTTCAAATCGTGTCAGCAATTCTTTCCCCGCACGTCCCGGCGGCACACCCATGATGCGCAATGTCGCTTTCGGGATTGCCGACAGAAGTTGCGACCACAGTTCCACCGTGCACTGGCTGATCTTGACGAAATTATTGAATGAGCCAAAGGTGGGAAAGCCATTACCCAACATCGGTGTTTCAGTTGCCGGTGAGGGCAGTCCCTCGCTGGCCCGGTAACACCACTGGCTGTCCGGCAGGCGCCACAATTTTTCGGTGTGGAATTGATCTGCCTCGCCTTCGGGATCGGTGCGTGAATCGCAAAGGCGATAGTCCATGGCGGCCAGGCCGGTGGTGTTCAGGTAGCCCAGCCACGTCACCTGGACGGGTACAGGTTTGCGCGCGAACAGGGACAGGCGGTTCAACCCGGTGTGTCCGGACAGGTCAACCAGGATATCGATCCCGTCGCGCTGGATCAGCGCGGCGCATTGGCTGTCATCCAGCGCGGAAATGTCGCGCCAGTGATCGACCAGCCCCATCAACCGTGTCGTCATCACGTCCTGAATGGGTGAATTGCCATAGGCATGAACGACAAAGTTTTCACGATCGTGGTTTGCAAAAACCGGCTCGACGAAAACCGCGACAGGGTGGTTCCGGTAGTCGCCGGAAACGTAGCCGATATTGATTTTTCCGCCAGTTGTAGCGCGCGTGCGCGTCGTGGTTTGCGTATCGCTTCCCGCCGCCAGCATTGCACCAGCTTCGCGATGTTCCGCGAATATCTTTTGCGGCGAAACACCACCGAGATAATTGAGCGTGAGCA
>JBDTWS010000146.1:0-10124 GCA_040006575.1 Betaproteobacteria bacterium
CCTGCTTCTGGATGCGCCGCACCGGGGCGAGCGACATCACCGAATCCACCACGAACGACGGGATGAAGCTGAACATCTTGGCGTTCAGCCGCATCGTCATCTGCGGCGCGTGGGCGGCCTTGGCGAAGAGGTTGAGTATCTCGCCGATTCGCCGCGGCTCCGGGTCGGTGAGATGGAAGCAGCCGCCGTCCAGGCCCTCCTTGTGGGCGAGGTAATCCATGGCGTCGACCACGTAGTCGACCGGCACGATGTTGATGCGCCCGCCCTCGATGCCGACGGTCGGCACCCACGGCGGAAGCGCGTTCCTCATCTTCTGGATCAGCTTGAAGAAGTAATACGGGCCGTCGATCTTGTCGATCTCGCCGGTCTTCGAGTGACCAACAACCATGCCGGGCCGATAGACGCGCCAAGGCACCTTGCATTCATTGCGGACAATGCCCTCGGAATCATGCTTGGTGCGGAAGTACGGATGATCGAGTTCTTCGGCCTCCTCGAACATGTCTTCGCGGAACGTGCCGTCGTAGAGTCCGGCGGCGGCGATGGAACTGGTGTGATGGAAGCAGCCGGCTTTTACCGCGGTGGCGAATTCGACGGCGTTCCGCGTGCCGTCAATATTGGCGGTCTGCTGGCTGGCGGCGTCGGCCGATAAATCATAAATTGCGGCGAGGTGGAACAGATGCGTGACCTTGCCCTTGAGCTTGGTGATATCGGCGGCCGCGACCCCCAGTTTCTCCTTGCCCAGGTCACCGACAATCGGCACGATGCGCTTTTGTTTGGCATCCAGCCCCCACCACGGATAGAGCGCCTCAAGTTTCTTCAGCGAATTCTTGCGCACCAGCACATAAATCGTGCCGTCGCGTTCCAGCAGGTTCTTGACCAGGAATTTGCCGATAAAACCGGTCGCGCCAGTGACGAAGTAGGTCATGGTGGTTAAGCCTCCAAGATATTTTTATAGGGTGAAGTCCGTCTTTGACGAAATCATACACTGCGCACCTGCAGGCGGTGACAGGCGGTTGCGGCGGGAGGGCGACATTTTTGCCGCGAAAGCCGGATGTTGCGCTGCCGCATCGGAAGTCGGCCGACCGGGGTTTTCTTTAGTGTGATTCCTCTAATCACGCCACCTAAACTGGCTCCATTCGTGATTGGGTTCACCTCGATTTCAACCTTCCAGACAGGAGATTCACCATGGCTACCCGCAAAGTTGCAAAGAAACCCGCATTGAAGCGCACCACCAAATCCACAGCAGCCAAGCCGCGCGCCAAGGTGGCGAAGCTGGCAAAGGCCAAGGTCGCACCGGCAAGTGTCGCGCACAAAGTGGTGCAGGCCGGCCTGGGCGTCGCTGAGCGCATGCAGGAAAACGCCGTCAAGGTATATGGTGCCATTGCTCGCGAAACCGGGCGCCTGTCGGAAATGACCGCCGAAGCCGCGCAGTCGCTGGGCAAGAAGGCCAATGTGTTCGTCAAGGAAGGCCAGAAGATCCAGTCCAATGTCCAGGCCGTGGCAGAAGCCAAGGCGCGCGACGTAGCAAAGGAAGTGAAGGCGTTCGCCGCCAAGTCGGAGAAGTCGTTGCTGAAGAATTTCAAGGATGCAAAGGGAACCGTTTCGGGCTCCACCGCGAATGCAGTTGAAGGCATCACCAAGCTGGAACACGTGTTTGAAGCGCGTGTTGCAAAGACCCTGAACACGTTTGGCATCCCGTCCAGCCAGAACATTCGCGAACTGCAATCGCGCATGGCTGACCTGCAAAAAGCATTGAACGAACTCAACAAGCGCGGCGTGCGCGCTTAAGCTTTGACACGGAAATCCTGCCTATGCGGGCAGGGGGATCCAAAATGGGGAATGGGGAATATCGCGCAGGTATTCCCCATTTTCCAATGTGCGCCGGTGATGCGGCGCCACAAAAAATAATTTGTGTTTCTCGGAGGGCAGTTTGGGAAGATTGATCAAGGCGAATGCTGCCGAGCGCAACCCGAAGATCGCGGCCAAGCCGCTCGCGCGGAAGGCTCCTACACGCAAGTCCGGTGGCAAGCCGAAGGTAGCCCTGGCGCTTGCCGGGGGCGGCCCACTGGGCGCCATGTATGAAATCGGCGTGCTGCTTGCGCTGGATGAAGCGCTGGTCGGCCTCTACCTCAACGACATGGATATTTATGTCGGCGTTTCCGCAGGCAGTTTCCTGACGGCGGGGCTCGCGAACCAGCTGACGCCCACCGATATTTATCGCATGTTCATCGACAACGATTCCGCCGACGGGAAGGGTGCTTCGAACGCAACCTTGCGCCCGGAAATTTTCCTGAAACCCGCTTGGGGAGAATACGGCCGGCGCCTGCGAAGCGTGCCCGGCCTGATGGTGCGCGGCTGCGTTCGCTATCTTGCCAGTCCATTCCGCCAGTCGCCGATGGAATCGTTCGCCCCGTTCTCGCGCGCGATTCCGGCAGGGCTGTTCGACAACAACGGTATTGCCCGTTTCCTGGAAAAGGCGTTCAGCGAACCCGGCCGCACCAACGATTTCCGGCAGTTGAAGCACACGTTGTATTCCGTCGCGGTGGACCTCGACTCGGGCAATGCCGTTGTGTTCGGTGGAGCAGGCCAGGATCACGTGCCCATTTCAAAAGCGGTGCAGGCGTCGGCTGCCTTGCCAGGATTGTTTCCGCCGGTGGAAATCGAAGGGCGCTACTTCGTCGACGGCGCACTGAAGAAAACGCTCAATGCGTCGCTGGCGCTGGAAGATGGCGCGGAGCTGGTGATCGGTGTCAATCCGCTTGTGCCGTATGACGGTGAGGCCGCGCGATCGAGCGCACCGCGCCGGGGCAAGGCCGATATGCAAAAGCTGATCGAGGGTGGCTTGCCGGTCGTGCTGTCGCAGACTTTCCGCACTCTCATCCATTCGCGCATGCATACCGGCCTGGAAAAATACGCAGCGAAATACAAGAATGCCAGCATCGTGCTTTTCG
Organism: Betaproteobacteria bacterium; assembly: GCA_040006575.1. Lineage (GTDB taxonomy): Bacteria > Pseudomonadota > Gammaproteobacteria > Burkholderiales > Usitatibacteraceae > UKL13-2. The sequence goes on from JBDTWS010000146.1 coordinate 2,952, forward strand.
AGCCGGGCACGGACGACCAGGAAATGTTTTTTACTAACCTGTTCAGCTACAACTCGCGCAAACGCGTTTGCGAACATGCCTACCAGCGCACGCGTTCGGACCTGCTGAAGCGCCGGCATGAACTCGAGCCCGTGTTTGCGCGATTCGGCATATCGCTGGATCTCGACGTACTGAATGATGAAAAGCGTACGCTCGATAGCCGCGTGTTCAAGACGCCCCCGGTCTCGCCCAAGCAGCGCCTCAGGGATGCGACGCGGGATCTCAAGGACACCGTGACCGACCTGGAACGCTGGGTGGCGGCCGGCCGGGCCTAGTTCGACCCATGCGGAGAGCGGGCCCTCTCCGTAGTAACATTTGTCCATGCCGGTTTCATCGACCAACCCCGCGACACTTTCGCCTGCCTCGCCACCTTCCCGTTCGGCACGAACGCGCGAACGCGTTCTCCGCATCAGCCTCGACCTGTTCAATCGCCACGGCGAGACCAACGTCACCACCGGCCACATCGCCGATGAACTGAATATCAGCCCCGGCAACCTCTACTATCATTTCCGCAACAAGGATGAAATCATTCATCACCTGTTTGCCGATTTTGAAAAGGCCATCGATGTTTCGCCAGGTGCCGATGTCAACATCGCCGATGCCGGCTACATCATGGAAGACATGTGGCTTTATCTCCACCTCATGTTCGAGCACATCTGGGCGTATCGTTTTCTCTATCGCAATCTCGACGACCTGCTGAGCCGCGACGCCAAACTGAAATCGCATTTCAATATCATCATCGGCCATAAGCGCGATGCCGTGATCGCACTCTGTCATGCGCTGGTGAGTGCGAAAGCGATGCGCGCGGAGGAGGAGGAAATTCGCGCGCTGGCCGAAAACGTATTGGTGGTGGCGACGTACTGGCTCAATTTCGAACACCTGCGCGCCAAGTCGCCCGGAAAATTTGCCGATGAACCGGACCCCGAGCAGCATCTTTCGCGCGGGGTGTACCAAGTGATGGCGCTGGTGGCGCCGTTCCTGCTGGGCGACGCCAAAGCGCATCTGCAGTATCTGATGGAAAATTACGCGGCTTGATGAGCTGGCCGCGAAAAAATAAAACACAGGAGGAAACATCATGGCCAAATGGACTGCTTTCCCGTTGGATCAAAAGTCGATCACCTATGCTGGTGAGGCGCTCAAAAAAAACTGGGACGCGCTGCACAAGGGCGACGGCGAGGTGTATCCCAAGGCAGCCGGATTGCAGGAAGCGTGGCGGCAATATCACGCCGGAAATTTCGCCGCTGCCGTGGATGCGGGCGAGGGCGCGACCGTTGCCATCAAGGCGACCTCGATATACGCGACGTATCTTGAAAAGAAAGATGCCGCCAAAGTAAAGTTGTACCAGGACGCAATGGCCATGGCTTCGGCATTGATGGCGAAGGAACCGGGTAACGCAAATGCGTTCTACCAATTTGCTTATGCCGCCGGACGATACAGCCAGAGCATTTCCGTGCTGAAAGCGCTCAAGGAAGGCTATGGCGGGAAAATAAAAACGGCGTTGGAAACGGCCCTGAAGCTGGACGCGAAACACGCCGAGGCGCATACCGCGATGGGCGCCTATCACGCAGAAATCATCGATAAGGTTGGTGGCATGGTGGGTAAGCTCACCTATGGCGCGAGCAAGGACCTGTCGGTGGAGCATTATGAAAAAGCCATCAAGTTGAACCCCACGTCACCGATTGCACATATCGAATACGCGAACGGGCTGCTAATGCTTTTCGGGGACAAGGAAGAAGACAAGGCCGTGAAGCTGTATGAGAAGGCCGCGAAGATGAAGGGCCGCGATGCGATGGAGATGCTGGATATCGAGATGGCGCAGAATGAACTGGAAGATGATTGAGCGCGTCGTTGATTCCCGTATCAAACTAAATCCTGAATCGACAATATTGCAACGACTGAATCGGAAATGAACGAGCTCACCCTAGCCACCATCCGCGAAGCACACGCCCGCATCAAGCCTCATATCCACCGCACGCCGGTGCTCTCCAGCCATGTCCTGAACAAGGAGCTGGGCGCTGAGATTTTCTTCAAGTGCGAGAACATGCAGAAAGTCGGCGCGTTCAAGGCGCGCGGCGCATGCAATGCCGTGATGTCGCTCAGCGAGGAACAGATGCGCCGTGGTGTCGTAACGCATTCGTCGGGTAACCATGGCGCTGCGCTAGCGTGGGCTGCCGGGTTGCGTGGAGTTCAAGCCACGGTGGTGGTGCCCAACAATGCGCCCAAGCCGAAGAAATTCGCGATCGAAGCCTACGGCGCAAAAATCGTGTATTGCGAGCCCAACGTCAGCGCACGCGAAGCCGCCGTCGACAAACTTATCGCCGAGCAGAACCTGGAACTGGTGCATCCTTTCAACGACTATCGCGTGATGAACGGGCAGGGCACCGCCGCGCTGGAGTTGCTGGAAGAGGTTCCTGATCTCGACATTGTGATGTCGCCTCTGGGTGGGGGCGGCCTGCTGTCAGGCACATCGGTGGCGTCGAAGGGCATCAAGCCGGATATCAAGGTCATTGGCGGTGAACCCGCCGGCGCGGATGATGGATTCCGCTCGTACTACGGTGGCACGCGCATCACGGATGCCGTGCCCAATACGGTGTGCGATGGCCTGCGCACGGGGCTGGGCGACAAAACGTATCCGATGATTCTCGGCAACGTCGACGGCATCGCGCTGGCCTCGGAAGAAAATATTATTCGCGCCATGCGTATGACCTGGGAACTGCTCAAGATTGTCTGCGAGACCTCGTGCTGCCCGCCGCTGGGCGCGATCCTCGAAGGCAATCTCGACCCGTACGATTACATGGGCAAGCGCATCGGCATCATCCTCACCGGCGGTAACGTAGATATGGACAAACTCCCATGGCAATCATGAAAAAACTTTTGGCCGAAGAAATTCCCAATGGCGTACCACCGGCGGGCCATTATTCACCCGCGGTGATTCACAATGGAACGGTGTACGTCTCGGGCCAGCTCGCACGTGTGCCGGGGCGGGCCGCTGATTTTGCGCCGGACGGAATCGAGGCGCAGACCACGCAGTGCCTGAGCAACGCAGAAGGCATTCTCAGCGCAGCCGGTTCGCGTCGTGATCATGTACTGCGCGCAACGCTCTACATTTCGGATATTGCCGATTGGGGCGCGGTCAATCGCGCGTTCATCGCGTTTTTTGGTGAGCACAAACCGGCGCGTTCGATCATTCCCGTGGACAAGTTCAAGAGTGGGTTTTTGATCGAGATTGATATTGTGGCGGCGGTAGTGGAGGGTTGAAGAAGTTTGCTTGTATCAAGAATGAATGGCTGCAACCAAACTCAGAATGGCATGAAGGGCTGGAGCGGCCCGCCAGTGCTGGAGTGCTATCCGCGCGCGTCGAGATTTTTGCCGTGTCGCAGTCGTGCGAGGAAACCCTGGAGAGAGTTCGGAGACAACCTGCGGTAGCTACTTGCGCAGGCGCTTCAGTGTTTTCTTCGGCGCAGGCGCATCAGTGCCAGCTTCACCGCCGAACGCCTTCTCGAGTTCCGCTTCAAACTCCGGCCCATACGGCCCCATCAGCGTTTGCATCACCAGCTTTTCAAATTCATCGCTGAATTTATTGATGACGTTTTCCGGATCCGGCACCAGCTTCGCATCGGTGATCAAGCCGAATTGCACCTTGCCGTTGTAAGTCAGGATTGAAACACCCATGCCGATGCCACCCGACTGTGGCACCCAGAAATCGATCTCGTCGATTTCACGTCCGGCGAAAAACAGCGGCTTCTGCGGACCCGGTACGTTCGTCATCACCGCCGTCGCATTGCGGCCGATCAGCGCGCTGATCTGGTCCTGCAGGATTTTCGGGCCCATGCCCACCGCAGAGAGCAGCACAAACGCGACGATGGGTTGTGACGAACCTTTCAGTTCCTTCATGCGCTCACGCACTTTCAGCATGCGCTCGATCGGGTCTTCCACGCCGATGGGCAGGTCGACAAAAATCAGGCCGAACTGATTGCCCAGTTCGCCGGCTTTTTCCACAGCGCGCAGGTTGACGGGCACGATGGCGCGCAATTCCACGCCTTCGGATTTATCGCCGTTGCGTTCCATGTAATCGCGCAGCGCGCCGGCGGCAGTCGCCAGCAGTACATCGTTGATAGAGCAGCCCAATGCCTTGCCAACAATTTTTACTTCCGCGAGAGGCAGCGGATCGCACCACGCCACACGTTTTTTACCGCTCAAATTTCCCTTGAAACGCGTCTGCGTATCGGGCGCCATCATGGCGATCTTGCGCAGCTCGTCGGCGAGTTCCATGCCTTTGGTGGCGAACTCGCGCATCGTGGCCGGGTCCTTGGCGATTTCGAGGCCTTGTTCAACAATGCCGCGCGTGAGCTTCATTGCACCGGACCAGACGCTTGCCATCGGCTTGGTTACGCTGGTCCAGAAATCCATGCCATCGCCGCCGCCGCTATCACCACCATGACCGCTATGGCCGCTACGGCCCTTGCCGTGTTTTTCCTTGGGCTTCGGTTTGGCGAGACTGGCTTCGGCGTTGTCGGCCGTCATCGCCAGCATGACGCTGATGAGTGCGATGCCGTCGGCGTAGCAATGGTGAATGCGCGTCAGCAATGCAGAACCGCCACCGCGATAGTTTTCGACCAGGTGAAACTGCCACAGCGGCTTGGTGAAATCGAGGCTCTGGCCGGCCATCTGGCTGACGTATTCCTCTAACTCCTTCTTGCCCGCCTTGCCGGGAAGTTGCGCCTTCCTGACGTGATTCTTGATGTCGAAATTCTTGTCGTTTTCCCACCATGCGCCGGTCGGATCCTGCACGGCTTTTTGCTTGAAGCGCGGATAGGCGAGGAAGCGCTGTTCCAGCGTAGCCTGCAATTTCTTGAAATCCAGTTTTTCCTTGAACACCATGATGCCGATGATCATCATCAGGTTGTTCGGGTGTTCCATGCGCAGCCATGCGGTATCGACACCCGACATGCGCTCACGCTGGAGCAAGGGAATGCGGGGAATGGTGGCCATATTGTAGGTGAGTGGCTTTGTAGTCGTCAGGTTGCGCTTGCCGTCCCGCCTGGCCGGTGAATGGTTCCGCCCGATGGTGACTGCCCTCCGCGCTCGGGATTCTCTCCCTGCCAAATTGCGGGGGCAGGGCGATTCCGTTACAGTTACTTTAGCCTTAGTTTTCACCGATGGAAAGCCCTTAAAACTCTTTATTCCGCAAGACTTTGGAGGAGAAACTCAATGTCCGACCTGAAAAAACAATTCGAAAAAGCGACCAAGGATGTGACCAAAGCCAAGGCCGATCCGGGCAACGACATGAAGTTGCGCCTTTACGCGCATTTCAAGCAGTCGACCGATGGCGATGTGGCTGGGGACAAGCCGGGGTTCACGGATTTTGTAGGACGCGCCAAATACGATGCATGGGCGAAACTGAAGGGTACGTCGTCGGATGACGCGATGACGGGCTACATTAAATTGGTCAAGCGTGTGTTGAGCGAGTGAACTCTAGCATGAAACTCCAGCGTGGGCGCGGTTTTCCAGCCATTTATGGCTTGGTGACCGCGCCAGTGCTAGGGTTTGCTATGGGTAACTTGTGGTTACGTTAACAACGGTCAACCAAGGCGAAAACCGAAAAAAACCCGTCGCACAAAAAAATAGCCCCGGTATCTTGCGATACCGGGGCGAAATCGTCCTTATGCAGGACGAGGAGGAGACGTCCGTATTCAGCGGCTGAATACGGTGGAAATTACTTGCGTGTGGTCTTGCGTACGGCCCTGCTTGCTGGCTTTTTAGCAGCGGGCTTCTTCGCAGCAGGCTTCTTCGCTGCTGGTTTTTTGGCGACGGGCTTCTTCGCAGCCGGACGTGTGTTCGAGCGCTTTTCCTTCGACAGCAATGCGCGGACCGCATCGGACAATTCGCCGACTTGCTGCGACAGCGCTTCAACATCCTTGCTGGTCAGCACACCCAGGCGATTCAGTGAGCTGTGAACGCGGTTTTCAAAAACCTGTTCCAGCTTGTCAAACTTGCCGCTGGCCATTTCCATGGTTTTGCTGGCCTGTTCCTTGGCGGTTTCGATGGTGGCTTCAGCGACGTGGCGGGTGCGCTGCTCGATCTGTTCGCCCTGTTTCACCAGCGTGTCGAATACTTTCTTGCCTTCGTTCTGCGCCTTGGAAAAAGCGCCGAGGCCGGCCAGCCAGATTTGCTGGGCCGATTCCATTACCTGTTTGGCCGACGGCTGTTCACCGAGGTTGGACGCCATGGCGCCAATCTTGCCGGCGAATTCGTTGATGGAACCCATGGGGCCGGTGGGCTTGCTGGAACGCGCGGTTTTCTTGAAACGTGATGCCATGATGGAAAGCTCCTTCGAGATTGATTTTCTGGTTTAGGTCCTGGACCGGGGCGCAAGGCAGGAAACGAAAAACTCTCTTGGGCGCACCGTGAACATACTGACGTGAATGAAACTTTAAGCCGATCTATTAGAGTAAACACACTAGACACCGGCAGTGAGCTAAGATTGCCGGGAATGGAAAAGACGCACTGCAGGTAAACCATACGCGTCTGGAATGGGGAGAACGCATTGAACGCTGTTGCTAAACCTGTGATCGACAAAATCTGGCTGAAATCCTATCCCGATGGCGTGCCTGCCGAGATAAATCCGGATAGCTATCGCTCGATAAATGACGTCTTCGACCAGGCGTGCAAGCAGTATCACAACTTGCCGGCGTTTACCTGCATGGGCAAGACGCTGACGTATGCCCAGCTCGATGAAAAAGCGCGCGATTTCGCCGGCTATTTGCAGTCGGTGCTAAAGCTCGCCAAGGGGGATCGCGTAGCGGTGATGATGCCCAATATCCTGCAATATCCCGTGGCTGTTTTCGGCATCCTGCGTGCGGGGCTCATTGTGGTGAACTGCAATCCCCTTTACACGCCGCGCGAACTGGAACACCAGCTCAAGGATTCGGGTGCGAAGGCCATCGTCATCGTCGAAAATTTTGCGACCACGCTGGAACAGGTGCTCGCCAAGACCGATATCCAGAAAGTCATCACCACGCAGCTGGGCGACCTGCTGGGATTTCCCAAATCGTTGATGGTGAACTATGTCATCAAGCACAAGAAAAAAATGGTGCCGGCCTGGAACATTCCGGGCTCAATCACATTCAAGGC
>JBDTWS010000147.1:0-10123 GCA_040006575.1 Betaproteobacteria bacterium
GAAACCGGTAAACGACTGCAAAGGCTATGGTTGAAAATGAGGGTTAAAAATATTTTCGACAGAAAGCGGGAGCGGCCTTGAAGCGCGCTAACGTCCGCGCACCACACCCTCGCGGCGTGGATCCGCGCCGCCCTGCCAGCCTTCCGAAGTGCGCATGATGCCATGTAATCCGCTGGTCATCTCGAAGGTCCGCACCTCGTGGCCCAGCGCCTTCAGCGGGCCGATCAGGTTTTCGTAGGGCGTGTCTTTTTCGATTTCGGTCGGGCCGTTGCGGCTGCCGAAATGCGGCAGCGAAATGGCGGCCTGGATGTCCATGTTCCAATCCAGCGCCGCGATCAGTGTCTTGGCCAGGTAATTGATGATGATGGGCCCGCCGGGACTGCCGAGCACCAGGTGCAGGCGGTCCTTGCTGTCGAACACCAGCGTCGGTGACATGGCGCTGCGCGGGCGTTTGCCGGCCTGAACTGAATTGGCAACCAGCACGCCATTGACGGTGGGCACCATCGAGAAATCGGTGAGCTGGTTGTTGAGCAGGAAGCCGTGCACCAGGATGCGGCTGCCGAACCCGGACTCGATGGTCGTGGTCATGCTCACCGCATTACCGTCACCGTCGACAATGGAAATTTGCGTGGTCGATGGAAATTCCAATGTGTCGCCATCGGCCATCGCTACCTGTTTGGCATCGGGCACGCCCGCCTCGGCCCGGCCCATTGTTTTTTCAGGGCGGATGAGCGCACTGCGCCTTTGCAGGTACGCGGCGGAGAGCAAGCCTTCAACAGGAATACGCGTGAAGCGCTCGTCCGCGGCGTAACGATCGCGGTCCGCGTACGCGAGCCGTTCCGCTTCGGAAATGAGATGAACGGCCTCAGTGGAACCCGGCCGCACCGCTTTCATATCGAAGCGTTCAAGCTCGCCCAGTATCTGCAGGATGGCGATGCCACCCGACGACGGCGGTGGCATGCCGCACAATTTGTAGGCGCGATATTTTCCGCAGACGGGGTCCAGCGCGCGCGCACGATAATCGCGCAGGTCCGCTTCAGACAACGTGCCGGGATTGGTGGGATGCGATTGCACGGCGTCGGCGATGTCGTGCGCCAGCGCGCCGGTGTAAAACGCATCGGGGCCTTCTTTCGCGATGCGCTTCAACACAGCCGCGAATTCAGGATTCCGGATGATGGTGCCGATAGCTTTAGCCTTGCCGTCCGGCTGGTAAAAAAGCGCCCGCGCTTTCACGTCATTGGGCAGCGTGACATCGACGGCAAGTTGCGCATACATGCGCGGTGAAATGGGATAGCCGCTTTCGGCCAGCTTGATGGCCGGTTCAAACAGCGCCGCCCAAGGCAATTTCCCGTGCTTCGCATGCGCCAACTCCAGCATGCGCAATACACCGGGCACACCGACCGAGCGGCCGCCGACCACCGCATTGAAATAGCGCACGGGCTTGCCGTCAGGTCCGAGGAATAATTCGGGTGTTGCACCTTTTGGCGCTTCCTCGCGGCCATCGTAAGCGATGACGGAATTTTTCTTCGCGTCGAAATGCATCAGGAACGCACCACCGCCGATGCCGGAGGATTGCGGCTCGACAAGATTCAGCACCAGTTGCACGGCGATGGCCGCGTCGGTCGCGCTGCCGCCCTTGTCGAGGATGGCCAGGCCCACATCGGCTGCCAGCGGATGCGCGGCCACCACCATGTATTTTTTGGCGATGACCGCTTTTTTCTCGGTGAAGCCGGACGCGACTTCGGGGTTGGCCGGCAGGTCGCTGCTGCGCTGCGCGGTCGCGCACGTGGCGAACATCGCAACCGTGGCCACCATCGACAGCATCGCGCAATGGATACGCACGCCGCGCCTGCCTGCTATGGATGCACCGTCACGACTAGACATTGATGCACAAATACTTGATCTCGAGATAGTCCTCGATCCCGTATTTCGATCCTTCACGCCCCAGCCCGGATTGCTTCACGCCGCCGAAGGGCGCAACTTCGTTCGAGAAAATGCCGGTGTTGATGCCGACCATGCCGGATTCCAGCGCCTCGCCGACGCGAAACACACGGCCCACGTCGCGCGCGTAAAAATAGGAAGCCAATCCGAACTCGCTGTCGTTGGCCAGTTGCACCGCTTCCGCTTCGGTGTCGAACTTGATCAGCGGCGCCACCGGCCCGAAGGTTTCTTCCTTCGACACTTTCGCGCTCATCGGCACATTCGTCAGCAGCGTGGGTTCGAAAAATCTTCCGCCCAGCGCATGCCGCTTCCCGCCGCTTTCCACTTTTGCGCCTTTTGCGATGGCATCGGCCAGGTGCGCCTCCACCTTGGCCAGTCCCTGCTCATCGATCAGCGGGCCGATGTTCACACCGGCCTCGGTGCCGCGCCCGACCTTGAGCGATGACATTTTTGCCTTGAGCTTGCCGGCGAACGCATCGTAAACGGCAGCCTGCACATAAATGCGATTGGCCGATACGCAGGTCTGACCCGCGTTGCGGTACTTGGACTGCATCAGGCCCTCCGCAGCAGCGTCAAGATCGGCATCATCGAACACGATGAACGGCGCATTGCCGCCCAGCTCCAGCGAGAGCTTCTTGATGGTGTCCGCGCTCTGCCGCATGAGGATGCGGCCGACTTCGGTGGAGCCCGTGAAGCTCAGTTTGCGTACGATCGGATTGGCGCACATCTCCTTGCCGATTTCGATGGAGGAATCCGCGCTACCGGTGACGATGTTCAATACGCCTTTCGGAATGCCGGCGCGATGCGCGAGCTCCGCCATCGCCAGCGCCGAAAACGGCGTTTGCTCGGCCGGCTTGATCACCATCGTGCAGCCCGCTGCCAGTGCCGGCCCCGCTTTGCGCGTGATCATCGCATTGGGAAAATTCCACGGCGTGATCGCGGCTGTGACGCCGATCGGTTGCTTGATCACCACCAGCCGCTTGTCCGCCATGTGCGGCGGGATCACGTCGCCATAAACGCGTTTGCCTTCCTCGGCAAACCATTCGATGAACGATGCGCCATACAACACTTCGCCCTTCGCTTCGGCCAGCGGCTTGCCCTGTTCGGTGGTGAGGATGAGCGCGAGATCATCGGCGTGCTGCAGCATCAGGTCATACCATTTACGCAGCAGCAGCGAACGCTGTTTTGCGGTCAGCACGCGCCACGCGGGCAGGGCGGCATTCGCGGCGTCGATGGCGCGCTTCGTTTCCGCGCCACCGCATTCCGGCACGCTGCCGATAATCGCGCCGTCAGCGGGATTGTCGACATCGAAGCGCCTGCCTGAATCCGCTTCAATCCATTCGCCGTTCACATAGCTTTGTGTGCGGAACAGGGAGGGGTCTTTAAGCGGCGGCAGCTTCAGGTCGTTGGGGGCATTCATGCGGAACTCCGGGAAATGGTGCCGGGACGGCGGGGAGGCGAAAAAGTATAGCAGCGAGGCAAATTCAACGAATGCGAGGAATGCGTGGAATGCAATGAAGGCGACGATTGCGCCGGATTCGACAAGCCAGCCGCGAGAAAGTTTGCCCGGAAAACTCCAAACTAACCCAGCAACCAGGCGTTGCGACGCCCCTTGGCATCGATCGGTGTATCCCGCATGGTCAGCGAACACGTCTGCGCGCCAATTGCCTGCAGCGTGACCTCTGCGCTGAACAATTCGTCGCGACGGAATGCCGTCAATGTCACTTTGTCGCCGGCTTCATGGGTACGCAGCCGTTTCTCCAGCGTCACTCCGTTCACGCGCAACCCATCAACGGCGATCACCGCGTCGCCCGCCGACAAGCCCGCAAGTTGCGCAGCGCCACCATCGAATACCTGGGATAGCCGCGCATCGCCATTTGCATCCGCGGTCACGCGCGCACCCAGTGTGATCGGTGCCGCATCGTCCGGCTTTACCTGCCCGGGAATTTTCCACGACAGGTCGATGCCGACCACCTCAAACAACGGCGCAAGATCGAGGTCCGGCGTGCCTTCGACTGCGTGCGCAAAAAAATCCCCAAGCGCAATGCCGCTGATGCGTTCGGCGACTTCCTGAATCCCGTTTTCCGGCACGCCCAGCCCGGTCTTGCCGTATTCATTCCACAGCGCACGCATCACGTCATCCAGCGACGTGGCGCCGTGCGTGCGCTGGCGCAGCGTCAGGTCAAGCGCCAGGCCGATCATCGCACCTTTCTGGTAATAGCTGACGATGGCATTCGGCGAGTTTTCATCCTGCCGGTAGTACTTGATCCAGGCATCGAAGCTGGAATCGGCCACGCTTTGCTTGAGGCGACCGGACTGGGAGGTGACGCGGCCGATATTTTCAGCGATCAATTCAAGATACGACAATGGCTCGATCAGCCGGCTGCGCGACAACACCAGGTCGTCGTAGTAACTGGTTACGCCTTCGAAAAACCACAGTAGCCGCGTGTAGTTTTCCTGCGCCATATCGTAAGGAACAAATGCGGCGGGCTTGATGCGCTTCACGTTCCAGGTGTGAAAGTATTCGTGCGAGGCCAGCCCGAGGAAACGCCGGTAGCCATTGCTGATTTTCTTCTCGCCCTTTTGCGCGGGCAGCGGCAAGTCATCGCGATTGCAGAACAGCGCGGTTGAGGCGCGATGCTCAAGGCCGCCATATCCGTCGCCGGTCGCCATGACCAGGAACCAGTATTCGCTCATGGGTGCCATCTCGGTTTTGGGCTCGAACAGGCGAATCTGTGTCTCACAAATTTTCTTCAGGTCGGCGCAAAGCCGGTCGAGGTCGGCGCGGTGGCGGCCGGTAATGGCGATGTGATGGATGACGCCACAGGCCACGAAGCTGGCGTGCGCGAACGTGCCCATCTCCACAGGGTGATCGACCAGTTCATCATAGTTTTCGGCGCAGAAATGGCCGAACGATTTCGGCTTTCCAAAGGAAACACCAGCAATGGCGGCTGTCTTCAGCTTCTTTTGACCTGCAAGCCGCGTGGGTGCTGGAGTTTGAGTTAGCGAAGTGGCGATTTTCCAGACCGCGTATCGATCTCCCTCGGGCGCGACGATTTCAACTTCGCAAGGGGCTGCCTCCCGGCCCAGCGGCAGCAGGAACACACTGGTGCCGTTGAAAAACGCGTGCGATTCGTCGAGGTGCGCGGCGCGGACCGACAAGTCCCATGCGTAGATTTCGCAAGTCACCGTCAGTGGCCCAGTTACACCGCCGGCGCATTGCCACGTGGCCTTGTCGATCTTGGTGCAGGCCACGGGTTTGCCAGCCGATTCCGCTCGCAGGGTCACGATATGCCGGGCAAATTCGCGAATCATGTAGCTGCCCGGAATCCAGGCGGGCAGCATGAATTCCTGGCCGTCGGCATCAGGGTCCGTGACCGTGACGCTGACTTCAAAAAGATGCGCGGACGGATTTTTGGGAAAGATGCGGTAGAGGACAGGCGGAAGCGGGCGGGGCGCGGACGTTTTCATGCCCGCAAGGTTACCGAAAAATGCGTAATCGCGAAGGATTCGTTTATGATGGTTTGGTGGTTGCATATTGGTTATGCGCTGTTCACGCGCTGGTTGAATTTACTCACTGAGGAATAAAACATGAAGCAGCTAATCCCGATTATTTTTGCTGCCGCCATCGGTGTGGGTGCGGCCATCGGCGGCTCCGCGGTTGACGCGAAGACGCTGCGCTGGGCCAGCCAGGGCGATATCGCGACACACGATCCGCATGCGCAGAACGAATCGTTCAACAACCAGTTCAACGGCCAGATTTACGAGCAGCTGCTGGTGCGCGACAAGGCCATGAAGCCGATCCCCGGCCTCGCCACAGAATGGAAGCAGACCTCGCCGACGGTGTGGATATTCAAGCTGCGCCAGGGCGTGACCTGGCATGACGGCTCCAAATTCACGGCGGACGATGTGGTGTTCTCCATCAACCGCTCAGCCGCCGATACCTCGAACATGAAGGTGTATGGCGTAGCCGTGGGCAAACCGCGCAAGATCGACGACTACACCGTGGAGCTGACCACGCCGGTGCCCAACCCGGTGATGATCGACATGCTCAGCGCCGGCAATATTTTCATCATGAGCAAGGCGTGGAGCGAAAAGAACAAGGTCGAGAAGCCGCAGGATTTCAAGAACAAGGAAGAGACCTTCGCCATTCGCAATGCGATGGGCACAGGCCCGTTCATGCTGGTGTCGCGTGAACCCGATGTGAAGACGGTGCTGAAGAAAAATCCCAACTGGTGGGGCCTCAAGGAAAAGCGCTTTGAAGGCAATGTCGATGAAGTGATCTACACGCCGATCAAATCGCCACAGACGCGTGTGGCTGCCTTGCTGACGGGCGACGTCGATTTCATCCTCGACCCGCCGGTCCAAGACTTGGAAAAACTGAAGCAGGAAAAATCACTGCGGGTGTACGAAGGCCAGGAAAACCGCGTGATCTTCATCGGCATGGACCAGGCGCGTGACGAACTGCTGTACTCCAACGTCAAGGGCAAGAACCCGTTCAAGGACCGCCGCGTGCGCCTGGCGCTGTACCAGGCTGCCGATGTGGATGCGTTGAAGAAGACGGTGATGCGCGGCTTGTCGGTACCGACCGCAATTAATCTCTCCGCGCCCAAGGGTGCCGGCATTCCCGATTCGATGGACAAGCGCTATCCGCTCGATATCGCCGCATCGAAAAAGCTGCTGGCTGAAGCCGGTTATCCCAATGGGTTTGAAGTGACGATGGATTGCCCGAACGATCGCTATATCAACGACGAAAAAATCTGCGTCGCGCTGGCGGCGATGTGGTCGAAGATCGGCGTGACCGTAAAAGTCGCAGCGATTCCGAAAGCCAACTATTTCCCGAAAGTGCAGAAGCTCGATACGAGCATGTACATGCTGGGCTGGGGCGGCGCCACCACCGATGCCATGTTCACCCTCAAACCGGTACTGCACAGCCGCAACGACAAGGGCGCGGGCGAATATAACTGGGGTAACTACAAGCTTGCCGAGTTCGACGACCTCATCGACAAAGCCGAGCAGGAAATGGACATGAAGAAACGCCAGGAGTTGATCAACAAGGCGATGCAGATGCACCATGACAACATCTTCCACATCCCCCTGCACCTGCAGGTGATTCCGTGGGCATCGAAATCCTCTATCTCGGCCGTGCACCGGCCGGATAACTGGCTGGAAGTCAGCTGGGTGAAGATGTAGGGAATGAAATGAATGCAAGGGCCGGCGTTTCCGGCCCTTTCTTCGCCTGCTTGCAGCCAACTGACATTGAGTCGCTCCTGAAAAAACACCGTCGTCCTCGCTCAGGGTGAAAGCATGTTTTCACCCCAGTGTCGTTTGCTTGCGCTAGCGTAATTTTACGAACGCCGCTGGATCCCCGCCTGCGCGGGACGACGGGATTAATATGATTGACGGGCTTACCGTTAGATAAATCACCGAGGTCACCATGTTGCTACGAATATTGCTGGCCAGCTTACTTATCATTTGTTCTGATTTTTCCGTCGCCGCGAACGGCCCCGGAAAAAATCTCCGCTGGTCTTCACAAGGCGACATCGCCACCCTCGATCCGCACAGCCAGAACGAAACCTTCAACAACGGCATGAACAACCAGGTATACGAATACCTGGCCATGCGCAGCAAGCTCGCGTTCGAGAAGTACGACCCGGCGCTGGCAGTATCGTGGACCAATCCGTCGCCGCTGGTGTGGGTGTTCAAGCTGCGGCGTGGCGTGAAATTCCAGGACGGCTCGCCGTTCACGGCTGACGATGTGGTGTTCTCGTTCAACCGCGCGCGGGAATCGAGTGTCACGTTCAAGCTCTATTCCACGCAATCGGGTGTGGCGAAAAAGATCGACGATTTCACCGTCGAATTCACGACACCCGTGCCCAACCCGGTGATGATGGATACGATCACCAACATCATGATCATGAGCAAGGCCTGGTGCGAAAAATACAAGGTCACGCGCCCGCAGGAATTCAAGAACAAGGAAGAGACCTACGCCGTGCGCAATGCCATGGGTACCGGGCCGTACATCCTCGTCATCTGGGAGCCGGGCGTAAAAGCGCTGTACAAAAAGAATCCCGACTGGTGGGGTGTGAAGGAAGGCATCTATGACGGCAATGTCGAGACCATCGACTACCGCCCCATCTCCAACGCCGCCACCCGCATGGCCGCGCTGAAATCCGGCGAAGTGGATTTTGTGCTCGATCCGCCGGTGCAGAACGTGACCTCGCTGAAAGAAGACGCCGACCTGAAAGTGTGGGAAGGATTTGAAAATCGCGTGGTGTTCCTGGGCTTCGACCAGGCGCGCAACGAATTGCTGTATTCGGACGTGAAGGGAAAAAATCCTTTCAAGGATCGGCGCGTTCGCCAGGCGCTATACCAGGCAATCGATATCGCGGCCATCAAATCGCAGGTGATGCGCGGCCTGTCGGCGCCGACGGCAATTGCGTTCCAGGCAGGCACGGGCGCGGGCGTGCCGGAGGCACTTGAGAAACGCTATCCGTACGACGTGAACGCCGCGAAGAAACTGATGGCCGAGGCCGGCTATCCCAATGGCTTCGGCTTTACATTGACGTGCCCCAACGATCGCTACATCAACGATGAAAAAATCTGTGTGGCGGTGGCGGCCATGTGGGCGCGCATAGGCCTAACCGTAAAAGTGGAAGCCATGCCCAAGGCGCACTATTTCCCCAAGGCTGAAAAGCGTGATGTCAGCGCGTACCTGCTGGGCTGGGGCGGCGGCTCGACCGATGCGATCTTCATCCTGAAGCCGGTGATGCACAGCAAGAACAGCCAGGGCGCGGGTGACGCCAATTACGGCGACGCCAGGAATGATGAGCTCGACCAGTTGATCGACAAGCTGGAAGGTGAGATGAACGTGGCCGATCGGCAGGCGATGCTGGCCAAGGCGGCGAAGTTGATGCAGGACGAAGTGCACGTCATACCGCTGCATCGCCAGGTGATTCCGTGGGTGTCACGCAAGAATATTTCAGTGGTGCACCGGCCCAGCAATATCCTCAATCCGGTCTGGGTGCGGATTAACTGAAGAAGCGTGCGCTGATCAAGCTCCAGCCCGAGGCCAGCAACAGGTAGCGCGCGCATTTACCAATCGCCATCATCAGCAGCGTGAGCCACGGGTTCAGGCGTAGCCATCCGGCGGCGAGGCACAGCGCATCGCCCACCAGCGGCACCCACGAGAGCAGCAACGCCCATTCGCCATAGTGCTTGAGCCACAGCATGGCTTTGTTCTCGACCTTGTTCGGGAATAGCCGGCCGATGAGATACGAGGTCATGCCGCCGATTGTATTTGCGACGGTGGCGATGCCGATGGCGGGCCAGAACAGTTGCGGGAATTTGGCCAGCAGGCCGATGAGGACGATTTCGGAATTGCCGGGCAACAATGTCGCGGAAAGAAATGCGGAAGCGGCGAGGCCCCAGAGTCCGGCGTCGGGTGAGAAATCGAACATATCAGTGCGGCAAAGTCATTTACTGGCGCGGCTAACAGGCCAGAAATGGCCTGCGATGCACACCGGTGCTAGACTTTGACCAACTTGTCCTCCGGGATTGTTTCATTCGCCGCCAGATCTTGTCGCCTGCGCAGTTCCGTGTAGTACGGCGTGAAATCCGGCGCGGTCGCGTCGAACAATTGCTTGAAACTGTCGATCACAAAATACGTTTCCTGGAAAGTATCGATCTTGTAATGCGATTGCATCACGCGCAGCAGGTCGAACTTGATGCGATTGGGATTCGGGTTTTCGATGCAGTACGGCAACTCGCCCCCCGACGACAAAATGCCTGCGCCGTAGGTGCGCAATCCTTTTGGCGTCTGGATCAAACCGAACTCCACGGTGTACCAGTAAAGCCGTGCCAGGTAATCAAGCGCATTCAACCCTTTCGCCTTCACGCCGCCAATACCATAGGCCTCAAGGTAGTCGGCGAAAAACTTGTTGAACAGCAGCGGCACGTGGCCGAAGAAATCGTGAAAGATATCGGGCTCGACGATGTAATCGAATTCTTCCGGGCTGCGCAGCCAGACGGAAACCGGGAAGCGGCGGTTGGCGAGGTGCGTGAAAAAAACGTCGTCGGGAATGAGGCCCGGCACCGCGACAAGTGTCCAGCCGGTGGCCGGTTGCAGCTTGGCGTTGATCTCGTCGAAATGCGGAATGCCCGCGCCGAAATTCAGCGCGCC
>JBDTWS010000148.1:0-10117 GCA_040006575.1 Betaproteobacteria bacterium
GCACGGTGCGCGGCTCCACGCTGGTGGAGCGCAACAAGGAATACGTGCAGGCCGCACGTGTCATTGGCCGGAAGCCGCTGGCGATCATGTTCACGCATGTGCTGCCCAACGTCACCGGACCGGTGATGGTGCTGGCGACGCTGCATGTCGGCACCGCCATCATCACCGAAGCGACGCTGTCGTTCCTGGGCGTGGGCGTGCCGCCGACGCAGCCTTCGCTGGGCACGCTGATCCGCATTGGCAACGACTTCTTGTTTTCCGGCGAATGGTGGATCACGGTGTTCCCGGGTGGCGCGCTGGTGATCCTGGTGCTGTCGATTAATGTGCTGGGTGATTGGTTGCGCGATGCGCTCAATCCGAAGCTGCGATAGGACGGGGATGCATATGAATTCCTGGCGTCTCGCATTGCGCAGCAAAACATTTCTCACCGTCGTAGGCGCGGCACTCCTGGTCGTTGCCGCCACGCTTCCGGCGCACGCAGGTGTGGCCGGCGTTGAAGGTCCCTGGAGTGCCCTGGTGGCCGGCGGTGTTCCCTCGGGCGTGGAAGATTTTGTACCGGTGATCGTCTCCTCCCTTGAGGGCGAAACCCCGAGCCGGCGCAGCGTCAACGTCGCGCCGGGAAAGAAACAGATCATTCTCGACACGGCAGCACGCTCCACCAGCCGCGCGCCCAGCTACAAACGGCTTGAGCTGGCAATGGAACCGTGCATGCGTTACTACGTCGCCGGCAGGAAGCCGTCGCCGTTGTCGCTGCGCTGGGAGCCGATTGTTTTTCGCACCGAGGCAATCAGCGAATGCGCAGCGGAGTTCAAGGTGGCAGTCACTGAACCCACCACCCCGCAGCCGATGGAAAAGGAACCGGCGCGCTAGCCCCAGGCAGCGCTCAAACAATCATGACAACAACAGCCCAGCCCTTATTGCAGGTCAAGAACCTGCGCATCGAATTCCCCACCCGGCGCGGCACGCTGGTGGCGGTCGATGACATCAGTTTCGATATCGCGCCCGGTGAAGTGCTGGGCGTGGTCGGCGAATCCGGCGCCGGCAAATCGCTGACCGGTGCTGCCGTCATCGGCCTGCTGGAACCGCCCGGCCGCATCGCGGGTGGTGAAATTATTTTCAACGGCCGTCGCATCGACAACCTGCCGTTCGAGGAAATCCGCAAAATCCGCGGCCGTGAAATCGGCGCGATTTTCCAGGACCCGCTGACGTCGCTGAATCCGCTGTACACCATCGGCCGGCAGATCACGGAAACGATTCGCACGCACCTGGATGTCACTGAATCCGAAGCCCGTGCGCGCGCCATTGCGCTGCTGCAGGAAGTGGGCATTCCCGGCGCGGAAAAACGCATCGACGCCTACCCGCACCAGTTCTCCGGCGGGATGCGCCAGCGCGTGGTGATCTCCCTCGCCTTGGCCGCACAGCCGAAGCTCATCATCGCCGATGAACCCACTACCGCGCTGGATGTGTCGATCCAGGCGCAGATCATCCAGCTGCTGAAGAAACTGGGCCGCGAACATGGGACTGCCGTGATGCTGGTTACGCACGACATGGGCGTGATCGCCGAGACTGCCGACCGCGTGGCCGTGATGTACGCCGGCCGCATCGCCGAAATCGGCCCGGTCGCCGAAGTCATTCATCATCCGCAACATCCCTACACCGTCGGCCTGATGGGTGCGATTCCCAATGTGGGCGACAACAACGAACGCCTCGCGCAGATCGACGGCTCCATGCCGCGGCTGACGGCGATTCCATCGGGCTGCGCGTTCAATCCGCGCTGCACGCGCAAGATTGAAGTACCGGGAAATCGCTGCGAACTTGAGCGCCCGGCCCTGCTGCCGGCCGGCCGCACACAGGCCGCCTGCTGGCTGCATGCGCCCGAACTAAAGCGAACTTACGTATAAATGCCGCAATGAGCGCCCCAATGAACGACACCAGCAAGATCCTCCTCGACGTACGCGATATCGCCAAGGAATTCGATGTCTCGCGCCCATGGCTGAATCGCGTCATCGAAGGCCAGCCGCGGCAGATTCTCAGGGCCGTAGATGGCGTTTCATTCACCATCAATCGCGGTGAAACACTGGCACTGGTCGGCGAATCCGGTTGCGGCAAATCGACGGTCGCGCGCGTGATCTGCGGCTTGTATGAGCCCTCGCGCGGCTCGGTCGTGTTTGAAGGCGTGGACATGGCGATTCCCGCCAACCGCGAAAAATACCGCAAGCGTTTCCAGATGATTTTCCAGGACCCGTATGCCAGCCTGAATCCGCGCTGGCGCGTCGGCAAGATCGTCGCCGAGCCGATCCTTTCGCATGACCTCATCAGCGATCCGGCGCAACTGAAAAAACGCGTCGATGAATTGTTGACGCAAGTGGGCCTCTCGCCACTCGATGCGGAAAAATTTCCGCACGAATTTTCCGGCGGACAGCGCCAGCGTATTTCGATCGCGCGTGCGCTTTCGTCCAATCCCGAATTCCTGGTGTGCGATGAGCCGACCTCCGCACTCGACGTATCGGTACAGGCGCAGATCCTGAACCTGATGAAGGACCTGCAACGCGAGTTCGGCCTGACCTATCTGTTCATCTCGCACAATCTCGCGGTGGTCTCGCATATCTCCAATCGCGTCGGCGTGATGTACCTGGGCCGCGTGGTCGAGATTGCGGACACGAAGAAGATTTTCCAGCGTCCGCTGCATCCGTATACGCAGATGCTGCAATCCGCCATTCCCGACCTGAAGATGACCGGCAAGCAGCGCACACCGGTGGCCGGCGAAGTGCCGAATCCGCTGAACCCGCCGACCGGTTGCACGTTTCATCCACGCTGTCCGTATGCGTATGAACGCTGCAAGGTGGAACGCCCGGAGTTGCTGCCGCACGCCGATGGCGGCCAGGTGGCGTGTCACGCGGTCGAAGACGGGAAGATTCCGATCCGGCTGGCTGCCTGATTGTCGGCACGGCCGCGGCCTTGCGAGGCCGCACTGGACTTTGTCCAAGCCCTCACGCAACCCTCGGCTCGCATTCCGGACAACGTCCCTTGTCGGACGCAAAAATCCCGGGACTTTTGCTTCAGCCGCGTCGCGCTGCCTCTATCTGCGCGATGTCGATCTTTTTCATTTCCATCATTGCGTCGAAGGCGCGCTTGGCCGCCGCCTTGTCGGAATCGGTCACGGCGTCAAGGAGTGCGCGCGGCGTGATCTGCCATGAGATTCCCCACTTGTCCTTGCACCACCCGCACTGGCTTTCCTCGCCACCATTGTTGACGATGGCATTCCACAAACGATCGGTTTCGGCCTGGTCGTCGGTGGAGATTTGAAACGAGAACGATTCGTTGTGCTTGAAGTGCGGGCCGCCGTTTAGCCCAACGCAAGGAATGCCGGCGACCGTGAATTCCACCGTTAACACCTCCCCCTGCTTGCCGTCGGGATAGTCGCCGGGCGCATAGTGGACTGCGCCGACTTTGCTGTCAGGAAAAGTCCTGGCGTAGAAATTTGCGGCCTCGACGGCGTCGCGTTCATACCACAGGCAAATTGTGTTTTTGCTGGTCATTTTTTTGACTCCTGAAGACGGGAAGATTCCGCGCTCGCCGTGAAAACAAAACTCATGTAGTCATGTAGTCATGTAGTCACGCGTTCATGAATGGCCGAGCCGGCAAAATATCTGATTGCAACTTTCCCGTTTGGTTTCTATTTTGATGCGCCGGATTTCAATTTCCCGCCCACCATCGCCATCGGTAGCAATAGCGCCGTGAACAGAACGTGATACCAGATCGGCACATACGGCCAGGACATGACTGCCTTCAGTACCCCCATGGCCAGCAGCAAAATGCCGAGGATGAGCGGTGCGCGCCGGCTTTCGCGGGCAACCAGCGCAGCCAGGAATCCCGCTGCCAGTGAGATGATCGCAGCGCAGATGACGTGTATGACAAGGATGGTGGCATCAGGGGAAAACGCGCCGCCATTCTTGATGGCCGCCGTAAATGCGAGTTGATGCGCGCCGTACCACTCCGGCCAGATGGCTGAAAAAATTTTCTCGCTTCCCACCCACAGGATCAGCCAGGAAACAAATCCTGCAATGGCACCCAAGATGATTCTCAACATGGCTATCCCCTATGTATTTTCTAATTTGGCGACGCTTCACTGCCCCGCAGGCGGCTGCCAGAGTTCGACCTTGTTGCCCTCGGGATCGATGACCCAGCCAAACTTTCCATAGTCGGAGTCATCGGCCTTCTCGAGGACATTGCAACCTTCCTCACGAAGCGCCTTGAGCAAGGCGTCGAGGTCGTCAACGCGATAATTGACCATGAAGGTTGATTTGCTGGGCGCGAAATGTTTGCCGTCGTCCGAGCCGATGGACCACACCGTCGATCCCTTGAATGGATTGCCCGCGTCGTCGGCCCAATCGAATGAAGTGCCGCCCCATGACTGCACGTCAATGCCCAGGTGCTTCCTGTACCAGGCTTGAA
Organism: Betaproteobacteria bacterium; assembly: GCA_040006575.1. GTDB lineage: Bacteria > Pseudomonadota > Gammaproteobacteria > Burkholderiales > Usitatibacteraceae > UKL13-2. The sequence goes on from JBDTWS010000148.1 coordinate 4,456, forward strand.
GCGCGGCAGGATCCTTCGCGCTGAAAAATATGCCGCCGATACCAGTGACTCTTTTCATGTTGATCTCCCGAGTGCGAAAAAATTAATCGTGCGCCGAAGAATAATATTCCAGAAAGCGAACTAGGGCTTTGCACCCCATGCCATCACCGGCACGGTGGAAACACTGTTGGCGGGCGCACCGTTGATCAATTTCCTGCTGATGGCCAGGTACACCAGCGTGTGGTTTGCCTCGTCCCACAACCGGACGACGCGCGTTTCCTTGAACAGGAGGGAAGTGTCCTCGCTGAACACGACTTCGTCTTTCGGCAATTTGGGCGGAAGCACGATCGCGCCGGTCTGCCTGCAGGCCAGTGAAAATTGCGACGGATCCTGCGCAAGGCCCAATGACCCAGAGACGCCGCCGGTGCGAGCCTGGCTGACGTGACAGGTGACGCCCGGCACCTTGGGATCGCCAAACGCCTCTACGCAAACCTTGTGGTTGGCGCCGATGAGTTTCCACTCGGTGGTCACGCAACCGACTGTTTCAGCGGAGGCGATACGGGTGAAGCATGCCGCCAGTGCAAACATGATGAAATGCAGGCGTGCGGGCGGTGAGTTCAATGTGGTCAATTTGTTCATATGTTGTCCCGACGGGAGGTGATGGAGATGATGGCCCAGTGTAGCAGTGCAAACTTGATGTGACCGATGCGCTCGACCTGCCAGGCCGGCGAGCAGGCGCGCGTGCATGCATGCGGCTATGCTCATACGCGTAAGTGCGCGGGCATGCGCATGTGTTTTCGTGTGGCAAAGCGCAACGCCGCGTGACATTGTCGATGCATGCCCTACGTCGGCTTACGGCACCGGCTGATAAGGAACCCATTTGCATGACGGCATCATCGATATTCGTGCCCCGACTTCTGTCGCCGGCGGCAACCAGCGAAATTCCAAGGAGAAAAACATGGCGATGAAATCCTCAACCTTCTCGTGGTACGACCTGATGACGCCCGATACGGCGGCGGCCGCAAAATTTTACAAAGCCGTCTTCGGCTGGACCACGAAAGATGTGACTGCCGGCGGCACCAGCTACGCGACATTTTCAACCGATAAATTCAACATCGGCGGAATGATGCCGTTGACCGATGACGCGCGAAAGCAGGGTACGCCGCCCTACTGGAATGGCTATGTGCTGGTGGATAACGTGGACGATTACGCGGAGCGCATCAAGAAAGCAGGTGGGAAAGTGCTGCAGCCGCCGGTCGATGTTCCCGGCATATTGCGATTCGCCGTCGTAGCCGATCCGCAGGGCGCGGTCTTCATCATCTTCAAGGGCATGCAAGCGCCGATGGCCGAAGAACCGCAAGCGGATACGCTTGGCAATGTCGGCTGGCATGAGTTGCACGCGGGCGACGGCGAAACCGCATTTGATTTTTACGAGAAGTTGTTCGCCTGGAAAAAAACCCGCGCGCTGGACATGGGCGAGTTGGGCAGCTACCAATTGTTCACGCAGGATACTGGTGCGGACAGTGGCGGCATGATGACCAAGATGAAGGACGTGCCCGCTCCATTCTGGATGTTCTATTTCAACGTGGACTCGATCGACGCGGCGGTCGAGCGCGTGAACAAAGCGGGCGGCAAGGTTGCGATGGGCCCGCACCAGGTTCCCACCGGCCAGTGGATCGCAAACTGCATGGATCCGCAGGGCGCGTGGTTCTCAATGTTGTCAAAGACGAAGTAGCGATGTTGTAGCGCGACAATTTGCGCAGCCTGCGGAATTCTCAGCATTAACACCAGCATTGGAGCGGCTTTCCAGCTATTTTTGCCCTGAAAGCCGCGCCACTGCTTGAGTTACATATTTGAGACTAAGGCTTTGGACAACTCGCACCCAGTGGGTCGAGATTGTTTAGCGGACCGACAAACGAAAGCTCCATCACGTAGAGACATGATGGTCCTGGTTTCAGCGGCGAGTACGTGAGCTTCGTGAGTACGCGGGACGGACTGTCCTGACGCACTCGACTGATACGGCGCAACGTAACCTCGCAATGCAGCACGCGAGCACAATCGCTGCCGCCAATAACCGGCATGGCTCGCTTCAGCAGGGCTTCGCGTGCGCGATCAATGACCAGGAAATCTGCGTCGGGCAATGACCTGTCGACTTCGATCGGCGCGGGTGCGGCCGCAGAGCAATCCCCGCCTTTCGCCGTCCACGCGCGATGGCTGGTCAAATCATCGTTGGCCCGCCAGGTCTGCTTGCCGGCGTCATGATCGAAATAGCGTTGTTCACTTCGACAAATCTCCAGCGGCCCCAATGACGTTAACGCCGGCGCAGTGACCAGTGACACCGACAGCGGATTTCGCACGTGCCCATTGGCGCGCGTGGCGTACGAATGTGCCTCAAGTGAAGTCCATTCAAATGCCACGTCGGGATAAGACTTTGTGAGGAAGCGGTTTAGCGATTCGCGCTGCCCGGCGTTCAGCTTGACGGCTTTGAAATTGAGCGTGATCTCGCTCGCAATCGCCGTTGACACGAAGAGCAGCAGGCATGCCCAGCAACGCACCATTGGAGCCAGCCTCATGGAAATTTGGTCGTGTTGCGGCCGAGTTTTATTACAAAACGCATCATGTGCGGATCAGTGCGATCAAACGGCACCTTGTCGAAATGAAACCACTGCACTGCGTTGAATTCATTTACATCAAATGACAACGGCTGTGTGCTATCGGCATGTACCACATACCACAGCGAGACATCGGTATGCCCCGCCGTCAGCCCCACGGTCTCGGTGCACGTGATCATGATGGGCGCGTCCACTTCCTGCGCGGGTACGACGCCAAGCTCTTCCTTCATTTCACGCGCCACAGTGACGCGAGGATGTTCGCCTGGCTCCACATGACCACCCGTGGGCAACCACAGCTGCGCGTTCCTGTGATCGACCAGCAAGATGTGATCGTGATCCACCAGTGCAAAGTATGAGACGAGGTGCTTTGCTGGTGTCGCCGGTTTGGCAGTGCGACACAATGGCGCGCCAGAATCGACCCAGCCCAATGCGTTCGCAAGATGCTCGCTCTCCAGCGAATCACATGGGTCGATTGCGCTGAGTTCCGCGCGGATGGCGGTACGCATGGTGGGCCCCGGCGCATGGGTCACGAAATCAGTTGAAGTCAGCATGCGGAAATAGTCGCGGTCATTGGGTACCTGGTGTGCAAAGCATACATCCGCGCCCGGTTTGCCGCGATGACGGTGTGAACGCGAATTTCACGCCGTGCACTTCACCGATATTTATCCCTTGCCCGGCGCGCCCTTTATCCGCGTATCCACGGCAATCCAGTTGACCTCCCAGGTCTTGCCACCATCGGTGGAAAACGCCTGCTCGAAGCGACCTGAATCGGCGGAGATGTCCGACCAGACCTGGCGAACCAGGATAGTCCGGCCGTTGAACGTTTCCTGCGAATAAAATTCGCCGCGACCGTCCTTGAATTCCCCAATGGTCGGCACGCCCAGGCTGCCGCCTTTTACGCTGGCGAAATGAAGGCTCCACTGCCGCGATTCAGGGTTGTAGAGACGCAGCGACAGGCCCTGGATGTGACCTGCCGCGCCGTCGACCTCAAGTTCGACCAGGTTGGCGCGGCCATCCCATATCTTTCGCACGACGGAAGTGCCGCTGTACTCGACCCAGGTGCTGGAACCCGTGAGCGGATTCTGCAGCCGTTTCAAATGCGTTTTCCATGTGCCGATTTCAAAATCAAAATCCTTCTGGCCGTCTCGCGCAGACGTAGCGGAAGGGATGCCGGCCTTGGGCGCGGCCGGGGCCGGGGCTGGCTGCGCAATCCCCACTCCGGACTGCCCGACGACGGCGAGGCCGCATGACAGGAAAAACGCTTTCAGGTTCTTGCTCGCGTGCATGATTCACCACTCCTGGAAATGTTGGATCGACGTTGTGCCGCCCGCGGGCCATAGCCAATTCCGGCCCCCTCGCGCATACTTGCACGCTCACATCAATCGAACAAGAATGCACTTTTTGGTGCGCTGGTTACCTTATGGAAAATGTCTCCACTTCAGGCTGTCAGGAAGACCGGAATTCACCGTCACCGGAGAAATGTCCCCTCACCGCAACGCTGACTGCGGTCGGCGGAAAGTGGAGCATGATCTGCCTCTATTTATTGAATGCCGAAAAGCGCCGCTTCAATGAATTGCGCAGGCTGATGCCGGATATCTCGCACAAGGTGCTTACCGAAACGCTGCGCGGACTGGAACAGGAAGGACTGATCAGCCGCACGCTGTACGCCGAAGTCCCGGCAAGGGTCGAATACAGCATCACGCGGTATGGAGAAACCCTGCGACCGCTGATGAGCGCAGTAATTGCATGGGGCAACACGCATATCGAGCGAAAACAGCGCACGGCCGAAGACGAACAATCCGGTGAATAGGTTCCGGGCTTCGCTTTGTCTCCCGCGCAGGCGGCAACGTTGCGAGCCGTGTATCCGGCCACCATGCGAGCCGGCGCATGTACGGTGAACGCCGGCGCCTTGCGCTCGCGATCCTGCTCTCGTTGCTGGTTCACGCACCGTTGCTGAGCCTGACGTTTGGCGGGCAGGCGCTGGGTCTTCCGGGCTTTGAATTTCCTTGGCGTGAGAAGAGGACGGAAGTACCCGATCTGCAAGTCATGCTCGTACCTGCGCAGGTAAAACCTGCAGAACCCGTGAGTGCACCGGCCAGTGAATTGTTGGAGCCGCCATCGGCCCCGCCGGCTGTTGCAAGTTCACCTGTGCCCGCCCCCCCCGTGGCTGCCGCGCCGCCCAAGGCCTGGGCCGCAGAAGCGATCGTGCTAGCGGAAAAAGTAAAAGATCCTCCCACCGAGAAGCCCGCGGCGGAAGCAAAAAAGTTTGTGCAGGCGGAACCCAGGGCGCCCGCTGCACCCGTAGCACCCGCACCAACTGCAGCAACTGCAGTCAAAACGCCGGTGCGCACTGAAGAATCCGGCGACACTGCGCCCCCGGCTCCTGTCCCCGAAGTAATTTCCGTACCACGAGCCGTCGAGCCCGCGTTTGTCGTGCCTGCACCGCCACCGACGCCGGTCGTTGCGGTTACGGCAAGCGCGAACGCTGAGACAGTCACGCCGGCGCCAAAGGAGGTTGTAGAAGTGCCACAAAAACGCGAGCTGGAGGTGCGGGCTGAAGTGGCCAAGCCTGATCCCGCGGAACGCGAAGCCGAATTGCAGCGCCAGCGAGAACTGGAGAAATTGGCCGCCGAGCGCGCCGATGCTGCCAAGCGCGAAGCTGCGCAGAAAGAAGCTGCACAGAAGGAAGCCACACAGCGTGAAACCGCGCGCCAGGAAGCAGCCCGCGCAGAAGTTGCACGACTGGACGCAGCGCGCCTTGAATCCCAGCGACTTGAAAACCAGCGTCGTGTAGCCGCGCAACAGGCCGCCGCACAAGTGGAAGCGCAACGCCAGGAGGCGGCGCGCATTGAAGGCGCCAGAGTTGAATCTGCGCGTGTCGCCGCCGCGCAAGCGGAATCGCAGCGTCAGGACGCGATTCGCCAGGAGGCCGCACGGGCCGACGCAGCGCGCGTGGAAGCCGCCAGGCTTGAATCGGCGCGTTTGGAAGCGCAAAGACGCGAGGCGGCGCGAATGGCCGCTGCACAACTGGAATCACAGCGTCAGGAAGCAACCCGCCTGGAAGCGGCGCG
>JBDTWS010000149.1:0-9950 GCA_040006575.1 Betaproteobacteria bacterium
GTTACTTTTCTTGGCGAAGCAAGAAAAGTGACTTGCCGCCGGGCAACCCCCGGCACCTTCAACCAAAGACAATCCCAAAAGACAACTCACTTCTCCGTCTCCACCAACCCCTTAACAAACCATCTCTGCATCAATATCACCACCATCGCCGGCGGCACCATCGCCAATATCGCCGTCGCCATGATCAAGTTCCATTCATTGAGCGCCTCACCGCCCGCAATCATCCGCTTGATGCCAATCACCGTCGTATACATCGACTCCTGCGTCGTAATCAGCAACGGCCACAAATACTGGTTCCACCCGTAGATAAACTGGATCACAAACAGCGCCGCAATCGACGTCTTCGATAAAGGCAACACCACATCCCAGAAAAACCGCAACGGCCCCGCGCCATCCATGCGCGCCGCCTCGGCGAGCTCATCCGGGATCGTCATGAAAAACTGCCGGAACAGGAACGTCGCCGTCGCCGACGCAATCAGCGGCACCGTCAACCCCACGTACGAATCCAGCATGCCCATGTCCGCCACCACCTTGTATGTCGGCAGGATGCGCACTTCCACCGGCAACATCAGCGTGATGAAAATCATCCAGAACATGAAATTGCGGAACGGAAAACGGAAATAAATAATCGCGAACGCGGAGATGATCGATATGGCGATCTTGCCGATGGAAATCACCAGCGCCATGATCAGCGAGTTCGTCATCATCTGTGCCACCGGGGCGGACGAGCCGCGCGTAGAGCCGCCGGTGAGCACCTGCATGTAATTGTCGATCATCGCGTCGCCGGGAAGCAGGCGCATCGGCACCTGGTTGATCTGGTCCAGCGTGAGTGTGGAGGCGACGAAGGTGATGTAGAGCGGAAAGGCCACAATGATCACGCCGATCAACAACGTGAAGTGCGCGATGAAGGTCACCCAGGGGCGATTTTCAACCATGATTTTTTGTCATGTCAGTACTGCACTTTCTTTTCCACGAAGCGGAATTGCACGACCGTCAGCGCAATCACGATGGCCATCAGGATCACGCTTTGTGCCGCAGAGCCGCCCAGGTCCTGGCTCTTGAAGCCATCGTGGAAAACCTTGTAGACCAGGATTTCGGTGGCCTTGGCCGGGCCGCCGGCGGTGGTGGCGTCAATCACGCCGAAGGTATCGAAGAACGCGTAAACAATATTCACCACGAACAGGAAAAATGTCGTCGGCGACAGCAGCGGAAACACAATTGTCCAGAAGCGGCGCCACGGCCCGGCGCCGTCGATGGCCGCAGCTTCGATGAGCGATTTGGGAATTGACTGCAGGCCCGCCAGGAAAAACAGGAAGTTGTAACTGATCTGTTTCCAGACCGATGCGACCACCACCAGGATCATCGCGTCATTGCCGTCCAGCACGTAATTCCACGGTATGCCCCACTGCTTCAGCACATACGAAACAATGCCCAGCGACGGCGCGAACAGGAAGGCCCACAACACACCCGCAATGGCCGGTGCTACCGCATAGGGCCAGATCAGCAACGTCTTGTACGCCAGTGCCCCCTTGACGACGCGATCCGCCATCACCGCCAGCAGCAACGAAATACCCAGCCCGGAGAATGCGACCGCCACACTGAAAATCGCCGTGGTCTTGAACGCGCCGAGATAGTGTTCGTCGTGAAACAGGTAGGTGAAATTCTCGAACCAGACGAACTCCGTGTGCAGCCCGAACGCATCCTGCTGCAGGAAGGACTGGTACACCGCCTGGAACGCCGGCCAGAAAAAGAACAGGACGGTAATGGCGATCTGCGGGCCGATCAAGACATAAGGCAACCACTTCGACTTAAAGACGACTCGCTTTTCCATGTGTTCCTTGCATTGCCTTTACCGTCGGTGGAACCGGGATGTGCATCCCGCAACAACGTGCGTCTTCTATCCCGTCATTCCCGCGCAGGCCGGAATCCAGTGGCGTTTGCCGGCGCACTGCTACGCACGCCACTGGAGTGAAAGCATGCTTTCACGTGCGCGGGGACGACGGTCGTATTTTCATTTACCGAGACAGAATTTTCAAAAAGCAGAACTTACTGCTTATTCGCCGCCTGGAACTTGCGCAAGATTTCATTTCCGCGCTTGGTCGCATCATCCATCGCGGCCTGCGGCGCTTTCTTGCCTGCCAATACCGATTCAATTTCTTCCTCGATCACTTCGCGGCCCTGCACATAGTTGCCAAAACGCAGTCCCTTGGAATTGCCTGTCGGCGGCTTGTTGTTCAGCTGGCGGATCGACACATCGGTCCCGGGATTCTTTTCATAGTAACCGGACTTCTTGGTCAGTTCGTAGGCCGCCGTGGTGATGGGGAGGTAGCCGGTCGACTGGTGCCAGTCGGCCTGCAGTTCGGGCTGCGAGAGGAAGCCCAGGAATTTCGCCACACCCTTGTACGAATTGTTGGTCTTGCCGCCCATGATCCACAGCGATGCGCCGCCGATAATGGAATTCTGCGGCGCGCCCTTGACGTCGTCGTAATACGGCAGGAAATTCACCGAGAAATTGAACTTGGCGTTGCGCTTGATGTTGGCCTGCGCGCCCGAACTCGACGTCAGCATGGCGCATTCGCCGGAGAAGAACTTGGCCTCGCCCTCATTGCGGCGGCCGGCGTAGGTGAAGAGGCCGCGCTTGGCGTAATCAGCCAAAGCGGTGATGTGGCGCACATGCAGCGGGCTGTTGATCTTGAATTCGGTGTCGAAGCCGCCGATGCCGTTTTCCTTGGTGGCGATGGGGACGTTATGCCATGCGGACAGGTTCTCCACATGCACCCATGCCGGCCAGCCGGTGGTGTACACGCAGGATTGGCCCGCCGCTTTCAGTTTTTCAGCGACGGTCGTGAATTCCTTCCACGTTTTCGGTGCCTTGTTGGGATCGAGCCCGGCCTTCTTGAACGCGTCCTTGTTGATGTAGAACACCGGTGTCGAGCTGTTGAACGGCATCGACAGCATGTTGCCCTTGCTGTCGGTGTAATAGCCCGAGACCGCAGGCATGTAGGCCTTGGGATTGAATTTCTCGTCGGCGTCCTTCATCAGTTCATACACCGGCTTGACCGCACCCTTGGCGGCCATCATGGTCGCCGTGCCCACCTCGAAAACCTGCAGGATGTGCGGCGCGTTGCCCGCGCGATACGCGGCGATGGCGGCGGTCATCGATTCGGGGTAGCTGCCCTTGTATACCGGCACGACCTTGTATTCGGTCTGGCTGGCGTTGAATTTGGTGGTGATCTCCGCGACCTTGTCGCCCAGCGCACCCGTCATGGAATGCCACATCTGGATTTCGGTTTGGGCCTGCGCGCCCAGTGAAACGGTGGCCAGCGCTGCAGCGGCAATGGCCTTCAGCGAAAACTGCATGACATTCGATTTCGACATCTCGTGATCTCCTCGGTTAAATGGCCCACAATGCACGCCGCCGTCCGTCATCACTTCACGGCACATTGCATTGCGCAATTTTATTGTTCAAATGTGACTGTCACTTTACCGAAATAATCGCCGGCAGGCGATGCGGCGGCGCAGCAAAGTGTCTGCACGGCTCGCGCGTGTTGCATAAATGCTGCGTCAGCCCCCCGACAGGGCGGCGACGATGAGGATGTCGTCAGCAGGATTGAGCGCCGCCTGCAGCGAGCTCTCCAGTTCGGCGTTGACGAAAATCCTGATGTGCGGACGGATGTTGTCCTGCTCGTCAACCATGCGAAAACGGATTCCCGTGTACTGGCGCTCGAGGTCGCGCAACACCGCATCCAGCGTCGCGCCGTTCGCGGTGACATGACGATTGCCGCCGGTGTAATCCACCAGCGGCGTGGGCAACTGGACTTTCACGTCCGCACCTTTCCGTGTGCACCCTTCACCGTCACAAAAATCACAGCGAGTAAGCCTCCACCGAATAGATGTGCGGCAAATGCAGCATCAGGCAATGCCACTGCGCGCCCTCGTCAAAACTGGACCATACCTCGCCACTGGTGGTACCGAAATAGAGGCCGACTTTTTTCTGCTGGTCGGCGGACATGGCCTGGCGCTTGACGGTGAACCACGCCTGCGCGGCAGGCATCCCCTTGGCCTGCCGCTGCCAGGTGGCGCCGGCGTCGCGCGAACGGTAGACCGCCGGTTTTCCCGCCACCGAGACGCGCGGCCAGACGCTGGTGCCGTCCATGGGAAATACCCACAGCGTTTTCGGATCGTACGGATGCAGCACCACCGGGAAACCGATGTCGCCGATTTCCTTCGGCATGTTTTCGCCGATACGATTCCACCGGTTAGCGGCGCGGTCCAGCTTGTAGATGCCGCAATGGTTCTGCTGGTACACGACATCCTTCGCGGTCGGATGCATCTGTACGCAATGCGGGTCGTGTCCCCATTCGGCATCGGGGTCAGGGAGGAAGTCGGCCACGCAGCCGCGATTGAGCGGCGCCCAGGTTGCGCCGCGATCGTAGCTTTCAAATACCCCGCCTGATGACATGCCGATCATGAGGTGATTGACGTCGTGGGGATCGACGTTGATGGAATGCAGCAATGCGCCATCGGGCACCGCCTCGTTGGCGTTGCCCAGCCATTTCATGCGGTCGGGATGCAGATTGAAGCCGTCGACACTCTGCCACGTGACGCCGTCATCTTCGGAACGGAACAGGCCATGTGGTGAGATGCCGGCATACCAGGTTTTCGGTTCGGAAAGATGGCCTTGCGTCAGCCAGAAAACGTGATTGACGGACCAGCCATAGCCACCCTCTTCGTGTTTTGAAAATGCGGGAGGTGTGGCGGCTTCCTTCCACGTTTTTCCGCTATCCACTGAGCGGAATACGGTCGGCCCCAGGTGGCCGGCGCGCGCAGCCGCCAGCATGGTGCCGCTGCGCGGATTCATCACCGCATGATTGACGACCTGGCCCAGGAAATGGGGCGCCTTGCCATCAACACGCCAGTTGCCACGTTCGCCATCGGCGCGCAGGACGAACAGTCCTTTGCGGGTTCCCACCAAAACAATCGTGCTACCGGATTTGCTGACCTTGCCTGCCATGTCAATCTCCTTTTGCTAACGACGCTTTACCAAACCGTCACACCTGATTTTTATTCGCGCACTACCTCGTAGACCGTAAGACCAGCTTTGGGCGCAACGTCCGAAATAGTAATAGCCGACTGCACGGCCTGTACAGCGGCGTCTGCGGCAGCTGCGGAGCGGGCGTGGACCACGGCAAGCGGCTGGCCCGCCTTGATCGCTGCACCCCTCGCAACGAACTCGGTAATGCCCACTGCGAAATCGATGGCATCCGCAGCGCGACGCCGGCCGCCGCCCAGCCCAACCACGGCCATACCCAATGCACGCGTGTCCATTGCACTGGCGAATCCATCCCGGGCAGCCGGCACCGCGCGGATGACCGGTGAAGTCTCAAAATATTTGTCCGGATTGGCGATCAGGTCGGTCGGGCCACCGAGTGCTGCAACCATGCGCTCGAATACTTCGGTGGCGCGGCCATCATCCAGCGAACGGTTCAACGCGGCACGGGCGCTTTGCTCATCAGCGAACAGTCCCGATTGCACCAGCAGTTCGGCTGAGAGCGCCAGCGTGATTTCGTGCAGGCGCGCGGGCCGTGCCTTGCCGGTCAAATAGTCGAGCGCGCAGCGCACTTCGATGGCGTTGCCCGCGCACGGCGCCAGCGGTTCGTTCATGTCGGTGAGCAGCGCGGAGGTTTTCACACCGGCGCCATTGCCGACCTCGACGATGCTGTGCGCGAGTTCAACCGATTTTTCGTAAGACGGCATGAAGGCGCCCGACCCAACTTTTACGTCCATCACCAGGCCATCAAGCCCGGCCGATAATTTTTTCGACAGGATGGATGCGGTGATGAGCGGGATCGATTCCACCGTCGCCGTGACATCGCGTGTCGCATACACGCGTTTGTCGGCGGGCGCCAGGTCAGCCGTCTGGCCGATGATGGCCACACCCACCTCGCGCACCACCTGCTGGAATTTCTCAATCGAGATCGTCGTCTGGTAGCCGGGAATCGCATCGAACTTGTCGAGCGTGCCACCGGTATGTCCCAGCCCGCGTCCCGAAATCATCGGCACGAATCCGCCGCACGCGGCCACCATCGGGCCCATCATCAGCGACACCACATCACCCACGCCGCCGGTGGAATGCTTGTCGACCACGGGACCGGGAAGGTTGAGCGATTTCCATTCCAGCACACGGCCGGAGTCACGCATGGCCGTGGTCAGCGCGACCGCTTCATCGCGCGTCATGCCATTGAAATAGGTGGCCATGGTAAAGGCGGCGATCTGGCCTTCGGTCACCGAATCTTCGGTGATGCCGCGAACAAAGTCGCCGATCTCGGCGGCCGTGAGTACGTGGCCGTCGCGTTTCCTGCGAATAAATTCCTGGGGCAGCAGCATGGTTATTTCAGGCTCAGGAAGATGCCCGCGATGGTCGCGCTCATCAGGTTGGATAACGTTGCCGCCGCCACCACACGCAGCCCGAAGCGCGCCACGTCGCTGCGCAAATTCGGCGCGATGCTGCCGAAAGCGCCGGACAAAATCGCGATTGACGAAATATTGGCGAAGCCACACAGCGCAAAGGAAAGAATGGCCAGCGTACGGGAGTCGATGACGGCCAGGCCGGCTGCGGGCGGCACCTGCAGGTACGGTTGCAGACCCACATAGGCCACGAACTCGTTGAGGATGAGTTTCTGCCCGATGAGGTTGCCGGCGAAAGCAGCATTCTCGGCGGACACACCCATCATGTAGGCCAGCGGCGCGAACACTTTGCCGAGCAGCATTTCCAGCGTCACGCCTTCGAACCCCATCCAGCCTGCGACGCCGCCGACGAGGCCGTTGAACAGTGCGATGAGACCGATGAAGGCCAGCAACATGGCACCGACATTGACGGCGATTTTCAGGCCGAGTGCTGCGCCGCCCGCTGCCGCTTCAATCACGTTGGCCGGGCGTTTTTCTTCAAACTCAAAACGGTCGAAGCGGATCTCTGATTGCTCGGTGCTGGGGCAAATCAGCTTGGCGAAGAGCAGTCCGCCGGGAATCGCCATAAACGAAGCAGCCAGCAGGTATTCGATCTTCACGCCGAGCCCCGCGTAACCCGCCAGCGCGGCGCCCGCCACGCTCGCCATGCCACTGGTCATGATGGCAAACAGCTCCTGCTTTTTCAGTTGCTGGATGAACGGTTTGGCGGCCGCACCCATTTCGTTCTGGCCGAGGAAAATCGTGGTGACGGCGCAAAACGATTCGATCTTCGAGACGCCCAGCAGCTTCTGGAAAATCATGCCGAGGATGGTGATGATCCAGCGCATGATGCCGAGGTAATACAGCACGGCGATCATGGCGGTCACGAAAATAATGGTCGGCAATACGCGCAGCGCAAAAACAAATCCGCCGCCACCGAACACTTCAAACATCTTGGCCGACACCAGTCCGCCAAACAGGAATTCGGTACCCTTGCTGCCGTATTCGAGAACGTGTGTCACGCCGCCGGCGATCTTCGCGAGAATCTCCTGCCCCACCGGAACGAACAATACGAATGCGCCGATGGCCATCTGCACCGCCAATGCAGCCAGCACCGTGCGCCAGCTTACGGCGCGGCGATTGTATGAAAGCAGGAAACCAATCAGCACCAGGATGCCGATGCCGATAAAACTGCGGACTAGATCCGTCATTATTGTTGCTCCTCCGGGTTGAAGCGGAATATTACAGCAGGGCAATGGCGGGACATTTTAGGTCAAAACACAAGCGCCGGCGCGGATTGCAGGTCATAATTGGCTGGAGAAGCGCTCCAGTACTGGAGTTTGATGGCCACGATATCCGAATTGCGGCCTGCAGGACAGCTAGTTGCTGCCGACTCCTGCCGCGATGAGGTAGTCGGCGACGGGCGTCAGTACGATCTCGCCCAGCGATTCCGCCACAGCCGCGCGCATGCGTACACTTGCGTCCGCATCGAGCGGTTCGCCGGCAAATGCGGCCGCCCTCGCTTCCGCACTCGGCCACTGCGCGTAGCCGTACCAGATGCCGTCCGGGCCGGTGTGCAGGCGTGAGCCCAGGCCGCCACGATGCGCCATGTAGAGCTCGGTAATGCGCGACCACGCTTCGACAAACTGGCTTTCCATGCCGGGCTTCAATCGCCAGCGATAGATCACGGCAAGGCCGGGCAAATCTTTCATGACCGAGTTGCCTGGGTGAACAGCCGAAAGAAATTTGCCGTGGTCGCCTCGGCAATTTCTTCTACCGTAACGCCCCGCAACTCGGCAATATGCTCGGCCACATACCGCACATAGCCCGGCTGGTTCATCTTGCCGCGAAACGGCGTGGGCGCGAGATAGGGAGAATCGGTTTCAATCAACATCCGTTCCAGCGGCACATGTTTCGCGACTTCTTTCAGGTCCTTGGCGCTCTTGAAGGTGACGATGCCGGAAAAGGAAATGTAGAACCCCATTTCCATGGCGGCGTCCGCAACTTCACGCGTCTCGGTGAAGCAATGCATGACGCCGCCCGCTTCTGCCGCGTTTTCCTCACGCATGAGTTTGAGTGTATCGGCCGAGGCATTGCGCGTGTGGATCACCAGCGGCTTGCCGGTCTTCTTCGACGCGCGGATATGAATCCGGAAGCGCTCGCGCTGCCAGTCCAGCGGCTCGGGCAGGCGGTAGTAGTCGAGCCCGGTTTCACCGATCGCCACCACCTTGGGGTGATCCGCCATCTTCAGCAGTTCTTCGAGCGAGACCTCGTGGTCGTCCACCTGTTCGTCTGGATGTACGCCGGCCGAGCACCACATGTTGGCGTTGGCCTCCGCCACGGCACGAACCGCCGGGAAGGTATTCAGCGTGGTTGAGATGGTGAGTGCATGCGAGACCCGGTTTTCCTGCATGAGTCGCAGCACGGCGTCGCGATCCGCAGCGAGTTCGGGAAAATCAAGATGGCAGTGGGAATCGATAAACATGGCGCTATTATCGCAGCAGAACATCCGCGAGGCGGCCGGCGTGCGTAGGCGATGATGACCAACGAAAGAAAAAATGATCAAAGTCCATCACCTCAACAATTCCCGCTCGCACCGCGTGCTCTGGCTGCTTGAAGAGCTGGAAATACCGTATGAAATCGTCGCCTACCAGCGCGATCCGGCCACCATGCTGGCCCCGCCTGAATTGAAAAAAATCCACCCGCTGGGAAAATCGCCCGTCATCGAGGATGACGGCCTGGTGCTGGCAGAATCCGCGGCGATCCTGGAATACCTGGCGGAGAAATATGGCGGCGGCCGGCTGGTGCGCGCAGTCGATTCGCCGGATCGCGTGAAGTATCTCCACTGGATGCACTTCGCCGAAGGCAGCGCGATGTCACCGCTGTTGCTGAAACTCTATTTCACCCGCATGGTGCCCGCACCCGCCGCGGTGATCGAACGCATCAATGGGCAGATCGCGGCACAGCTCGACTACATGGACGGGGCACTGGCCGAAACCGCATTTTTTGCCGGCGCGGAATTCAGTGCGGCAGATATCCAGATGAGTTTCCCGGTAATTGCCGCAGCTTCCCGCGGCGGACTCAATGAAAGCCGTCCGCACCTCTGGACATGGCTCAACGCCATGCAGCAGCGTCCTGCATTCCTGCGCGCCAATGAGCGCGGCGGCGTGCTGAAACTTGGTTAAGCATGGCCGCATGCAAAATTTCGTGGCGGATGATCATTCACAGGTGAAAAGGGTTACTCTCACGATATGCACTGCACCATGAAGTCCCACCACTCGAAAGGATCGCCAATTGGCCAAACCTAACTACGACTTTGCAAAACGCCAGAAAGAACTCGCGAAAAAAGCAAAAAAAGAAGAAAAACGCTTGAAGAAATTGGCGGCCGGGGAAACCCCTGACCCCGAGGGCGCCCCTGACGCAGACGACGACGCTGCCGACGACGCTGAGGAAAAAACACCCGCGCCACCGGCGTAATCCTGGCCGGCATGGCCGGCCAGAGG
>JBDTWS010000150.1:0-9736 GCA_040006575.1 Betaproteobacteria bacterium
ATGCCACCGAGCCATTCATAAAGCGTTGGAACGGATTTGTTCATGGGGATGAGGTTGTTTGATGGTTGAAATCCGGGTGCCGGAAACGATGGATAAACGCTTCAACCTCGGCCTCATGCTTCTCGTGTCCAATTCGCTCCTTTGTGGACATCGCAAGATGGGAGGGAAAGCGCAAATCGAAACCTGCTATATGCAAGTGCTCCCGTCATCCTCGACTCTGGGCCAACTGCCATGCTCTCGCCCGACGTTTACAGAGCGTCACAGTCGATCCGGGAATCGGGATCCAAGCATTCTACGCAACGTATCATCGCGCTTCACATAGTGATGAAAGAGCGCGCCTGCGGCGTGCAATCCGATCAGGAAGTAGCCAAAAGTCGCGAATGACTCGTGCAGCTCCTTCAGGAATCGGGCCAGCCCGTCATCGCGTGAGAGCAGAAATGGCAAGTCAAAGAAAAATATATGTACAGGCTTGCCCGCTGCACTTAGCGTAAGCCAGCCCAGCAAAGGTAGGAATATCATCAACACATACAGAAACCAGTGGACGACCCGGGCAAGCGCCGTTTGCCAGGCCGGATCTGCCGCAGGGATCGCAGGCTCCTTGCCCAGCAGCCGAAGTAGCAACCGCGGCCATACCAGCAGTAACACGAGCAGGCCTGTCAGGTAGTGCAAGAGCGCCATATTCAGTCGTGCTGCACTGCCGCGCGGCGCAAAGGATTTCAGTTCCATCAACGCATAGGCCAACGCGATCAAAGCAAGCATCAGCCAATGCAGCCAAATTCTGGGCGAACTGTATACCGCACCATTGTTCGTTGAGCTCAAGTTCATTTTCTCCGAAGTGTATGTGTCAGCTCACATGAGAAACAGCAGCGCTAGCGGCGGACTGCTGAAACGCGCTTGCGGCATCATGGCATGGCATGGACGATTTAAGTGAGTTCATCTGCCTGAAGGCAGCGCCGGTGACAATTGATCGCCATTCCACTCATATCGTTCAAAGAGATCTGCACTCTTGTTTACGACATTGAGTTGATTGCCAGAGGCAGCCTGCAACGCCCGCCATTCAAAGTAAGGAACTGCGGCTTTTGTTGCTTTAGTTATGAGGTCGCAATTTCAATTGCATCAGCCTCTGCCTCCTGGCTTGGGGGGCCAATTCTGATTGCATGGCGATCAAGAGTTAGGACAAAAACACCTGGCCACATTTTCCGATGCTCGATGCCATATAGTCGATCGCGAAATCCGACGGGAATGGTCCACGCACTCTTTTCTCACTTCCCCGTGTGCCGTAGCTCAAGCAGGTCCACCAAAAGGAAATAGACCAAATAGTGTGGGGGAAGCGCACGCCCTCCCTCTGTACGGGAGGAAAGCATTAATCCATGCTTTCGTCCTTGGAACGCGGAGCACCGGCTGCTTGCAGTTCGCCAGGATTCTCCCGCGCCGCTTCACGGACCTTCAACATCTCCGACGATATTGGGGGGAGTCGGGGCCGCAGCACTTAGCCTGCTATGGTTCGAGACGGTCAAATGGCGCCCCGGTCGACGCGCCGCAAGGGCTTGAGAAGGCCGATTCGGTCGCACGTGCGTTCGCTTGCGCACAGACAGCTCAGCGGCTCGTTCGTACGCTATTAGTACCTTAAACACAGCAGATTGCGTTTTGCTGCAAAAGCGGCGTCGGTATTGATTTGGATCAAATCGTCAGTGACACGCGAATCCAGAATCAACAGGTCCAAGCCGCAGGTTGAGTTGCGGCGCCGAACAACAAACGACGAAGCGAAAAATATATATGAGTGCGCTGCAGCTACTGACGCTGATCATTGCCGCGCTGCTCATGCAGTTGGCGATGGGTGTGGCGGTAGTCGTTCAGCGTCGACGACACGCTTCGAATCACACATTGGTATCGGCGTCCAGGTCCTTGTCAAGGTCGTCAGCCGCTGCGTGGCCGGGATGGCGGGACTTTATTGTTACGCGGCGATCATTTGAAGATACTTCGCACTCGCAATGCTCGTTCTATCTACAACCCGTGAACGGTTTGCCGCTGCCATTGTTCCTGCCTGGACAATTCCTGACCTTCTCGCTGCCGGCCGGTGGCAGCGTCCAGGCGGCTCCAACGTCTTTCATTACCCGCTGCTACTCGTTGTCGGATCGTCCCGACACCGCTGGCTACCGCATCACTATCAAGCGAGTGCAGACACCCGTGAGCAGGCCGGAGTTGGCGCCGGGCCTGGCATCCACGTACTTTCACGACACTGTGCACGCAGGAACGGTCCTCAAGGTAAGGGCACCTTCGGGGCACTTCTTCGTCGACCCCGAAGGCGGCGTTCCTGTGGTGCTGCTTGCTGGGGGCATTGGCATCACGCCCTTGATGAGCATGCTGCGCTGGTGTGTGATTGAGCAGCCGGCGCAAACGTTGTACCTCTACTACGGTGTCCGCGATGGCAGTGGCCACGCTTTCAAACAGGCGCTTGAGCAACTGGCTGCGGAACAGCCGACATTCCATCTCAATGTCGTCTACAGCCAGCCACACGCTGACGACCGGGTCGGGCGTGACTACCAGCACGCAGGCCGCGTGGATATCGAACTGTTGCGCCGCACTCTCCCGCACGGTCGGCACCAGTTCTACGTTTGCGGTCCACCGGCAATGATGGAAGGACTGGTACCTGCATTGGTGCAGTGGGGCGTGCCGCAGCAGGACATTCACTTTGAGGCGTTCGGCCCAGCATCGGTAAAATTCCCCGCGACGACACCTGACACCGTTGTGGCCGCCCTCGCAAAACACGCCGAAGTCAAGTTCACCCGTTCGGGCCGCACGCTCCTCTGGGATGGGCGGGACGCCAACTTGCTTGATTTCAGTGAGCGCCATGGCCTCGCCATTGACTCAGGATGTCGCGCGGGAAGCTGCGGCACCTGCGAGACTCAACTGGTCAGTGGTGAGGTTCACTACGAGCATCCGCCCGACTACGACGTCGCGCCGGGGCACTGCCTGTTGTGCGTGAGCCGGCCAACATCGGCTTTGGTGCTGGAGGCGTGATGCAGGCCCGACTGCTCCGCCGCGAAGTGCTGCCCTTCCTTCTGAGCATGGCCATGCTTGTCGCCGTGTCGTTGCTGATCGACGCCGCGCTGCACCTTTTAAATATCGTCTGGATTGGGCGCTGGCTGGGCATCCCGGGCATTTTGCTGATTTTCGTTTCGACGATCGTCTATTCGCTACGCAAACGCAAGATCATCACGTCGGGCCAACCCGCTCAGTTGATGCGGTGGCATGAGTACCTGGCTTGGGCCGGTTCCTTGCTGGTGCTGGTCCACGCCGGCATCCACTTCAACGCGATCCTCGGCTGGCTGGCGGTGTGGGCCATGCTCATCAACATCGGCAGCGGGCTGACAGGTAAATTCCTGCTTGCTCGCTCGCGACGCCGTCTCGACGAGACGCGGCAGGGCCTGCGCGAACAGGGTCTGACGCCAGACCAGCTTGACGAACGCACCTATTGGGACAGCCTGACGTTCGACGTGGTAAAGCAATGGCGGGTGGTGCACTTTCCCATCACCCTCGCCTTCGCCGTGCTGGCCACGGCGCACATCGTGGCCGTGTTCCTCTTCTGGGGCTGGAAATGAAGCGGGGCTGGCTGTTCTGGACTATCTTCGCCAACCTGACGGTCCTCATCGGCTTGGCCTTCGCTTATCCGCACCTGATGATCAGCCCTGGTCCGCTGATCAAGGGGCATGCCGCACTTACCACCAACTGTTTTGCCTGCCATACGACCTGGCATGGCACAACGGTGGAGAAATGTACTGGATGCCACGCCTTGCCGGAGATCGGGCTTCGCACCACCACCGGCGTGGTGCGACCTCAGCACGGAATCAAGACGTCATTTCATCAGCAACTGACTGAACAAAACTGCATGGCGTGCCACAGTGATCACGCCGGACCAAGGCTGACACGTCGTAACAACACAAGCTTCTCGCATGCGCTATTGCGGCCAGATGTCCGCAAAGACTGCGCTGCCTGCCACGACAAGCCCAAGAACGAGATGCACCGGACACTGACCGTGGGTTGCGCTCAATGTCACCAGTCCGAGGCGTGGAAGCCGGCGACGTTCAAACATGACGCACTCGAAAAAACGGTGCTGGCGCGATGCGAGGCCTGCCATAAGATTCCCGCTGACAAGCTGCATGCGCAGATCCAAGGCAACTGCGCCCAGTGCCATGCCACGAGAGCATGGAAACCGGCGACCTTTGAACATTCAAAATTCTTCCATTTGGACAAGGACCACAATGTCACTTGCGTGACCTGTCACATCGAAAACGACTACAAGCGCTATACGTGCTATGGCTGTCACGAACACACGTTGGCGAACATCCGCAGAAAGCATGAGAAAGAAGGCATCAGCAACTTTGCGAACTGCGTCAACTGCCACCGCGATGCCAGCGGCGAACGCGAAGGCGGTGAGCGTGAAGGCCGGAATCGTGATTGATTTGCCAGTCCAGCGCAACGGTCAGTGCGTAGCAGTAGATGGCCACAGAGATACTAAATCGCGTGCAAATTTGATCGACCCCGCGATTCATGCGGCTATGTGGGTAGATTCACGGCGCGACGCGACACGTGTGCTCTTTCGAGAAAGCTGACGTTTGACGTACAGAAATTGCATCGGGAAGTGTCACGACATCGCACGCCGACGGATGGGTGGGAGGATGGGTGGGAGCACCCAATAACCCGAAGGTCCATGCTGGACAAGGCCAGGTGGCGGAGGCGGTGAGATTCGAACTCACGGATGAGTCGCCTCATCGCTGGTTTTCAAGACCAGTGCCTTAAACCGCTCGGCCACACCTCCACGCAGCCGCCATTTTACCTTGCCGAATGGCATTTTTCACAGTGGGCCACCGTTGGTCATTGCGTTTCGCAATGTGACGAATGGCGGTGGGAAACTTTGATGCATGCGCTATAGTCTGATTTACGCTTTTACCGCAATTGGAGAAACAACATGGCTGATATCCGGACAATCAATCCTTCGCCTTCAACCGGCGCCGCAACGGGGCCCTCAACCGGTGCAATTTCGCCGGCGCAGAACAAGGTCCTGCGCAACACCTACATGCTGCTTGCGCTATCGCTGATCCCGACTGTGATCGGCGCAACGCTGGGCGTGCAGTTTAAATTCTCGCTGTTCTCCGGCAGCCCGTTCATGGGTTTCCTGTTGTTCCTGGGAATCGCGTTTGGCTTTTTCTACGCGATCGAGAAGACCAAGAACAGCGCCTGGGGTGTGGCCATCCTGCTGGGCTTTACGTTCTTCATGGGCCTGATGATGTCGCGCCTGCTGGGCGTGGTGCTGCAGATGAGCAACGGGCCGACGCTGGTCGCTACTGCGTTCGCAGGCACCTCGCTGATTTTCTTTGGCATGGCCACCTTGGCCGCGACCATCAAGCGTGATTTGTCGAACATGGGCAAATTCATGATGATGGGTGTGCTGCTGCTGATCATCGCCGGTGTCGCAAATATTTTCCTGCAGATTCCCGCGCTGGCACTCACGATCATGGTGCTGGCCATCGGCATTTTCTCGGCGCTGCTGTTGTATGACGTAAACCGCATCATCACGGGTGGCGAGACCAATTACATCAGCGCCACACTGAACATCTATCTCGACATCTACAACATCTTCATGCATCTGCTTTCGTTGCTGGGCATCGTTGGCGGCAACGACTGAGTTACGACTCAGCAAAATAAAAAAGCGGCCCACGGGCCGCTTTTTTATTTTAAAGTCAAGCATGGGCGCGGCTTTCAGGCTATTTTTGCCCTGCAGACCGCGCCGCATATAGAGTTTCACATACAAAAATCGCTTGACTCCTTCTCGCACTCACACCATAGAGAGGTCGGGCTTTATGCCGCTTCCAAGCACCACCACTGTTACGCACTGACAAATGTCGCGGCCCGTTCATGGTTCGACAGGCTCACCATGAACGGAAATGACGTCGCTGGAAGTTGCAACTCACTCCCTCTCAAACAACGCTATAGATTCCACATGCGCCGTGTGCGGAAACATGTTCACCACGCCGGCCGCCTTGAGGACAAATCCCTGCGCGTTCACCAGCTCGCCTGCATCGCGGGCCAGCGTGCCGGGGCTGCACGACACGTACACAATGCGCTTCAGTTCGGGGCGCAATTCCGGCCCCAGCAATCTGCAGACTTCCAACGCGCCGTCGCGCGGCGGATCGATCAGCATTTTGCTGGCGGGCGGGATTTTTTTCAGGGCGGTTTCCTGGTCGGTGTACAGGTCCGCTGCAAAGAAATGCGAGAGCGCTGACAGGCCGTTGCGCGCCGCATTTTCCGCCGCGCGTGTGGTCAGTGCTTCGCTGCCTTCGACGCCAATCACATGCGCGCCGCGCCGCGCGATCGGCAGGCTGAAATTACCGAGGCCGCAAAACAGGTCGGCAATGGTTTCGCCCTGCAGCGGATCCAGCAGGCCCATCGCGCGATACACCATCAGCCGGTTGACCTGGTGATTCACCTGCGTGAATTCGGTGGGGCGGAAATTGATTTCGAGTTCGAACTCCGGCAGCAGGTACGTGAGTTCCGGTGCATCCAGCGGATACCACGGCACCGCCGTTTCCGGGCCTTTCACCTGCAACCACCATTGCAGGCGGTGCGAGACCGCGTGCGCGTCGGCGAACGCGCGCAGTTTTGCTTCGTCCTGCGGAGGCAGCGGCTCCAGGATGCGCAGCACCAGTGCCGTCACGTTCTCGCCCACCGCGACTTCAATCTGCGGAATGCGGTTGCGCATCTCAAGGCTGCTCATCAGTTCGCGCAGCGGATCGATCAGGCGTCCCAGTCCACCTGCCAATACTTCGCACGAGTGCATGTCCGCGACGTAGCTCGATTTCTTCTCGCGGAATCCGACCAGCACCCCACCCTTCTTGGCCACGTAGTTAACCGACATGCGAGCGCGGTGGCGGTACGCCCATTGCGCCGCATAGATCGGCGGCAATATGCGCTCGGGCACCACCTTGCCGATGCGCGCCAGGTTGTCTTCCAGCACCCGCTGCTTGGCGGCGACCTGCAGGCGCGGGTCGGCGTGCTGTTGCGCGCAGCCGCCGCAGATATCGTAGAAGCGGCATTTCGGCACGACGCGGTCCGTCGATTCGCGAATGAGCCGCGTGAGTTTTGCCGTTTCAAAATTTTTCTTTTTTCGCGACGGCAGGTACTCGACGAATTCGCGCGGCAGCGCGCCTTCGACAAACACCGCCTTGCCGTCAACGTGCGACACGCCGCGGCCTTCGTGGTCGAGTGATTCAATGATGGTCGACAGGATCGGGGCAACAACTGCGCTGGAGGTCATGCGTAGGCCGGCAGAAACGGGAAGCGCGCATTATACGCGGCCACCCTTCCGCTTCGACAGCGCCCATCCTTCCGCGCCTGCGGAGGCCACCATTCCATCCCCGCAGCCGCGTATTGCGGGGCAAAGAAAAAGGGCGCATTTCGGCACCCTTCTCCTTGCTGCTATCTCTACGGTAATCAACGCATCAAGACGGCACGCGTCGGAAAATCACGGCGCGGTGCATTCGGGCTTCAACGTATCAAACACCTGCCGCTCGATGGTCTTGGTCACGCTCACCCCGTTAACATCGTAGATCAATTGCGCCGCATTACCATTGGTAAAGGTGACTTTCATCGTGCCCACGGGGCTGCTGTTAATTACAAACGGCACAGCAGTGGAATTGAACGCGGCACCCGTGGTACGCAGCAACGGTCCCTGGAATGTTTCACCACCGGCGATCTTGGGCATTGTCGCCACCAGCCACATGCCCTTGTTCGCATTGCCGGCGCCACCTTCGTAGGTGAACAGTGTGGCAAAAATAATATCGCCCTCATGCGTGAAATTGATTCCCCAGCCCGATTCATTGGGGTTCCACCACAGGTCCTGGTAGTTGCTGGCGAAGCTGCGATCACCGCCCGAGAACGTGCAGACCGGCAATGTACCGAAAGCCTGTCGCGTGATGCTCTTGGTTACCGTGCCGCCGGTTCCCCCCGTGCCGCCCCCGGAGACGTCGTAGGTCAGCGTGCCACTGTCGATACCGGTAAAGTCAAAGCGCATCGTGCCCACCTGCGTGTTGTTGGCGGTGGTGATCGGCGTGAATGGCGTTGCATTGAATCCCGGTCCGGCCACGCGATACAGGCTGCCCGAGAATGAGTCCCCGGTTCCGGTGCGCGTACCCGTTGCCACCAGCCACATCGGCGGATTGGCCGCCTGCCCCGACGCTTCGTAATTGAACATGGTCGCAAAGATCGTATTGCCCTGCTGGTTCACGTTCACACCCCATCCACTTTGCGCAGCACCGCCCCACCACAATGCGGTGTGGTTGGTGGTCGCGGTGCTGAAGCTGGTGGAAATGCTGTATCCCGTCGATGTAATCAACGCGGGATCCCAGCCTGCGACAGCAAGATAGTACGTGCCGGGCGTGACCTGCCAGGTGATGCCAAATTCATTGTTGGCGTCGAAATTATCGTCATTGCTGGCGAGCGTGGTGCCGCTGGCGTCCATCAGGTTGCCGATGAGATCGTAGCCGCCGGCCGATTTGATAAACAGCGTTCCCGCCTGCGTGACGGGAATGCGGAACACGTCTATGTCACCGGCGTAGCTCAGCGAGCCATTGGCTGACGCGCCCGGCGTTACTGCGGGCCCGGTGGACGAAGGCTGGTTGGGATAATCGTCCGTCGGAAAACTTTGCGCGCTCAGCAATGGCGCGATCTGCGGATAGAAATAATCGAAGCGGCCATAGTTGGCGTTTTCATTATTGTCGGTGCAGGACAGTCCCTCCGGATCATTGACAACGGTCGAGCTCGACAGCACGCCACGCAATTGCAGGCTGTTGCCGGATTGCACGAACAGGCCCGAGCCCGAGGAGCCGCCCTCGATCACGCCGCGGGTGAACTGCACTGCATACATGTCCTGCTCGTAATCGGCCAGGCGGATGAGACCATCGGTGCGGCCCTGGACAAATGAATTGATGGTGCCCAGCGCAAATTTCATCACGTCGCCGGCAGGATGGCTGATCGACACGATCGAGGTATTGGGCGTCAAGGCCGCCGCATTCCACGCGGAGAAAATGGCGCCCGCCGGTGGCGCGAGATTCATCTTCAGCAGGGTCTGGTCCACAAACTGGTTGGTGAAGATCAACTGCGCACCGCCGCTCACGGTCACGGCGCCACTGGCGCCCGCCGTTCCGCCGCCGCAGGTTGCGGATTCATAAAACCAGCGCGTTGAAAGGCTGGCCGCCTCGGCCTGCGTGGAAAAACAGTGATTGGCCGTCAGCAGGAAATTCTGCTGCGAGGGCGAATTAATCAGCGTGGCCGAACACAGGAACGAGCTGCCGCCACTCTGGAAACTCAGGCGTACGACTGACTTCGCGCGCTCGGCGATGCCGGCGTCGGTGGTTGAGTTATTCGATGTGCAGACCACATCGGGATTGCAGGTCCCGGCCGCCTTCGTGACCGAAGGCGCACCCGGTCCCAGTGCTTCATTGAGGGACTCTTCGAAGTGAACGATATCCACCACGCGCAACTGCGCGCCGGCTACACGTTGCGGCGTGATGATCTCAACCAGCTGCGTTTGCCCTTCGGTGTAGGGCGTCCAGATTTCGCCCTGCTGCGCAACCCACAGCGGCACGGACTCGGCCGCATCGCCCAGCTTTGCGACCACGCGTAATTCGCCCATCGTCATGCCGGCGGGCAATTGCAATTTCGCACGGATACCCAATGC
>JBDTWS010000151.1:0-9683 GCA_040006575.1 Betaproteobacteria bacterium
AGAGACGTCACTCTGCTTCGCAAGATTGAGCAGGCCTTCAATCAGGATTTGCCGGTCGGCGGCGGTGGCGGCCATCAGCCGCGCACCGGTACACGGCGTGAACGGCACCGCCGCCAACAGCTTGGGGTAATAGTCCAGGCCATTACGCTGGTAGGCCTCGGCCCAGGCCCAGTCGAAGACGTATTCGCCGTAGCTATGTCCTTTGACATACAGCGGCACCGCGCCACACAGTTTCTCGCGACCGTCGCTATCGTCCGACTCACGCCACAGTGTCAGGAATTGCGGCAGCCAGCCGTTTTTTGCCGTGGTGCAACCGGCGTCGATCATCGACTGGAGAAACGCATGGCGCAGTGTGGGATTGCCTGCGCCCTGATCATCCACGAGCGCGTCCCATTCGCCTGGCGAAACAGGGCGGAGTGAGTCGAGAACCTTGAGCGAGACTTCGCGCATGCTGTCTATTCGATGAGGGGCTGAACGTATAATAGAGACAATAGCGGCAATTCCATGTTCCCGAAAATTCATCCTGCAAAAAAATGAAAATCGCCATCGCTCAGTTGAATCCGGTCCTGGGCGATTTGTCCGGAAACGTGACCCGCATCCTCGACTATGCGGAGCAGGCCAAAGCCGCCGGCGCGACGTTGCTGGTGGCCCCCGAATTGGCGCTGTGCGGTTACCCTCCTGAAGACCTGCTGTTCCGCCGCGATTTCCGCCTGGCCTGTGCCGGTGCCTTGCTTGATCTTGCACACAAGACCCATGGCATATCGCTCATCGTTGGTCATCCGCAGGTCAAGGCCGGCAAACTCTATAACGCGGCTTCGCTATTGGAAGACGGCAAAGTCATCGGCACCTACCTGAAACAGCGCCTGCCCAATTACCAGGTGTTCGACGAGAAGCGCTACTTCGACACCGGGCACCAGTCGTTCGTGTTCGAGCACCAGGGTGTGAAGGTCGGCGTGCTGATTTGCGAAGATGTCTGGTTCCCCGAACCCGTCGCTGCGGCAAAAGCGGAAGGCGCCGAACTCATCGTCGTTCCCAACGCGTCCCCTTTCGACATCGACAAACTCGAGACGCGCTACGACGTGGTGCGTGCCCGCGTGCGCGAGTGCGGCGTGCCGATCCTGTATGCGCACTGGACAGGCGGCCAGGATGAACTGCTGTTCGATGGCGCGTCGTTCGGTATCAATGCCGATGAGTCGGTGGGCTACCAGGAACGAGAGTTTGAGGAAACACTGGGCCTGGTCGATTTCGACAACGGCAAGTTGACGGGGACGGTCTACGCCACCATGTCCACCGAGGCCAGCGTCTATCGGGCGCTGGTCGTGGCGCTGCGCGACTATGTGAACAAGAACGGATTTCCTGGCGTGTTGCTGGGACTGTCGGGTGGCGTGGATTCGGCGTTGACGCTGGCGATCGCCGTTGATGCGCTGGGGCGCGAACGCGTGCATGCAGTGATGATGCCTTCCGAATTCACGGCACAGATTTCCATCGATGATTCGCGCGAGATGATGCAGCTCCAGGGCGTCAAATATTCGGAAATCGCGGTGACGCCGATGTTTGAAGCGTTCAAGGCATCACTGGCACACGAGTTCGAGGGGCGCACAGCCGACACCACCGAAGAAAACATCCAGGCGCGCGTGCGCGGCACGCTGCTGATGGCGCTGTCGAATAAATTCGGCGCCATGGTGGTCACTACCGGCAACAAGAGCGAGATGGCGGTGGGCTATTCCACGCTGTATGGCGACATGGCCGGCGGTTACGCCATCCTCAAGGATGTGTCGAAGACACTGGTGTACAAACTCTGCGCGTATCGAAACAGCGTGTCGCGGGTGATCCCCGAACGCGTGATCACACGTCCCCCCAGTGCCGAATTGCGGCCCGACCAGAAGGACCAGGATTCGCTGCCGCCGTATGACACGCTGGACCAGATTGTCGAGCTGTTCATGGAGCAGGACCGTTCGCCTTCCGAGATCGTGGCGATGGGTTTTCTCGATGCCGATGTCAGGCGGGTGACGCATTTGCTCAGGGTCAACGAGTACAAACGACGGCAATCGCCGATCGGTGCCAAAATTACCCGGCGCGGATTTGGCAAAGACTGGCGTTATCCCATAACATCCAAATACGTGGCCAAGTGAGATAAAAATCAGGCCATGCGCCAAGGAAGCCCAGGAGATTGGAATGAAGAAAATCGAAGCCATCATCAAACCCTTCAAGCTCGACGAGGTGCGGGAGGTCCTGTCCGACCTGGGGTGCACGGGGCTGACGGTGACCGAGGTCAAGGGTTTTGGCCGGCAGAAAGGACATACCGAGCTGTATCGCGGGGCGGAGTACACGGTCGATTTCCTGCCCAAGGTCAAGGTCGAAGTGATTCTTGCCGACAATATGGTGGACAAGGCTATTGACGGCATCATCAAGGCAGCGCGCACCGGCAAGATCGGCGACGGCAAGATTTTTGTCACGGACGTGACCCAGGTGGTGCGCATCCGCACCGGCGAAACCAACGAAGACGCGGTCTAGTCCTACACGCAGGATGTGTTCTGCGGTTTGCGGCCCGCAGTTTCGCCACGAGTTGGTTGAATATGGTAATTTACGACATCATTCGCGCACCGCGGTAGGCGCGGAAGTAACGGCAAGATTTTTTTAGGGGGCAAGATGCTACTGGCTGCGTTTTATGTGTTTGCGATTCTCTGCATCATTCTCTACTACACCGGCCATCTGAAACGCTGGAATTGCGAGTGGATCCTGATTGTGCTCGCCGTCGCGGTGTTTCCCGCCGTCCTGTACCTGTGACGCGCTGATCCGCTAATCCCGATAAAGAAAGCCCGCCGGCTGTTGCAGCCCGCGGGCTTTTTTGTCGCCTCAAGATCAGGTGCAGGCTAGTGCAAGCAGGTTAGCGTAACAATCGCGCGGCGGGATTCTGGCGGTAAAACTTCGTCAGCTGTTCGTAGACGACAGGAAACGCCTCGGCCACTTCATCAGGCAATTCGAAAAACGCTTCAGAAATAACGGCAAAAAATTCGGCGGGATTTTCCGCGGCGTAAGGGTCCAGCGGCAGCGCATCCAGCGCTTCGCCATGATCAGCGTGTTGGCGTGCTTCGGCGGCATCGACCGCCTTGCAGAATTCCAGGTATGCCCCCATGAAGGCGCGCCGCCAGCCTTCGCGGCTCATGCCGCGCTGCAGGGGAGGAAAACCATTAGCCAGTCCGTTGCGCATGTCGAGCTTGTGGGCGAATTCGTGGATCACGACGTTGTGGCCCGATCCATAGGCGAGTGAGGCGTCGTTGCCGCTGCTGACAATATCGTCGTGCGAGAGCACCACCGGTCCGCCGAACCAGGCTTCTCCGGCCAGCGGGTCACGTGTTGTGTGCACCACGCCGGCCTCATCGGTGTATTCACGTTCACGCATGAATGCACTGGGATAGATGATGATTTCCTTCCAGCCCTCGTAATAACGCATGCCCAGTTCCAGCACCAGGATGCAGGCCTGTGCGGCCACCTGCACGCGGATACGTTCATCGATCTCCAACCCACCGGCGCCGGTAATGGTCTTGCGTGACAGGAAATCGGAGGCAATCAATCGCAGGCGGCGGTTTTCTTCCGCGCTCAGTGAGCGCACGAACACATAGTTGCGTGTTGCGTTGCGCCAGAGCGTTTCGTCGATGAGGGGCACATTGCGCGCCACCAGCGAGCGGGCGCGGCGGAAAAGGCGGGTGAGGGACTTCAGGGGATTCAATGGATTCAGTGCAGTCATCAACATGCAACCATGGTTGGGCGTGTCCCGCCGCTTTTCAAGCGGTGTGCTGAATCAAGCCGTCAATCCGGTGGGCCAGCATGGCAATGCTGAGCGGTGCGGAACCCTCGGCCTTGTTGTTGATGACGATATAGACGGGAAAGCCCGCCTCCAGCGCTTTGGCACTGGCTTCGGCCAAGCCATCGCGGCTGTCGAGGTCTTCATCGACCAGCTTGTTGAACGGAAAGTAGCGCGACTTGGCATCCTCATAGCGGAAGCCCGAGTGCAGGCTCCAGCGTGCGACGAACGCGCCCGCGTCAAGAACCGCTTCGGCAAGTGCGATCTGCCGGCGTGGCGAAGGCATGCGCGCGTGACTGGCTACACAAAAGCGAACGCCCGTCGTCTTGAGGCACATGAAGAATCGATGCGTCAGCAATTCGGGATCGCGCATTTCGACTGCGTACAAAGGGCCCGTCGGTAGTGCTTTGAGAAATCGATACAGCCGGTTGATGAATACATCAGGTTCGCGAACCGCGCGGCCCAGCGGCGGGAACTGGAATACCAACGGTCCCGCCTTCGACTCGAGGCCGGCGGTGCAGGGTGCGATGAATTCATTGACGGCATAGCCGACATCGAGGAAATACGGGCTGTCCGAGAAATTGCCGTTTTCGTCTCGCAGGTAGCTGCTGGTAATGGCCATCGGCGCCTTCACCAGGAAACGGAAATCCTCACCGACCTGGCCCGCGTATTTTCGATAGTCGGCCTCAGCGATCGGTGCATAAAACGTGCGGTCGATACCCACGCAGCCAAACAGCGGATGCGCCGCGTAAGCCGGCAGTCCATCGCGCGCCAGTTGTGCATCGCGAAAATCGCCGTCGTAGACCAGCCCATTCCAGCCTGGGAATGACCATGACGAGGTGCCCAGGTGTAACTGCGAATGCATGCGCGCGCCGAGCTGGATATTTTCCAGTGAAGGCGCGACCGGGAGGATGGTTGAGGGCTTTCTCGACGAGGGCGCTTTGGCCGACTGAACTTCGGCCGACTGCACTTCATCCGCCAAGGACTCGGTGTCTTCAAACAATCCCTGTTGTTGTGTGCTGTTCATCCGCAATTCGTGTCGAGGCGCTATGATTTGATTATCGCCAATTGTCGTCGTCCGGAGTGAACATGAAACGCAATATGCCCCGCAGGAATATTTTTGCTGCATTGACGCTTGCTGTGCTGGTGGCGGCGTGCGCCGTTCCTGCGCCGTCACCGCCTGCGGTCGTTGCGGTGGCAAACCCGCCGCCGGTGGCTGCCACGAACCCGGACCCGGGTATTGTGCTCGTGGGCAAGGTCGTGCCAATGAATGACGCGGGTGACGTCTGGCCTGGCGCCCGCGTCTGGATGCGAGGTGGTGTGATCGAGGCCGTGGCAAAGGCAGGCGAGGCGCTACCGGAAGCTGCGTCGAAAGCGCGGGTTATCGAAACCGGCGGCGTGATTTATCCCGGCATGATCGACCTGCACAATCATCCCGAGTACGCGATCTATCCGCTGATGCCGATTCCGCGCGCATACAAGGACCGTTATGAATGGCGTTTCTACGATGAAGCGTACAACCAGCGCATCACTTATCCCGCGGTCGTGTTGCAGAATGCCGACTATTTCAACCTGGCGATGGAGATCGGCCGTTACGGCGAATACAAGGCATTGGTCGGCGGCACTACGTCGCTTCAGGGCGGGCGTACCAACCTGCCTTATTCGACCAGTGAATGCCTGGTGCGCAATATCGAGAACTCGAAAGTGGGGGCCAGGCTGGCATTCAGCCGCGTCGATATCGGCCGCGATGCGGTCGAGTGGGCGAACCTGCTGAAAGAGAAAAATAGCGGGATGCTGGTCGTGCACCTGGCCGAAGGACCAAGTACGCGCATGGCGGGCGAATACGAGGCGATCAAGAAGAGCGGCCTGGTAGGCCCCGAACTCATCGCCATCCATGGCGTGGGGCTGACCGAAAACCAGTTCAAGGACATGGCCGGGCAGGGCGCAAAGATGGTGTGGTCGCCGCTGTCGAATTTCCTGCTGTACGCGACGACCGCGAACGTCGCCGCGGCAAAACGCGCCGGTGTCAGCATCAGCCTGGCACCTGACTGGGGTCCGTCCGGCAGCAAGTCGATTCTCGGCGAATTGAAAGTCGCGGACCTGGTCAATAGGCATCAGCTGAAAAATCTCTTCAGCGACCGTGAGCTGGCGGAGATGGTCACGCGCACACCGGCGCGCGCGATGGGCTGGGCGGAGCGCGCGGGCCAGATCGCGCCGGGATTTGTGGCCGATATTGTGGTGATGGACGATCGCGCACCGGATGCATATCGCAACCTGATCGAGGCGATCGAGGAAAACGTGCGGCTGGTGTCGGTGCGCGGAGAATTGCTCTACGGCGACCAGCCGTTGCTTGCGCAAACGCCGGGCCTGGAATCCGCGATCACCTTCGGCTCACGCACCAAGATGCTCGCGCCCAATTGCGCGGGTACCAGTCTGCCAGTGATGAGCCTTGCTGAAACGCGCGCGCGTTTGCAGCGTGGCCTCAACATGGATGCGGAATTCCTGCTGGCGCAGATGCAGGCCAAACCGGAAGCGCAGAAAAAAATGATCGCGGAACTGGGCCGTTGCCCGGGCGGTTCACCGGCGGGCGCATTGACCGCCGAAGATACAAAGCGATTCCTGAGCTGCCGTTTCAAGTTGCCCTATGAGAACACCACACTGAGCCCGCTGGCCACCAGCCAGGATGCGGCGTGGATGACGCGGTTGCTGGCGAACCCGAATATCCCGGCGTATCTCAAGGCGCTGCCGGATTACTACCGCAAGCAATAACGCCTAGGGGGCAAGCCGCTCGATATTCCACGCGCCATTGTTGAGCCGGTATTGGATTCGGTCATGAAGGCGATCGCGGCGGCCCTGCCAGAATTCCACCACTTGCGGCACCACGCGATAGCCGCCCCAATGCGCCGGCCGCGGGGGATTCTCGCCATACTCAGCCTCGAACGCCGACACGCGCGCCTCCAGGGCGGTACGTGACGGCAGCAACTGGCTCTGCGGCGAAGCCCAGGCGCCGATGCGGCTGGCCAGCGGACGGCTGCGGTAATAATCGTCGGAAACAGCGGCGCTGACTTTTTCCACGCGACCCTGGATGCGAATCTGCCGCTCCAGTTCCGGCCAGAAAAACAGCAGCGCCGCGCGGTTGTTGGCGGTCAGGTCCTGCGCCTTGTGGCTTTCGTAGTTGGTGAAAAAGACGAAGCCGCGTTCGTCGTAACCCTTGATCAGCACGATGCGTGCCGAGGGCCGCGCCTGCGAATCGCAGGTGGCCAGCGTCATCGCATTGGGTTCAGGCAGTTCGGCGGTCAGCGCTTCCTTGAACCATTTGTCGAACTGCGCCAGCGGTGTGCTCGCGATATCGGCCTCATCGAGGGTGGCGAGTTTGTAGTCTTTGCGAAGGTCGGCAAGGTTGGTCATGTGAGGATCAGGGACTCAAGTGTGGAATCAGGTATTCCGGGTTCAGGGATTTTTCCGCCATGCGCGAGATGCTGCGCTCCACGGCGGGAAGGAGAAGCTCCTCGAGTGCAATCCAGCGCGCGCCCAGGGATTCATCGGAAATCGTAACCGCACTATCCGGTGAAATGATGAGGTAACGCACGTCGTAATGCAAATGCGCGGGTTCGGTCTTGCGCTCGGGGATCGCGTGCACGTCGACATCGAATATTTTTTCACTCGCCAGCCGCAATGCGGACAGGCCGGTTTCCTCGAGCGCCTCGCGCAATGCGCCTGCTGCCGGTGATGCGTCACTGTCATCGAGGTGTCCGCCGGGTTGTACCCAGCAATTCAATTTCGCGTGATGCAGCAGCAGCGCGTGAGTACATTGTGCATTCAACACCCACGCCGATCCGGTGATGTGTCCCTCGCGCGTTGCGCGTTGCCACCACTGCGCAGGATGGCTATTCACGAATGAAATGATCTGGTCGCGATGCGATTGTTCATCGGCATCAAGGACGCGCAGGGCAGCGAGCGTGGAGAGTAAATTCGTCGTCTGCTTGTGCATTTGCGTGCGTGTGCGGGTGAAGGAAGTGCGGAGCTCGCGGCGATCGGCGGAACACATCCACGTGCGAGAACCCGGCATCATAAACGCTCCGAGGGAGAAGTGCAGATTTTCCTATAGCGCGATCACGTTGCGCACATACAACGTCGTGTTGCACATTCCTGCAAAGAATGCGCTATATTTGCGCCTGTGGTCCGGTTCACTCTCTAAGACAGGGACGCTCCGCCGCAAGTATTTGGGAATTTCCGATAACAGACTGGAGGATTTACATGGCTGCAAAGAAACCCGCTGCAAAGAAACCCGCTGCCAAGAAGCCGGCAGCGAAGAAGCCCGCGGCAAAGAAACCTGCCGCAAAGAAGCCGGCAGCGAAAAAACCCGCTGCCAAGAAACCCGCTGCCAAGAAGCCCGCAGCTAAGAAACCCGCTGCTGCCAAGAAGCCCGCTGTAAAGCGCAAGCCCAATGCAGCTTTCATGAAGCCGATGAATATCAGCTCCGTTCTCGGCGCAGTGATCGGATCCGCTCCGATGCCACGCACCGAAGTCACCAAGAAACTCTGGGACTACATCAAGAAGAACAAGCTGCAGGATTCCGTCAACAAACGCATGATCAATGCCGACGAAAAGCTCAAAGCTGTGTTCGGCGGCAAGAAAGTCGTTTCGATGTTTGAAATGACCAAGCTCGTTTCAGCGCACCTGAAATAAGCCGCTTCAAGCCAGCTACGTCAAACGAAGGCCGGTGGCGCGAGACCCGCGTCGCCGGCTTTTTCATTTCTGACGTGTGCGTTTTTTCCGTTTTTTGTCCGCTACGTCCTTTTTGTCCGTGTCTTCCATTCCGTCCATTCCACCTGCAGGAACAAGCCCATGACTACCATCAACCGCGTCATCCGACTGATTGCCCGCCCCACCGGTGAGGCCAGGCGCAGCGATTTCTCCTTCACCGACGAGCCGCTGCCGGCGCTGGAAGACGGCCAGATGCTGGTCAAGACCCGCTTCCTGTCGCTCGACCCCGCCATGCGCGGCTGGATGAACGAGGCCAAGTCATACATCCCGCCGGTCGGCCTGGGTGAGGTGATGCGCGCCGGTGGTGTGGGCGAGGTGATCGCATCGAAGCATCCGAAGTTCGCGGCAGGCGACATGGTGTCGGGCATGATCAATGTGCAGAGCTATTGCGTGACCGATGGCCGCGGCTTTGTGAAGGTCGATCCCGCGCTGGCGCCGTTGACGACGTATCTCAATGTCCTGGGCATGCCCGGCATGACGGCGTATTTCGGCCTCCTGGAGTCCGGGCAGCCGAAGGAAGGGGAGACAGTAGTCGTCTCAGGTGCGGCGGGCGCAGTGGGCTCTACGGTGGGGCAGATCGCCAAAATCAAGGGGTGTCGCGTGGTGGGTATTGCCGGCGGCAAGGAGAAATGCGATTACGCGGTGAAGGAACTGGGTTTCGACGCCTGCGTCGACTACAAGAACCAGGACGTGAAAAAGGGTTTGAAGGACGCGTGCCCGAACGGGGTCGACGTGTACTTCGACAACGTGGGCGGCGACATACTCGACATCGTCTTGACGCGCATCAACCTCAAAGCACGCATCGTCATCTGCGGCGCGATCTCGCAATACAACAACACGACGGCCGTGAAGGGCCCATCGAACTACCTGTCACTGCTGGTCAATCGCGCGCGCATGGAAGGCATCGTCGTGTTCGACTACGCGCCGCGCTACAAGGAAGGCGCCATGCAGATGGGCCAGTGGCTGAAGGAAGGGAAGCTGGTGTCGAAAGAACACATCGAGGAAGGCATCGACACATTTCCGGAAACGCTGGGCAAGTTGTTCCGTGGGGAGAATTTCGGGAAGCTGGTGTTGAAGGTCGCGTGAAATAGTGGCGTGACAAAGGTCGCGT
>JBDTWS010000152.1:0-9620 GCA_040006575.1 Betaproteobacteria bacterium
GAATCTTCCGTCAAATTATTTTTCGCTTCACAGCGCGTTGAGGTCGGCGGCTATGCGTGGACCGTGACTGCGCGATCATTGCCCAACTTCACCACGCCCATCGCCATCAGCAAGCTTCAACTCATCGCGACCATAGGCGGGGTATCCAGTGTGCTGCTGGCGTTGTCCACATGGTTCATCATGCGCCGCCGCATCCGCTCGCTGCGTGCCGCGGAAGAGCTGCGTGCGGCCAAGGAATTTGCCGAGGCGGCCAACCGCGCCAAGTCGCGCTTCCTTGCCGCCGCCAGCCACGACCTGCGCCAGCCCACGCACGCGCTGAGCTTGTTCATCGCGACACTGCGCTCCATGGCGAAGCGCGACCAGGTGCGGGGTGAGGATGTCGGCACCGTGGCCGGCAAGCTTCAGCTTGCGCTGGACGGGCTGGGGCGTTTGCTGAATGGCCTGCTGGATGTTTCACGGCTCGATGCCGGCGCCGTGGACGTGACACGCCAGCCGGTCGCGTTGCAGGAGCGCATGAGCGAATTGCAGAATGCGTTCGCGGGCCCTGCACATGCCAAGGGCCTTGCGTTCAAGGTGATGCCGACGACGTTGCATGCTGATACGGATCCGGTGGTGCTGGCGCGAATCCTTTCCAACCTTGTGGCCAACGCAGTGCGCTATACGGAACGTGGTCGCATCCTCATCGGCTGCCGATGGCGGCCGGGTGCAGTCGAGATCCAGGTGCTCGACACCGGCATCGGCATCGCCGAAGACCAGCGCGCAAAAATTTTCGAGGAGTTTTACCAGGTCGGCAATATCGCGCGAGAGCAGGGCGGCGAACATGGGCTCGGGCTGGGGCTTGCGATAGTGCAGCGTTCGGTGCAGCTGCTGGGCGGCACGGTACATCTCGTTTCTGTGGCCGGAAAGGGTTCGAAATTTTCGGTCGTGCTGCCGCGCGCGGATGAGTCGATCGCGCATTCGGCGGCCACATCGGAGAGTGCCGGCAAGGGTCTGGTCCGCCATGTGCTGGTCATTGACGACAATGCTGATGTACGTGAATCCATGCATCACCTGTTGACCGAATGGGGACATACAGTGGTAACCGCGCGTTCCGCCGCCGACGCCATTGCAGCGCTGGCAGATTTTTCGTCGGTGGACCTGATACTGGCCGACTACCGGCTGGCCGCAGAAGTTTCAGGTGCAGATGCGATCAATGCCGTGGCCGCACATCTTGGCCGGCCCGTGGCCGCCGCCATCATCACCGGCGATACCTCGCCCGAACGCATCCGCGAGGCGCAGGCCAGCGGATTCCGGCTGTTGCACAAGCCGCTGGATACACGCGAACTGCTGGCGCTGCTCGCTGCTGCAGCATAACCAGCCGATTCGCGTCATTGCGCGTTTTGCCATTGCGCTTAGCGTCAGAGAGCATCGCGTCATTGCACATCACGTCCTGTCCTACAAGGGGCAAGTGTAGCTTCGCGTTTCATGACACAAGGTTTAACAAAGCTTCCTGCGAAATGTTGGCCAGGACACATATTTTGTTGTCGCAAATCAAGAGAATGTCGGTTGTTGTGTTGCCTGGACTCTTCGACCTGCTCGACCGAAGCGTCTGAGGTGCACAAAAACCAGCCCTCACAAGGGGCCATTCCTGAAAGTTCTGCTGCGTGTCCATCCCTCGTTTCGAGCATCCCGCCTGTTCCCCGCATGTCACCCGTCCCGGCAAGCCTTTTCTCCGCCCGGGACTTTGTGGTCGTGCTGATTCCGGCTTTACGCTGATCGAGATGGCCATCGTGCTGCTGATCCTGGGCCTGCTGTCGAGCAGCATCCTCAAGGGCCAGGAGCTGATTGCCGCCGCAAAGACCAAAACGTTGGCGCAGGAGTTTCGCGCCGTGCAGACCGCACTCCATGGCTACCAGGATCGCTACAAAGCCATTCCGGGCGATCATCGCGCAGCCAATACAGTGGACGTACGCGCATCGCTGGCGTCCACGCCCGCCGGCATGGTGGGCAACGGCTTCATCGATGGCGCCTGGGACTCCACGGTGCCGACGGATGAATCAAGATTGTTCTGGCAGCACGCGAGGCTGGCGGGTTTTCTGTCAGGCCCAACCACAGTCACCGATGCCGACTACACGCCGATGGCGATGTTCGGCTCGAAACTGGGCATCAGCAGCACCATGCAGATCAATGCGCCGTCGCAAATGGTCGGCAGCTACAACATCTGTACCGACGGGATTCCCGGCAAGCTGGCCAAACAGCTCGACATCCAGATGGACGACGGCAACACGCAGACCGGCTCGGTGCGTGTCGCGGACGAGGGATCACCGCATCTCGCACTGGACGCAGCCGCCATCGGCGACGGCGGCAAATACATCGTGTGTTTATCGTTCTAGGCTGGACGAGTCAATTCCCGGCGTTCGCGCGCTGGGAATTGTCCGCGATTTTTCTTACGACTTTGGCGGGTCCAGCAGGATCGAATACTTCTGCATCAGCCGTCCGCCGCGCCAGTTGAATTCCACCAGCAGGTTAAGTGCGGGCTCATTGATCGGCGCGCTGCTGGCGATCTTGAGATAGGGCCGGCCATCGCTGCGCCGCTCTGTCGTGATGCGCAACTGCCGCAGGAATGTGGGGTACACCAGTTTGGCGGACTGATACTGTTCCGGCGACGCAAGGCTGCCCTTGGCCAGTTCGAACTCAAACTCTTCATTGGGTAAGCCAATGATGTCGATCTCTGCGGCGAACGGCTGGCCCAGCACAGAGCTGACCTTGATGCCCGACAGCCCGGCAGCGCCGGCGATTGCGGGTGCCAATGCGCCCCACGTGAACGCGAGCATGGCAAAAATGAACGGTGTTGCAAACTTGAACCTGCCTGGATTTTTCTTCATGGCATTCCCCTGTGTCGCGAACAAAGCGAATAGCGTGGCTCCCATGCCGGCAAGATCCAGACGCAGTCCAAACGCAGTCTAGTGCGGCCAGCCGTCCATCTCCTGCAGTGCGCGTTCCCGGGCTTCGTTGGGCATGAAGGTAACGGCGGCTGCTTTGCGCATCATACCCTCCAGCACGCGGACGGCAACATGGTTTTCCTCATGGCAGGCTTGCAGTTCGCCACTCAACTTGACGCCGGACATGAGGCGATTGTCGGTGGAGACCGAAACCGATAGCCCGGCTTCAACCATGGCGCGCAGCGGATGCGACGCCAGCGACGCGGCTGCGCCGGTGTGAACGTTGCTGGTGGGACAGACTTCAAAGTGCAGGTTCATCTCGCGCGCCGTGCTGATCCATTCGGCCTGCTGTGCGGCATTTGCCGCACTCATGATCTGTACGCCATGGCCGATGCGGGTGGCGCCCAGCCGCGCGGCTTCCAGCACGCGGGCACCATCGTCGGCTTCACCGGCGTGACAGGTGAAACCCAGCCCGGCGTCGCGCGCGGCGGCGATTGCGCGGGTGTGCAGGGAAGGCGGGAAGCCACGTTCCGCTCCCGCCAAATCAAAGCCGATCACGCCACGTCCCTGGTATCGCGCCGCCAGTTGCGCCGCGCGCAGGGTTTCTTCAGGGGAGTCAGTGCGCATGGCGCAGACGATCAAACCTGAAGGCAGGCTGCTGTCTGCCAATCCGGCCAGCAATGCTTCGATGACCGCCTCACCTGCCACACCATGCGGCTCCAGCAACAGCGGCGCCATGCGGAATTCGGCCAGCACGCAGCCGTCGATGCGCGCGTCTTCGGCCGCCTCGAAGGCGACCCGCCGGCATGCATCCGGCGATGCCATCGCCTCCACCGTCAGCGCGAAACCGCGAAGGTAACGTTCGAGGCTGCCTGAATTGGCGTTCGCCTGCATCCAGGCGGCAAGGCCGTCAGCGTCATCGGACGGCACGGTGAGATTCTTGCCACGGCACAGCTCCAGCAGGGTTTGCGGACGCAGGCCGCCATCGAGATGTTCGTGAAGCAGCACTTTGGGAAATGATTGCCAGTTGGACAGCGTGGGGTGGTTCGGGGTGCTCATATTTTTTTGATGTGATGATCGTTAGCGCGAGTAAGCGGGACAGATTACCATCATCGAATCGGCATCTCCGCGCCGTAACAAATCGACGAAACCAAACGGACGAAAACAATGGAAGAAAAAGCCATGTATCGGTTTGAAAACAAGGTCGCGTTGGTGACCGGCGGGACCGATGGCATCGGCCTGGCCGCCGCACGTGCTTTCATGGAATCGGGCGCACGGGTGTTGATCGTCGGCCGCAATGTTGAGCGCGGGGCCAGGGCGCTGGAAGAACTGAAGCCACTAAACGGGAATGTGCAATTCCTCTCCGCCGATATGGCCAATGCCGACCAGATCGAAGGCATGGTCGATCACTGCCTGTCGCTGTTCGGCCGGCTGGATTTCGCAGTCAACAATGCCGCCGCGGAATTTCCGTTGGTGCCGATGGCCGACATACCACTCGAGTCCGTCGACTTGAGCATCGCGGTCGACCTGCGCGGCACATGGCTGTGCATGAAGTACGAGATCAGCGCGATGTTGCGGAATGCGGATAAGGCTGGTGGCGCGATTGTCAATGTGTCCTCCGTGAACGGATTCGCCAGTTCGCCCAAGGCCGCCATGTACAGTGCCACCAAGCACGGCATGAACGGGCTCACGGCCGCGGCGGCGCGCGAATATATCAGCAAGGGAATTCGCATCAACACCGTGTGTCCGGGCGCCATTGAAACGCCGCGGCGGCAGCGGCGCCTGACCGGTTTCACCCCGGATCAGGTCACCGAGCATTACGCGAAACTGGCGAGCGATATTCCATTGGGCCGAGTGGCGCGTGCGGAAGAAGTCGCCGCAGGGATTCTCTGGTTGTGCTCAGACTCTTCGTCATACGTGGTGGGGCATGACCTGGTGATTGATGGTGGTTTGACTGCATAAAATGCTGAAACTCCAGCATTGGTGCGGTTTTCCGGACATAAATGTCTGGAAAATGGCGTCCTTGCTGGTATCTCACTTGTAGTTTGAGCTTCTTCTGCCGGTGCGTTCATGAGAAAATGCGGGCATGAATTCAAATGATCAAAAGCCAGCGGCCGACGCGGGTTTGTTCCATGGCGCGGGCTTGTTCCATGGCGCGGGCTTGTTCCACATCGCGTTCTACAAATTTGTCACGCTCGAAGACCCCGATGGCGTGATCGCGCGCCTGCGTGAATTGACCACGCCGTTGCTGGGCAGCATTCTCGTTGCAACCGAAGGCATCAACGGCATGGTCGCTGCCGGCGCGGAAGCGCTGGACAGGTTTGAGCACGACTTGCGCACCGATGACTACTTCGCCGGCAAGTTCGCGAACATCGTTTTCAAACGCAGTCCCTGCCAGACCGCGCCGTTCGGCAAAATGAAGGTCTACCGCAAACCGGAAATCGTGCCACTGGGAATCGCGGGCGTGGATGCCACCGACACCGGCATTGATGTCACGCCCGAGCAATGGCGCAAACTCATCACCGAAGAAGACGTGGTGCTGCTCGACAACCGCAACAGTTTTGAGTACCGACTCGGCCGTTTCAGGAATGCCATTGATCCGCAAGTCACCAACTTCCGCGATTTCCCCAATTATGTGAAGGCGCATGCGGCCGGGTGGAAGGCCGAAGGCAAGCGTGTTGCCATGTACTGTACCGGTGGCATCCGCTGCGAAAAAACCAGCGCGTGGATGAAGGAATTCGACATCCCGGTGTATCAGCTCGAAGGCGGCATCCTCAATTATTTCCAGAAAATGCCCGACGCTGAAAAAGACTGGGAAGGCGAATGTTTTGTGTTCGACAACCGCGTCGCGCTCGACACCAAATTGCACGAGACCGCGACCACGGTCGAAGACGTTTACGCCAACGAGCCCGATGGCGAATGGCGCCTGAACCGCGCAAAGGAACTCGAAGGCGCCGCCTAGCGTGGCCCTGCCCACCAAAAACGGCGTTGGG
This sequence comes from Betaproteobacteria bacterium, assembly GCA_040006575.1. Classification (GTDB taxonomy): domain Bacteria; phylum Pseudomonadota; class Gammaproteobacteria; order Burkholderiales; family Usitatibacteraceae; genus UKL13-2. The sequence continues at coordinate 5,915 of JBDTWS010000152.1, forward strand.
CCCAGTTGCATCGTGTTGCCGGCAGGGCCGTGGCTCAATGTGCTCGATTTCCTGGCCGAGCGGTTCGATACGATTCCACGTGAAGAAATTGCCGCACGCATGATGCGCGGCGATGTGCTGGACGCGCAGGGCGCGCTGGTATTGCCGGCTCATCGCTACCAGCCGCAACTCAAGCTTTTCTACTACCGCAGCATCGAGCAGGAAACGCCGATTCCGTTTGAAGAGGTGGTGCTTTTCCAGGACGAGTTGCTGCTGGCGGTCGACAAGCCGCACTACCTGCCGGTGACGCCGGGTGGGCGCTATCTGCAGGAGACGCTGCTGGTGCGCCTGAAACGCAAACTGGGCATCGCCGATATTGCGCCGGTCCACCGCATTGATCGCGAGACTGCGGGGGTGGTGCTGTTCACGCTTCAGCCAAAGACGCGCGGCATTTACCAGGCGCTGTTCAGTGAACGTGTCGTCACGAAACAGTACCAGGCGGTCGCGCCGTGGCGCGCCGACATCGATTTTCCGATGCGCTACCGCAGCCGCCTGGGTGAAGCTGAACACTTCATGCGCATGCGTGAAGAGGACGGCGAGGCCAATTCGGAAACGATGATCGGCGTTCTGGAAGCAAAAGGTGCGTTGGCGCGCTATCGCCTTTCGCCGCTCAGCGGAAAAAAACACCAGTTGCGTGTGCACATGGCCTCACTCGGCATGCCGATTCTGAACGACCAGATTTACCCGGAACACTTCAGCAAGGACGAAATCGAAAAAGACGATTTCAGCCGGCCGCTTCAGTTGCTGGCGGAGAGCCTCAGTTTTCGTGACCCGGTGACGGGACAGGCGCGGGAATTTACCAGCGGCCGGCAACTATTGCCGCTGTAAATTATTTCGGATCGTTGGCGCTGTCGATATCGGTATGGTGGAGCATCAGGACCGCGTGACGCAACCGTTGTCCCATCGTAAAGACGATCACGCCGACAAAAACCCATGTCCACAGAACCATCCGTGCCTCATCGAGCACCATCAGTGAAAGGCAGATGAATGCCTCGGTACGCTCGCCCAGTCCCGGTGCGTAGTGGAACCCCTTGACCGACCGATTGGCCACCGCCGCGCCGATCGACAGGAACAGCGACATGGCGATGGCGATGATGCCGCACAGCACCAGCAGCGGCAGTGCCGCATCCGGGAATCGCCATGCCAGCGCCGCGATCATGCTGATCTCGACCACGCGGTCGAAGGTGATGTCGAGGATCGCGCCCATCGGGCTGGGCTGCGTCAAACGCGCCAGTGTGCCGTCGGCCGCATCGATGAGGCCGGACAGCCACAGCACGCAGAAGCCCGCGATCGCATAACCGTTCAACACCAGCAGCGCTGCCGCCACGCCGACCAGCATGCCGGTGACCGTGAGCGTGTTCGCGGAGATGCCCGCGCGAAAGCACGCACCGGCAATGGCGTCGAGCAAGGGTTTGACCAGTGACCTGCCGTGCGTGTCCAGCATGTGCATGTTTTCCGGGAGCAGATGGACTGCACTATACCGCGAGCCCTGCTTGAACTTGGGGGAGCATTCCGCGCGCGTTGCAGGCAAAATTGACCCTCGCCCGTTCGCCAATGCACCTTTTCCCGAGCTGAATCCCCATGCCCTTTACCTACAACGTTGTCTCCGGCGCTTCCGCGGATCGCCTCGAAAAACTGATCGCCGAACGCCTGGTCCCCGGCGCGGACAAGGAAGCCATCGACCGCCGCATCTGGCGACTGTTCGGTGAAAAATGGGCGGTCATGTACACCGACCTCGCCGGTTTTTCGCGCAATGTCGCCGAGTTCGGCATCGTGCATTTCCTGCAGACCATTTACGAATCACACCGCCTGCTGGTGCCGCTGATCGAGAAGGACAACGGCATCCTCCTGAAAACCGAAGGCGACAGCCTGATCGTCATGTTTCGCCATGTGAACGATGCGCTGCGCTGTTCGCTGGCGATGCAGGCATGCACCCAGAAATACAACGAGACGCGCATCGACGCGGAAAAGGTGCTGCTGTGCGTGGGCATCGGTTACGGTGAAGTCCTGCGCATCGGCGATGCCGATATTTTTGGTGCGGAGGTCAATGCCGCCTGCAAACTGGGCGAGGACACCGCCAAGGCCGGCGAAATACTCATGACCGGTGCTGCTTCGCGAGAGGCGCGGCTGCCGCCCGACTCGCGGCTGGAAGCACTTGACAGCGCGCCCGCTGGTGCGGATTCGGCGTTCAGGTTGATCTACACTTGATTTTTTATGACTGAAGCGGCCGTTATTTTTCCCATGCGCGCTATGGAAAAAGCGCGATTTGGCTCTATGCTGTCATTCCCGAATCACTGACTGCCGGAAAGGTTTTGCATGATAGAGCGCATCCTGTTCACCTCCGACCATGAAGCTTTCCGCGACAGCTTCCGCCGCTTTCTTGAGCGCGAAGTGGCGCCATTCCATGAGGCGTGGGAAGAGCAGGGATACGTGGATCGGAAGGTGTGGAACAAGGCCGGCGAAAATGGATTCCTGTGCACCAGCATGCCGGAGGAATACGGCGGCGCGGGCGCGGATAAATTATTTTCCGTGATCGAGATGGAAGAGCTGGGACGGGCCGGACTGTCGGGCATCGGCTATTCGCTGCACAGCGAAATCGTCGCGCCGTACCTGTTGCATTACGGCACGGAAGCACAGAAACAGAAATACCTGCCGAAGCTGGCCAGCGGCGAGATGGTCAGCGCAATCGCCATGAGCGAACCGGCCGCAGGCTCCGACCTGCAGGGCGTAAAAACCAGCGCCATCAGGAAGGACGACCACTATCTGCTCAACGGTTCGAAGACCTTCATCACCAATGGCTGGCATGCGGATCTGGTCATCGTGGTGGCGAAAACCAATCCCGCTGCCGGCGGCAAGGGCACCAGCCTGTTGCTGGTGGAGCGCGGCATGCCGGGATTTGAAACCGGCAAGCGCCTGAAAAAGGTCGGGCTGAAAGCGCAGGACACCGCCGAATTGTTTTTCAGTGATGTGAAGGTGCCGCTGGAAAACCTGCTCGGCGGCGACGCTTTCGAGAATCGTGGCTTCATATGCCTGATGGAGCAGTTGCCTTGGGAGCGCCTGCAGATTGCGATTACGGCGGTCGCGAGTGCGCAGGCCGCGATCGATTGGACGAGCGCGTATGTGAAGGAACGCAAAGCTTTCGGCCAGGTCATTGCTGATTTCCAGAACACCCGGTTCAAGCTTGCCGAGATGCAGACCGAAGTCCAGATCGCACAGGTGTTTCTCGACAAGTGCACCGAACTGTTGATGGTGGACAAGCTTGATACCGCCACCGCGTCGATGGCGAAATACTGGACGACTGACCTGCAATGCAAGGTGATGGACGAGTGCGTGCAACTGCACGGCGGCTACGGCTATATGTGGGAATACCCGATCGCGCGCGCGTTCGCGGATGCGCGGGTACAGCGCATTTATGGCGGGACCAATGAAATCATGAAGGAAGTGATCAGCCGTTCGATGGGGTTGTCAGTGCGGAAAAATTGACACGGCGCGCGTGCGTACCCCGGCCAAAACAAAACCCCGCCGAAGCGGGGTTTTGTTTTCTTGCAAGTTGCCTTGCGCGGTATCAGGCAGCGGTAACGTCGTTTGCAGCAGCTTTGGCTTTGCGTTTTTTCGCGAAACCAGCGCCGAGCAGTCCGATTGCCAGCAGGCCCAGTGTGGCAGGTTC
>JBDTWS010000153.1:0-9587 GCA_040006575.1 Betaproteobacteria bacterium
CCACGCTGCTATTGGTGATGCTGGGTGGCGCTTGGGTGCCGACTTTCGTGTTTCCCGAGTGGCTGCAATCGGCATCACTATTTGTCCCAACGCGCTGGGCAATCGACGGGCTCGCGGCGATGACCTGGCGCGGACTCGGGTTTGAAGCGGCACTGGCGCCGATGGCGGTATTGCTGGGAACGAGCGCGGTGTTGTTCGCGATCTCGATCTGGCGCTTCAAATGGGAGGAGTAGGAGCGGCCGTGCGCCGACCCTATTTCCCCAGCAGGAATTCCCTCACCACTTCAATCTGCGCCGCATCCTGGAACATCGGCGCGTGGCCCACGTGGGGGAATTCCACGCCACGCACGCCGGACTTGCGCAACATTTTTTCGTAGGTGTCCTTCAACAGCAGGTCCGACTCCGTGCCGCGCGTGACCAGCACCGGGCACGACACCTTGTCCCACACCGACGACAGGTCGACATCCTGCACCGCACCCTGCTTGAAGGATTCCGCGATGCCGGTGTCATAGCGAAACGTCCACGATCCGTCGGCGAGCTGCTTTACCAGCGGCACCGTCAACTGCCGCCAGGTGTCGTCCGACATTTCGCCGAACGGGCTGACCGCCCGTACGGCCATCACGATCGAGTCAAAGTCCGCGAACTTGGGTGACGCACCGAGATACATACCGATGCGCTCAAGCGAAGCCTTGGGAATGAATGCGCCGACGTCATTGACGACCATGCGCGTGATCGGCGTTTTCAGCTGCGAGGCCAGCAGCATGCCGATGATGCCGCCCATCGACGTCCCCAGCCAGTGCACGGACTCGGTGTCGCCGGCACCCGCAACAGGAGCGGTGACCCGCGCGATCAAGGCCGCCATATCGTTCATGTACTGCACATAGTTGTAGTCAGCCTTGGTGGCCAGCCAGTCGCTCTCGCCGCGGCCGGCCACATCGGGACAGATCACGCGATACTGGTCCTGCATGGCAGCGGCCAGGGTATCGAAATCGCGGCCGACACGGGTGAGGCCGTGGGCGCACACCAGCACCCGCGGGTTGGCCGGATCGCCCCATTCCGTATAGTGCAGGCGATGAAATCCCGAAGACGATAGCCCGCGATAAAAATGATGCCTCATGCTGCCGGTGCTGTTTCCCACAAACTGTTCCCTTGTCGTTGTTCCGAGACGGAATTCAATTATTTTTTTGAATGGCTAGTCGATTGCGTCAGCGCTACGCGCCCATTCACGCAATACAAACTTCTGGATTTTCCCGGTCGATGTCTTGGGCAACGTCCGGAAGATGAATTTTTTCGGTACCTTGAATCTTGCCATGCGCTCGCGGCAGAACGCCAACATTTCCTCTTCGGTTGCACGGCTGCCCACTTTCAGCTCAACAAACGCGCAGCCGACTTCTCCCCACTTTTCGTCCGGCAGCGCGACCACGCCCGAGAGCATGACGGCAGGATGCCGCGACAGGATGTCCTCCACTTCCTGCGAGGAAATATTCTCGCCACCCGAAATAATCACGTCCTTGGCGCGGTCCTTGATCTTGATATAGCCGTCGGGATAGATCACCGCCAGGTCGCCCGAATGAAACCAGCCCCCGGCAAACGCTTCCGCACTGGCTTGCGGGTTTTTCAGATAGCCCTTCATGGTGATATTGCCGCGGAACATGATTTCGCCCATGGTCTCGCCATCGGCTGGCACCTCCAGCATGGTCTCCGGATCCATGACCGTCATGCCTTCCTGCAGCAGGTACGCCACGCCCTGCCGTCCATTCATGCGCACCTGTTCATCGATTGGCAGTTGCTCCCACTCGGGATGCTTCGCGCATACACCCGCCGGCCCGTACACCTCCGTAAGCCCGTACACATGCGTGAGCGCGAAGCCGAGCCTGGCCATGCCTTCGATCATCGCGCCGGGCGGTGCCGCGCCAGCAACCATCACATGCACTTTTTGGCCGATACCCGACTGTTGCTCGGCAGGCGCATTGATCAGCATCGTGTGCACGATCGGCGCGCCGCAGAAATGGGTGACGCCATGTTCACGGATGAGGTTGAAAATGGTTTTCGCCTCGACCCTGCGAAGGCAGACATGAGTACCCACGTTGGCGGCAATGGTCCACGGGAAACACCAGCCGTTGCAGTGAAACATCGGCAGCGTCCACAGGTAGATGCTGTGTTTCGGCATCGACCATTCGAGGATATTGTCGACCGCGTTCTGGTGCGCGCCGCGATGGTGGTAGACCACACCTTTCGGATTGCCGGTGGTTCCCGATGTGTAGTTGAGGGCGATGGCGTCCCATTCATCAGCAGGTGGCGACCAGGCAAAATCAGGATCGCCGCCCGCAAGGAACGTTTCGTAATCGGTTTGACCCAGCGTCTTTCCGTCGCCCTCGTAAACCGGATCGAGCACGTCGATCACCAGCAGCTTGTGCTTGCACAGCGCCAGCGCCTTCTCGACCGTCGCGGAAAATTCGCGGTCGGTCACCAGTACTTTCGCTTCGCCGTGATCGAGCATGAACGCAAGCGCTTCTGCGTCCAGCCGCGTGTTCAGCGTGTTCAGCACCGCGCCGATCATGCCGGGACCGAAATGCAGCTCGATCATCTCGGGCGTGTTGCACAACATGGCCGCAACGGTCGTGCCCTTGCCAACACCGTGTTGCTGCAACGCGGAGGCAAGCCTCCTTGCACGCTCATACACCTCGCGCCAGGTGAACCGGCGCGGACCGTGGATGACGGCAGTGCGATCGGGATAGACGGCCGCCGCCTTGGGCAGGAATGAAAGCGGCGTCAGCGGCGTGAAATTGGCGGTGTTGCGGTCCAGTCCCTGTTCATACGGCGACATTGCGATGCTCCACAGCGGGTGGGACTGCAGCGGAACACGCAGTCATGCCACATTATCGTTCAACAATGCGGCTCTGCTCATAGCCAGCAAGAATGCGCGTAGATCCAGCATGGGGGCGGATTCTGGCGGCATTTTGGCCTGGGAGGCGCTCTGGTGCTTGCGTTTATCCTCGGCGTTTGTCTCACATCAGCTGGACGAGATGGCCGTCCGCCAACACTACGCCAGCATCGTTTCCCGGCCGGACTCGATCAATCCCGCCTTCTGCTCAGCCGCGCGCAGCGTATTTCCCAGCAGCATCGTGATCGTCATCGGGCCCACACCCCCGGGCACCGGTGTGATGGCGGAAGCCACGTTCCTGGCGGTTTCAAAATCCACATCGCCCACCAGCTTGCCATCGGGCAGGCGATTGATGCCGACGTCGATGACCACGGCGCCGGGCTTGATCATGTTGCCGGTGATCATGCATGGCCGCCCGACGGCGGCCACCAGGATGTCCGCGTCACGCGTGAATTTGGTGATGTCCGGGGTTTTCGAATGGCAGACGGTGACGGTACCGCCGGCTTTCAGCATCAGCATCGCCTGCGGCTTGCCGACGATATTGGAGCGGCCGACGATCACCACATGCTTGCCTTCAATGCGGATGTTTTCGTAGTCGAGCATTTTCATCACGCCATAGGGTGTGCACGGCGGATAGCGGCTGTCGTCGATCACCAGCGCGCCCATGTTGGCGTAGTGAAAGCCGTCGACATCCTTGTCGGGATGAATCGCTTCGATGATGGCGCGGTCGTCGATCGATTTCGGCAGCGGCAACTGCACCAGCACGCCGTGAATCGCGGGCTCGGCATTGAGCTTCTGCACGAACGCAACGAGTTCCTCCTGCGTCGTCGCCTTGGACAGCGCATGGATTTCGGAATGCATGCCGATGGCTTCGCAGGCCCGCGCCTTGTTGCGCACGTACACCTGTGAGGCCGGATCATTGCCGACGATGACCACCGCAAGACCAGGCCGCGTGCCTCGCGCGATGAGCCGGTCGACACGCAGCTTGTATTCGCTGCGGAAGAAATCAGAAATGAGTTTGCCGTCGATCAGTTTTGCAGTCATGGAAAGCCGTGGTGTGGAAATGAGAAGGATGCCGGTAAAAAATAAACGGAAAAATTATCAGCAGGACAGGCGCAACATTTGCCGTTCAGTGATGAGGATATGAAAAGGCTGGTCGTCCGCGCCGGCAGGCACCGAATTGACGACCTGGCAGTCGAACGCAGCCGCAACGCGTACCGGCTTCGCACCCAGCGGCGCCACCAGCCGGTCGTAATAGCCCGCACCGTACCCCAGGCGATGGCCGAAAAGATCAAACGCCACACCCGGCATCAGCATCAGGTCGATATCGGCGGCATTCACCACAGGCGCATCGGCGTGCGGCTCACGAATGCCCCACACGCCATCGGCGAGATCGCGATGGCCGCCGACCAGGTGCAGCCGGATGGACTTTGATGCCTTGTCGATGCGCGGCAGCGCGACCTGCTTGCCGTCGGCCAGCACACGATCAAAAAAAACGTGGGTGTCGAGCTCGGTGCCGATGCTCATGTACATGGCCACACTTTGCGCATTGCGATAGACATCGAGCGCATAGATGCGCTGCATGATCGCCTCCCCCGCCGACTGCCGGGCCGCGGCTGGCATTGCATCCCGCGCCGCCAGCGCGCTCACGCGTAGCGCCTTCTTTTGTTCGCGCAAGCCGGCAGTGGGGATAGTCGCCCTATCGGGCAGTACGTCAGTCATCGATATCTCACAAGTGGCTCACGAACAATCCAGGGGGTTCACGTTGTTAAAGCCTGGTCAAAAGTCCCACGATTGCGTGATTGTATTCCGCGACGGCGCCCGTTAACATCGCGATGTTTATTTCCGTACCAACTTTCCGTACCAACTCGTTGGTCACCGTGCTCACCCATTTCGTGGAGATTTCATGAAGAAACTGCTACTTGCCGCCATCATCGGTTCGGCCACCTGCGCCGCGTTCGCGCAGACCGGGCTCGACCTCAAGGGAAAAATGAAGGAGGGCCAGTATGAGACCTCGTTCAAGATGGAAATTCCAGGGCTGCCCGCCGGCATGGGCGGCTTCAACAACACCGTCAAGAGCTGCGTGACCAAGGAAGATATCGAAAAGGGCAAGGGCGAAATGTTCCGCGATCCCAAGAGCGGCAAGCGCGAGACTTCCTGCGAAATGAAAAACGTGCGGAACAGCGGCAACACCGTCAGCTACGACATGGAATGCCCGAAGGAAGGCATGTCCTCGACGACCACGATGGCGTTCTCCGACAATTCGGTCAAGGGCCTCACCAAGATGAAAATGTCCGGTGAAAAAGCCGCCAAGATGCCTCCCGGCATGGGCGATATGCAGATGCAGTTCGAAAGCAAATTCCTGGGACCGACCTGCACCAAGTAGTCAAACGTATTTCAGGTCACTGCTTAAAAAAAACGGCGCGATTTGTTCGCGCCGTTTTTTTTATTTCATGTTCGCTACCATCAGCGACGGCCGCGAACCTCGATGCGCCACTGCTGGTTTCCACCATTGTGGCAATCGAATTGCGAAATATTGGTGCCATCCTGGGGGCGGGAGCCCTCGAGGTCGAGGCACTTGCGGCTACCCGCATTGACGATGCGCACGAAGCCTGCATCCGTGTTCTCGACGCGCCAGCGCTGGCTTGCCGCACCGTTCCAGCGGTTCTGCACCACGTCTGCACCGGTGCGGCGCGGATTGCCGACGACATCCATCACCTTGCCACTGCCGGTTGAAATGAACACGATTTCATTGCGGCCCACATCGACCGCTTCCCAGGCCTGGGCTTTGCTGCCGTTGCAGCTCCACTGGCGGATATCGGCGCCATCATCCTGGCTGGCATCGGCCACATCGGCGCATTTGCCGGTGACGCGTGAGTGGATGATGCCGACATAGAGCACGCGTCCGTTGGGTCGATCGCCGACGCTGTTATCTGGACGCGATTCCGGCGGCCGGTTGGGGCGTCCGCCACCCGCAATCAATTCCATGCGCCATAACTGGCTGTCATTGCCGCTGCAGCGGTTCTGCACCACGATTCCGCCATTGCCGCGGCCCTGCATCTCGAGGCATTTGCCGCTTTGCTTGTTGATGACGCGCAGGCCATTGCGCGTCGAATCCACACTCCAGCGCTGTGCGCCGCTGCGGTTCCAGCTCCATTGCTGTACACGCACACCGTCATCGCGGGAACCACCCTGCACATCCATCACCTGACCGGTCATGCGATTGACGAACACGAAGTCGTTGCGCCCCACTTCGACCAGATCCCATTCGCCCCGATCGGAGCGGCAATCGCCCGGTACGATGGCCACACCTTCGCGTGAATTGGATTCGGTGAGATTGGCACATTGCCCGATTGCCACATTGCGCAATGCACCGCTCTGTGAAACACGCCCGCCGATGTCCTGCGCCATTGCGCTGCCGGCAAACGCAGAGAGCATCGTCAACAACGCCGCCTGCTGTGCAATGCGTAGCAATCTAGTTTTCGAGTTGTTCATGGTGACCCCTGTTTTAGTGGATGCAGCGTGATTGTCTCATTCGCCGTGCTCGCGTGAAACGTCCGGTGGCGCGATTATTTATTATGCGGCAGCTTGGCCACAAGTTTTCCCAAGTCACGCCAGATCGAAGGATCAAAAAACCGCGTTGCGAGGCCCGAAGGCGACGGCAGTACGAACAACTGTGAATTGCCGATCATGGTTTCCTGCAGTCCATATTCCACCCGCGCACCGAGGGCATTCTGCGCCGCGTTCTTGCTGGTAAAGGCAATCACGCGCGGCGCGTAGCGTTTCATCTTGCGGTGGAATGCACCGACATCGAATGCGTCCTCGGGCAAATCCGAATCAATGCCGCAGTGAATCTTGCAAAGGTCGGTCAGGCCGATTCCCATCTCCAGCAATTGTGGATACTCACTGGGTTTGAGACGGCGTGGGGTGATACCCGCATCGTGTAGCGAGGGCCAGAATTTGTTGCCGGGTTTGGCGTAATAGGCTTTTGCGGCGGCGGATGCTTTGGACGGGGCGGTCCCGCAGAAGACCAATCGCAGGTTGGGCACCAGCAGGTCGGGGACGAGGTGGTCTTTCACGCGTCTTGTGGCAGGCGGGCAAATTTTTCCAGCGCACGGGAAAATGATTCCGGCATTGATGCCTGAACACCTGCGCCGTGCAATTTCCCGCTGGAATTCGTGATCGCAATCGCGCCGCGCAGGCTGTTCAACCACCAGATTGCACTCGCCGATTCGAGGTCGACATGTGTCAACACGCGTTCCTGCAGGATGCCCGCGGCCACCCATTCTTCGCGCAATGTGCCGTTGAGCAGCCCGCATGAAACAGGGGGCGTGCAGATGACACCATCGATGTCGACGGCCAGGTTGGCGCGGGTAAATTCGGTCAGTTCGCCGCGTTCGTTCCATAGCAGGGTGTCGAACTCGGGTTGTCCCGAGGGTGCATGCGCTTCGTAGATTTCCCGCCGCGTGGTTTTGTGCAACAGGAACTCATCGGCACTGGATACAGGGATATCCGCGATGCGAAATGCGGCGTGTGAAGGCGGGCTATCGAGGGCAATTGCTTCTTTGCGCAATGTGCCATCGCGCGCCAGCAGCAGTCGAACCCGCCACACGCCTTCAGGATTCGCGATCCGCACCTCCGCGAGCGCCGCTGCGGCACGTTCACGATCGAATGCAAAGCGGAAATGCCGCGCGGAATTTTCCATGCGGTCGAGGTGGCGATCAAGTAAAGCGAATTCACTTGCTGCGCTACCATCAACCCCCGCCAGTCGCAGAGTCTCCAGCAACTCGAACGGCTTCGACGCACGCTTCACAAATCGGCTCTTGTAAATTACCTCGGCCCATTCGCCCTCTGCGGTGGAATCCCAGGTGATGCCGCCACCCACGCCACAGACCGCACGCGAATTTTCAATCCAGACGCTGCGAATGCCGACGTTGAAACATGCGCGCACACTTCCCTCGACCGCCGGGGCAACGTAACCGATGGCACCGCAATAGGCGCCACGCGGCGCGGACTCCAGATCGCGAATGGAGCGCATTGCTTCCACCTTCGGCGCACCCGTCACCGAACCGCAGGGAAACAGTGCACCAAAGACATCTGCCAGGCCCAGCCCTTCACGCAGCGTCGCGTCGATGGTGGACGTCATCTGCCACACACTGGGCAGCGGCTGCAGGGCGAACAGTGCCGTGACCTCCACCGTATTCGGTTGCGCAATGCGTGAGAGATCGTTGCGCAACAGGTCCACAATCATCAGGTTTTCGGCGCGTTCCTTGTCGGAATGCGTCAGCGCCCAGGCAATTTTTTCGTCGGCTTCGGGCGTATCGCCACGCGGTGCGGTGCCCTTCATGGGCTGGGTAGTGACCTTGCCGTCATGCAGGGTAAAAAACAATTCGGGGGAAACCGACAGCAGTTGCGCGTCGCCGGTGTCGATGAAGGCGTGATAGCCGTTAGGCTGCGCCGCCTGCAGCGCACGATAAAACGCCAGTGCGTCACCGGAAAAATCGGCCGCGAGGCGTGTGGTGAGATTGACCTGGTAAAAACGCCCATCGCGAATGTCGGCGCGAATGGATTCCACTTTCTCGCGGAACATGGCGTGGTCGACATCGCTGCGCCACTCGCTCAGCTCGAATGATGTGTCTTCCCCTTTCCCAGGTGTCGTACCAGGCGATGCGGGTGCCGAGGCGGACCCCGGCGCGGAAAACTCGGCGAACCAGGCCAACGGCGCGCCGCCATTTTCCCGGACGGCAAATGCTTGATCAAATGCGGGTGCCGCTTCGTGTGAAACAAATCCCACGCACCATCGGCCGCGAAGGCTGGCCTGCGTGACCGCATTGAAAACTTGCATCACTTCCGCTTCGTTCCTCGCGACGTGAATCGCGACGGGTTTTTCGAAGACATGGCGCAACCGCTCCGCGGGCGTCAGCGTGGCGAGCAGGGGGAAATCAATTTCACAGCGGATGGTTGAGGGCTTCATTTCGGCTGGAAGTTTGGCATACAAAAGCGGTACGAAAATTGACGTGGGAAAGGCCAAAAGCCACCGCCCGTCGACACGTTGAGAGGGTCACGCGGCCATTCAAGCCGTGGGATGTGGAACAACCGCGCAATGGCTACGCGCAGACCGCAGGCACGAAAGTGACGGACAAATAAAAACCGGCTGCTCACGCAGCCGGTTCTATGTGGTGCGACTACTGCCAAGCGGACTTAGCTGCCGCGCGGCTTCTTCGGCACGAAAGCCGGTGGATGTGTAAAAGGCTGGGCCAGAACGGCGGCGACTTTGCCTGTTGCAAAGACGGTGACCTTCGGCGTTGCGGGAGCTTCCGGGGCAGCAGCTGTCGTAGATTTTTTCATCTTTTGCCAATCAGTTGGAAATCGAGTTAAAGAGCATAGCACATTTGACGTATTTAAGCAAATACCCATTAAAAACAATACATTACACGCAAGCCTTAAACCTGATTTTGACCAAGCGTAACCGCACGTCACCGCTGTGCCGCGCCGTACCCAAGATGACCGATCCAGCCTTAACCCGATACAAACTGGAAACTTCAATTCCCCAATTTCTGGAACCATTCAGGCTGTTGCGCGCAATTGCAGGGCGGCCCGGTATCGCGGTCGTTTGCATGCGTTGCGCAACATGTTTGCACGACAGGACCGCCATTGCTTCACTTACACCTGCGAATCGCGTTCCCTGCGATTCGCCATATCCA
>JBDTWS010000154.1:0-9433 GCA_040006575.1 Betaproteobacteria bacterium
GGTGCGCCGTTGCGTGTCATGGGTGCAGTGCTGGCGCTGCCGATGTTCCTGGTACTGCCGGCGGGGCCGCGTGAAGGAGAGCTGTGGGTTCACCTGCTCGATGTCGGCCAGGGGCTCGCAACGGTTATCCGTACGGCGCACCACACACTGGTCTATGACACTGGGCCGAAATGGAATCCCGATGCGGATTCGGGTAATCGCATCGTCGTGCCGTTCCTGCGCGGTGAGGGCATGCGCGATCTCGATGCGCTCATCATCACGCATGCCGATGATGATCACAGCGGCGGCGTACGCTCGGTGGTCGATGCACGCAAGCCCGCGTGGGTGATGACCTCGATGGACGCGGCAAGTGAAATCCTGCGTGGTGCAACGTCCATTCGCCGTTGCGTTGCCGGTGAGAGATGGCGCTGGGATGGAGTGGACTTCGCCATTCTGCATCCGGAGGCAGACGCCTATGAAAATGCCGCCGCGAAAACCAACAACCTCGGCTGTGTGTTGAAGATTTCATCGCCGGGCGGCAGCATCCTCATGACCGCCGATATTGAAAAGCCCGCGGAGTTTCAACTGCTCAAGCGCTACAAGGGAGATGCAACGACATTGCGTGCGGACGTCATGGTGGTGCCGCACCATGGCAGCAGGACCTCGTCCACCGAGGCGCTGATCGATGCCGTCTCGCCGCACATGGCGCTGGTGCCGGTTGGTTACCGTAGCCGTTTCAGGCATCCCAATGCCGTTGTCATGGACCGCTATGCGGCGCGAAAAATCCCGGTGTTTCGCACCGACTACCTTGGCGCGATCACAGTCACATTTGTTCCCGGAAGCAAACCCGCATTGAGTGCTTTTCGTGAGCAGCGGCAGCGCTACTGGCTGGATATGCCGCTGAGCGAAACTGAATCGCCCGAGCCCTAGTGGCGGCTGGCTATTTCGTCACGACGTCACGCTGCATCGACGCCAGCTTCGCCACCAATTTGTTTTGCGCCGCAAACGGCACGCCGTTCTTCTCTAACACTATCTGCAGGTCTTCCGCCAACGCATTGAAGTCGGTATTCCTCAATCCCATGCCCGAGTGCGCGGACTTCATGTCTTTCCCGGTGTAGGTGCAGGAGTTGTCGATCAACTGGCAAAATTGCTGCCCGAGCAGTATCTTCAATTTGGGAATGTCAGCTCCGCTGAAACGACCCCTGGTGCGCGGATCTACCAGCAGCAGTTCGACAAATTCGTCGGTCATTTTCTGCAACTTTTCAACACCGCCGAATTGCGCCATCAGTGGGGATTGTTCGGCGTAGGCAGGTGCTGCCAGCGCAAACGAAATGGCGAGACAGCCGGTAATTTTGAGCAGGAAATTCATGGTCATTCTTTCGAGAGTAGGGTTTGGAACCGACTTAGAAACCGACTTGCGCCGACAGGTAGCCGCCACGCTGCCTGCTGCCGTAGTCGCTCGCGCCGAACGACTTGGCGATTTCCTTGCCGATCGTGCCGAGGTCCACGTAAGCCAGCGTCAGGGAGAAATTCCTCGTCGGGAAGTACGCGAGGAAAATGTCGTAGGCCGCACCTTCGTTGTCCGCTATCAGGTTGTGCGGCTTGGCCCGGTACTCGACACCGAGCGCGAGCTTTCTTGTAAACAGATAGGCAAGTGACGCCTCGGGCTGCAATCGATAGCTGTCGTGCCGGTCGCCACCGAAACCCAACAGGCCGAACTGGTTTGCCTTGGTGGCGCGCAGGGTGACATTGGCGAGAATGCTTTCGCTCAGGTAGAGCTTGGTTGCCGACACATAGACATCCGTCCCGTCATCGCTTTTCGCACCGAGGTTCTTCGGACTGAAGCCGGTCACGCCGAGAACCGGAATATCCAGGCCCTTGTTTTTCTTGTGCATGGCGCCGATGGCGACCTGCGGCATCCACGTGTCCTGATCGTAAACAATATCGCCGAACAGCTTGACCTTCACGCCCACGATGTCCTGCCGGATTCGCGTCTGGCCTTTCATGCTGAGCAACCCCTCGTGAAACTTGAATTCCTGATTGGCGAATGAGAGCTCCACGCGATCAAACACGCCGACGGCAACGCCGTACGTGGCGAGCGACTGGTCGTTTGTGTTCACACGGGTGTAATGGACATTGGCGCCAATGGAATCGCGCGTACCGTAACCGGTGATCAGCGCCCATGGCGCCAGTCCACCTCCACCCGCGCCTTCAACCTGGCTCACGCCGCCGGTCGCCAGTAATTTTCCCTGGTCCGCAAAGTTAATTCCTTCGGCCTGTGCCGCAACACACAATGCAAACAAAGTAACGCCAGCCAACGTGTTGCTCCCGAACTTCCGCATGTCTTCTCCGCTTCGCCATCGTTAAGTATCAAACCATCCGCGGGGTATACGGCATCGCGCGAAGCGCGGATTCAGAAATCCTGGAAGTAGCGCCGGCGAACGCCAGTGATTTTCTCCGCGACGTGATTTTCGGCCGCGAGAGTTGATGCGTCCTGCGAATGGCGTTCGAGGAAAAACATCAGTTGCAAGTTGCCGTGTTCACAATTGACCGCATGAGATTGGTCGGGGACACCTTATCCACCGGGTATGAAGTTGGACGGGTATGCCTCGACGGGTCGCGTGCTAGCATCATCCGCAAATTTAAAAAACGAGGAGAAAATCATGGCGACAATTATTCGCATCATGCTGTGCGCGCTGGCCCTCCATGCAATTGCGTGTGAGGCACAAACATGGCCCACGAAACCGGTGAAAATCATCGCCGTGTTTCCACCGGGCGGCTCAGTGGATACGGTTGCGCGCATTCTCTCGTTCCAGTTGAGCAAACAGTTGGGACAGCAATTTGTGGTCGACAACAAGGGTGGCGCATCCGGGTCCATCGGTACCGCGCTGGTCGCCAAGTCGCCTGCCGACGGCCATACCTTCGCGGTCGTGTTCGATACGCATGGCGTCAACCCCAGCCTGATTCCCAACCTGCCTTACGACACGCTGAAAGACCTGGCACCCGTCATGATCGTCGGCACTTCGCCCATGGTGATCGCGAAATATCACGGCGCCGCGTACAAGGATTTCAAGGAAGTCATCGCACTGGGCAAGGCTACGGGCAAAGCCGATGCGGTTTCTTACGGCACCATCGGCTCCGGCAGCCTGGGCCACCTGGCCATGACGCAGATCGCCAACCTGGCCGGCACGTCTTTCAACCACATTCCCTACAAAGGCGGCGGCCCGCTGGTGCAGGACGCCATTGCCGGGCACGTGCCGCTGATGATCGGCACCATCTTCCTGGCCAAGCCGCAGATCGACGGCAAATTACTGACGCCGCTGGCGGTGACATCGGCCAAGCGTTCGCCAAAATTGCCCGACGTGCCGACGGTGGCAGAGCAGGGCGTGCCCGGGTTCCAATCGGTTGCGTGGTGGGGTGTGGTCGCACCGGCCGGTACGCCCGCACCCATCATCACCCGCATGAACGAGGAACTGGTGAAGGCGCTCAAGACACCGGAAGTGGCCGACAAACTGTCCGCACAGGGCATGGACATCGTCGGCAGCCGGCCCGAGGCGCTTCAGGATTTCCTGCAAGCCGAAATTGCGCGCTGGGCCAAAGTTGTCAGGGACAACAAGATCAAGGCCGGTGAATAACCAGCGCGTACTAAAGCGCAAGCCAACCTGGGCAAGTCCTGCAACGTCCAGGTTGTAAACAAGTGTGTCCCACGCACAACGCCAGCAGCCGGAGAGGCTTGTAAGACACGCACCGCCTTGCTGTATTGCTGCCGATTGTCGCTTAGAATCTCGCATGGTTGCGGCGCGGGCCAAAGGGTGCTTTTAACGCAAAGGCGCCTGCAATCCTGCCCCGCAAACACCAGTCCGATCGATCCCTCACCGGTTCATTCCGATCCCAGAACGAGAGCAACGCATGCAGCCGATTTTTTTCCTCGACGGTGAATTCCCTCATGCCGATTCTTGACGAATCCGTGGCGCCTGCCGATGCCAATGCACGGCGATTGCGTGAGCGCTACATTGCCGCGCGCTTCCTGCAATTCCCGCAACCTGCGCAGGCACTCAAGAACACCGCCAACGTCATGCGCTGGGCGCGCCAGCTGATGGACGACGACCAGTCGCGCCAGGCGGCGGAATTGTTGCAACTGGCACTTGAAGAGGACCTGACGCAGCAATCGCTGTGGCTGTTCCTGATCGAACTCGCGTGGCTGGGCAATGACCCCGGCACGTTCATCGAACTGAGCGAGAATTTCCGCGCGCGTTTTCCGCGTGCCGAGACGCTGGTCACCATCGACTCGATGGGAAAAAAATTGCTGCCGGGCGATCCGCGCTACGCGGAGGCTGACAAGGAATTTATCGTGCCGGACTGGAGCACGCCGGAATCTGAACTGCGCGATGAGCTGCGCCAGCAGCGACTGCACATTGCGCTCGTCGAGGCGATGGCCTCGCATGCCTCGCGATAATTTCAAGCCATGTCCTCACATCCCCCCGGTACCAACCAACCCGGCTTGCAGCTGACCCGCTACCACTCAGGCATGGCCGACAAACACTCGGCCCTGGAGCAAAGCCTGAACAAGGCGAACGTTGCCGAGTCCGAGCAGGCCGTGTCGAAAGCACTGCGTGAGTTCGAGGAATTCTCGCGCAATGACCGCGAGCGTTTCCTGCTGGGCGGGCTTGCGCAGACCGGCAGCGACCAGGCGGTCTGCGAATGGATCGCGGCGCGCTACGACCATCTCGGGCGCATTTCGCGCGCGATCGTGCCTTACGAAATCGCACCGGGTACCGCAGACAAGGACAAGGTTGGCATGGCGCGCACCTGGGCGCTGGCGGTGATGCTCACGGGCCACGCCAGCAAATGGCGCAAGATCGCCGGCCTGCGTGGTGATACAGCTGTGCGCGGCAGGCTGCACAAACTCTTTGTCACGGCGATGATGGCCGGTGTCGATGCAACCATATTGGACGTGATGGTCGACCGGCGCAGCATCGAGACCACCGTCGAAGCGCTCTATGTCCGCGCGTTGCTGCTGGAGCGATTTGCCAGCGGCAATCTGCCGCCGAAGCGCCTCGAGATCCTCGATAGCTGGCTAATGACGTGGATGGGCGCGCTGTGGCTCAGTCGCGAACCCGTGATCGATGGTCCGTCACTGGCGATCAACACGCGCAATCCCACTGTCGGCCTCACGCGTTTTGTGCCGGGAGACCGTGCCGATTTTTTCCTGGGCCTGCGGCCGCTTCGGCGCCAGCTGGAACGCGCCGCCGCCGATTTTCATCGCGGCATCATTTTTCCCGGCTGGGGAATCGGACTGTCGTTCCGCATGGAAGAGCATGTCTCGCTGATCGATTTCCTTGAGCGTGAATTCGCGCTGATCGAGAGTTCGGGTGCGCAGAAAAGCAAGCGTTTTTCCATCGGCAATGTTTCGGACGTGAGCGTGATTTTCGGTTTCAACGATATCTACGCACGCGCGCTGCAAAACCAGTCGACGATGGGCTCCAGCAGTGTGAGTGAGCGGGGTGCAGTCAACGCACCGGGTGACGCGCTGTCCGGCGCGGCCGCGCGTCGTGCTTCGCTGAGCGAGACCGGCGGCTTTGTCCAGCCGCGCGTGGGCCGCCAGCCGATAAACCTGCTCGACATCAGCGAGTCGGGGCTGGGCCTGGAAATGGATACGGAGGAAGCGAGCTTCGTCGAGGTCGAAGAACTCGTCGCCGTGCGCATCGAAGCCGGCAAGCCCTATGTGCTCGGCGTGGTCGTGCGCAAGACCTCCGCCCACCAGCGCAGCGTCACCACCGTCGGTGTCAAGGTGCTTTCGAAGGTGCCGTTGCGGGCCACGCTGGAGATGCTCAACGATCGGCTGGTCAGGCAATCGGTGAAAGGCATTTTTGTCGCCGGCAAGGCCGAACACGGCTTCGCCGATTCCATCATCGTCACCGACGCGATTTACAAGACCAATCCCACCCTGAGCGTGATGGTCGCGTCAGGCGTTTTTCACCTGCGGCTTGGCCGTGTGCGGCAACAGGGGCCGGGCTGGAAAATGGCTGCGGTCGAAGTCAGGGTGGCGCACTAGGCGTCTTCGCCGTCCGCGCTGATTCCCAAGGCGACCAGGAATCGCGACACCATGTTGTATGACGCGATGACGGCGACGATTTCCACGACCTGTTCATCCGGCAGGAGCGCGCAAATTTCATCGCGGGTGGATTTGCTGACGTCGATGCTGCGCGACATTTCGCGCGCGAGTGCCAGCGTAGCCCGTTCCGCGCGATCGAACGCGGTGGAATTCACATGCGCTGTTTCAATATCTGCAAGTGTATCGAGCTGCGATTGCTTGCCGCCGGACGCAAGAAATTCCGGCGCGTGCTGTACCCATTCGTAGGGCGCGTTGTTGAGTTTTGCGATGGCGCAGATGGCGAGCTCTCGCAGGATGGGCGAAACCTTCAGGTCGCGACGGATGCTGCCCATGTACGTGTTCCAGCCGCGCGCAATCGGTGCACTGTGAAGCAACATGCGATCGAGGTTCAGCAGTTTTCCGCCGCCACGTCGTGCGCGGATGGCGGCGACCAGGTCAGCCGGGGCTCTGCCGGCGGTGAGGTTTTCGTCGGTGAGATAGGGAACAGTAGGCATGCTCGGCTCGCGGGGGAAAGGGAAAGAATGGCAATCAGCGTAGCATGCCGATGGGACCGCCACAGCCACAACCATGGCGCCACGCGAAACAATCAAATGAGGTGATCATGCTCTACCGGATTCTGCTTTTCGTACATCTCGCCTCAGTCATCACCTGGGTGGGCGGCATGGTGTTTGCGCTGTTCTGCCTGCGCCCTGCGGCGGGTGCTCTTCCACCGCCGCAACGTATTCGACTGATGCAACAGGCAATGGGACATTTCCTGTCATTGGTCAGCGCGGCCGTCGGCTTGATTCTGCTCACCGGCGTGACGATGATCGTGCTGAGCGGACTCAAGTCGTTGCCGGTCGCGTGGTTCGTCATGATCGGTACCGGCGTCGCGATGATGGCCATCTTCGGCCATCTGCGCGTGGCACCTTACAAACGGCTCGGCGTGTTTGTCGATGCACAGGATTGGCCTGCTGCGGCCGCGCAACTCAACCAGATTCGCGTGATGGTGATGGTCAACCTGGTGCTGGGTTTCGTCATCGTCGCGGCAATGAAAATCGGCGTTTAAGCCGTAAACACCAGCACAGAGGCGGCTCGCAGGTCATTTATGGCTGGGAAACCGCTACTGTGCTGGAGTTTACCTTCCGTAATTAACCAAGCAGCGCCCGCACGTGTTTCGACGCTTCGGTATTTCCACCGACGAATTTCTCGTGATTGCGCTCGATGGTTTTCAGGTCGTATACGTAATTCACCATCATGCCCAGCGATTGCTTGAGTCCCTTGTCGGAGAGGTCGGCGGCGGAATTGAGGCGGTCCAGCCGGGCACCGTTGTTGAGATGGAACCGTGCAACCGGATCGCGCGTGACGCCGTCGGGTTCACCGGCGCCGAGCAGATAGGCGGCGCTGAGGCGCTCAATGTCCTTCGCCACTTTTTCGCGCGTGCGCTCGGCATCGCGCAATTCGGCGGCGGGCCGGTCCAGCATGGGGCCGATCGCGCGCTGCACATTGTCCAGGCTTTGGCGTAACGCGGGTGATAGTTTCGTCGCTGCATCGGCGTCGGCGGTCATGCGTTTCAGCCAGTCGCGAAAACCGGGAATGGGTGAGAGCGTGCAGAAATGTTTCACTTTTGGAAATTCCGCCGACAGCAAGCCGGCAACCTGCTTGATGAGGAAATTCCCCAGTGACACGCCGCGCAGCCCCGGCTGGCAATTGCTGATGCTGTAGAAAGCCGCGAGATTAAAATCGGTCGGTGCGCGCGGATCGCTGTCGATATTGATCAGCGGTTCAATCGCATCGGGCATGGCCGACAGCAGCGCGACTTCGACAAAAATCAGTGGCTCGTCCGGCAGCGCCGGATGGAAAAAAGCAAAGCAACGGCGGTCACCCTGCAGCCGACGGCGCAGGTCATTCCAGCCGCGGATTTCATGCACGGCTTCATGGCGAATCAATTGCTCGAGCAATGTGGCCGGTGTGTTCCAGTCAACCCGCGCGATGCGCAGGAAACCCGGGTTGAACCACGATTGCAGCAGGTGATGAAAGTCGTCGTCGACCTGTCGCAGTTCACGATCCTTCGGCAGCGCCTCCAGAAGGCGCTCGCGCATGCCGACGATGACGCGGGTCCCGCCCGGTGCGCGATTCAGGCGGCGCAAAAGCTCCTGGCGCGGCGGCTCGGCGGCGTGGGTGAGCGCGGCGAGATGTTTGCTATCCGGCGTCGCAGCGTAGGCGTGCGCGGCGTCGAGCACCACCTTCGGATCGGGCGAGAAATCTTTTTTCAGCGACTGGAAAAAGGCGGACTGTTCGTCCTTGGCCAGCTCGCTGTACAGCGCCAGCGTCTCCTGCGCCTGCGAAACGCCCGAGGCTTCGCCGCGTTCGGTCAGCAGTTGCCTGCACGCCTTGATGAGCCTGGTGGTGGCGCGCTGCCGCTGCCCGTCGCGCTTCATCTCCAGCGCCTTGTTCAGCGCCTTCGTCAGCGTCTTATCGCGGATATTCTTGATCGAGCCGAGCACTGAGGTCATGTTCGTTTTCCTGTGTCAGGATTCGCCGCGCTTGGGCCAGAAGAATTGCTTCCAGTCCGTGCGCAGGCGGCGGAAAAGAATCGCGATGAGGATGCCGGTCTGCGCAAATCCCACGCCACGTGATCGTAACGCGACCCACATGGCCAGCGCAAAGCTCACCGAAAGATTGACGAAGCCAACCATGCCGATACCCATCATCACCTTGCCGGCGGTGATCAAGTCGACGTCGAAATCGAGCGAGACCAGCGCCAGCCCGAACGTGGCCGAGGACAGTGTGACGTGACGCACGTCAATCGGCAGGCCGGTAAGGAAGCCGATGGTGCCCACCATGGCCAGCATCAAGCCCAGCGAAAAATTGCCGGCCAGTGCGCCCAGGTTGTCATCCATGTAGGAGGCGAAGCGCTTCAGCCGCACTTCACCCAGGAGTTTCTGCAGCCAGCGCGTGTGTTCGATGCGTTCGCGGATTCGTTCGTAGGCGGCGAGGTTGTCGTAGTAGCCGGAGATCAGGCCGGCCAGGAAAAGGCACACGCCAGCGATGGCCGCATGCACGAGTGCAAGGCTCTCGAACGGCAGCAGCTCATGCATCATGTGATGGGCTTTTTCGGCGTTCACCAGCGGTTGCCCGGTGACCTTGGCGACGACCATGCCGATGGCGATGGCGGTGGGAATGGCGATCAGCACATTGCCGAGGATGGCCGCGATCTGGCTACGCACGAGATCCATCACCAGCGTGGCGAGTTTTTCCACATCGCGCATTCGGCCGCGGATTTCGCTGATGACACCGGCGATGGTGGACGCCGTCATGGCCGGCTGCTTGGTGGCCAGCGTGAAATGCAGCACGTGG
>JBDTWS010000155.1:0-9423 GCA_040006575.1 Betaproteobacteria bacterium
GTCAGCGTGTGTTCCTTGTCGCCCGGATTGATGCGCTCAGGCGAATAGCCGACGAAGAAATCCTTTTTCCATTTTTTTCCCGACGATTTCTCGAGCACGGGAATGCACACTTCCTCGGTGGCGCCGGGATACACGGTGGATTCATAAACGACGATCGCCCCCGCCTTCAGGTGCGGGCCAATGGCGCGGCTGGCGCTGATGAGCGGGCCGAAATCGGGCAGGCGCGCATCGTCCACCGGGGTGGGCACGGCAATGACGATGACGTCCGCCGCGGCGAGCTTGGACACATCGGTGGTGCATTCCAGTTTGCTTGCGGCCTTCAGGTCTTCGGTCGAGACTTCACCGGTCGGATCGACATGGCGGCAATACGCGGCGACTTTGGCCTCGGATAAATCGAGGCCGATGGTGGGAAACAGTTTGCCGAATTCAACTGCCAGCGGCAGTCCCACGTAGCCCAGGCCCACAACGCCTATTGTCTGGTTGCCGATTGTTTGTTGTTTTACTTGTGCCACTCGCTGCTCCCTGATTTTCCGTGCGCCGGTATTTTGTTATTTTGATGGATTAAATGCCATAGCGAAACTACATCAAACTCGAGCACCTGGGCGGTTCACAGACAAGAAATGCCTGTAGAGCCGCGCCCATGCTGGAGATTAAGTCCCTAAACCTGGTAATACTCCCGATACCACTTGACGAATTTCGCAATACCGTCTTCGACACGCGTCGCCGGTTTGAAGCCGACGTCCCGTTCAAGCCGCGTCACGTCCGCCTGCGTGGCCGGCACATCCCCCGGCTGCATCGGCAACATTTCCATGATGGCTTTCTTGCCCAGGCAATCTTCCAGCGCGTTGATGTAGCGCATCAGTTTCACCGGGCTGTTGTTGCCGATGTTGTACACGCGATAGGGCGCGTAGCTGGTGGCGGGGTCAGGGGTGTCGCTTTTCCAAGTGGGATCGGGCGCGGCAGTATTGTCGATCACGCGCACCACACCTTCGACGATGTCGTCCACATAGGTAAAATCGCGCACCATGTTGCCGTGGTTGAATACCTGGATCGGCTCGCCGGCGATAATCGCCCTGGTGAACTTGAACAGCGCCATGTCGGGACGACCCCACGGTCCGTACACGGTGAAAAACCGCAGGCCGGTGCATGGCAGCTTGAACAGGTCCGCATAGCAATGTGCCATCAGCTCGTTGGCTTTTTTCGACGCGGCGTACAGCGAAATGGGATGATCGACCGAGTCCGATTCCGAGAACGGCAACTTGGTATTGG
Source organism: Betaproteobacteria bacterium (assembly GCA_040006575.1). Lineage (GTDB taxonomy): Bacteria > Pseudomonadota > Gammaproteobacteria > Burkholderiales > Usitatibacteraceae > UKL13-2. The sequence goes on from JBDTWS010000155.1 coordinate 1,270, forward strand.
CGCCGTAGACCGAACTCGATGACGCGTAGACAAGATGCTTCACCCCGGTGTGGCGTGAGCCTTCAAGGATATTGGTGAAACCCACCAGGTTGGCCTCGATATAGGCCTGCGGATTGTCGATCGAATAGCGCACGCCCGCCTGCGCAGCGAGGTTCATCACCTTGTCGAATTTCTCCGCCGCGAACAGCGCCTTGGTACCTTCCTTGTCGGCGATATCGAGCTTGATAAAACGAAAGCGCGGATATTGCGCCAGCCGCACCAGCCGCTTTTCCTTCAGCGTGACGTCGTAATAATTGTTCAGGTTATCGATGCCGACGACTTCATCGCCGCGTTCCAGCATGCGGATCGCCAGCGTGTGTCCGATGAACCCGGCGACGCCGGTAATGAGGATTTTCATGGGCCTGGGGGCCAGGGGCCAGGTAAGGGTCGGTTACAAAGCTCGGGAGCCGCTATTGTAACGCGGTGGAACAGCGGCCCGGACGGCGTTACTCAGTAGGGAAGCGGCACGTCCGACTTGGCGGCGGTCAGCACGCGGCGGAAATCTTCCTTGATGCGGTTGAGCCCGGCTTCCGTCTCAGCCTCGAAGCGCAGCACGATCACCGGCGTGGTGTTCGAGGCGCGGGCCAGGCCGAATCCATCCGGATACTCCACGCGCACGCCGTCAATGGTGATGACTTCGGTGGCGCCTTCGAATTTGGCGTTTTTCTGCAGGCCTTCCACCAGTGCATGCGGTTCGCCTTCCTTCAATTGCCAGTTCAGTTCCGGCGTGGAGATGGCGTTGGGCAACGCTTTCAGCGGCTCGTTCGCGTCGGCGAATTTGCTGACGATTTCCAGCAGGCGTGCGCCGCAATACAGCGCATCGTCGAAACCGTACCAGCGTTCCTTGAAGAAAATATGGCCGCTCATTTCACCCGCGATCGGCGCGCCGGTTTCCTTCATTTTCAGTTTCAGCAGCGAGTGGCCGGTCTTGTACATGGTCGGTTTGCCGCCGTGATCGCGTACCCACTTGAACAGGTTGCGCGTGGACTTCACATCGAAAATCACTTCGCCACCGGGTACGCGAGACAGCACGTCGGCCGCGAACAACATCAACTGGCGGTCGGGGAAAATGATTTCGCCATCCTTGGTGACCACACCCAGGCGATCGCCGTCGCCGTCGAATGCCAGTCCCAGTTCTGCATCAGTTTCTTTTAGCGTGCGGATCACGTCCTGCAGGTTTTTGGGCTGGGCAGGATCGGGATGATGATTGGGGAAATTGCCATCCACCTCACAAAATAATTCGATGACTTCGCAACCCATGGCGCGGAACAGGCGTGGTGCGTAAGCACCCGGTGCGCCATTGCCGCAATCGACCACTATCTTCATCGGGCGCTTGATCTTGGCATCGCTGACGATGCGGGCGATATAAGCATCGGCCAGGTCGCGGGTTTCGTAGGTGCCCGCATTTTCCTTGTCCGCAGTCGCGAAATCATCCGCCTCAATCGCACGCAACAACGCCTGGATCTTGTCCAGCGCCAGCGTTTCACCTTCGATCACCATCTTGATGCCGTTGTAATCCGGCGGATTGTGCGAGCCGGTGATCATCACGCCCGAGCCGGTTTCGAAGTGATAGGCGCCGAAATAAACCATTGGTGTCGCCACCATGCCGATGTCGATCACGTTGATGCCGGTCGATTGGATGCCGGCGGCCAGCGCCTTGGCGAACGAAGGCCCGGACAGCCGGCCGTCGAAACCGATGGTGATGGTTTTTCCGCCACGTTTTTTGGCCTCGGTACCCAGCGCCTTGCCGATCAACCCGACCGTTTCCTCGGTCAGCGATTTACCCACGATGCCGCGGATGTCATAGGCCTTGAAAATTTCTTTAGCGACTTTGCTCATGTCTGTTCTCTTTTAATTGCCGTGGTCGAAAAAATGAAATACGCGTTGTGCGAGCCAGCTGCCGCCGGCGCGTTTACCCGCCGTGCCGTCGACGAATCCCACATGCCCGCCGTGTTCCGGAAAATCCAGCAATACCTGCGGGGATACCTCGTCGGCACGCGGCAGGGCGGAGGCCGGGAGGAAGGGATCGTTTTTAGCGTTCAACACCAGAGTCGGCACCTTAACATTGATCAGGCCGGGCTTGGCGGAGGCGCGCGTCCAGTAGTCGTCGGTATCGCGGTAGCCGTGCAGGGGGGCGGTGACTTCATTGTCGAATTCGCGCAGGTTGCGGGCGCGCTGCATCACGTCCTCGCGGAAAATGCCGGGGTGGCGGCGCAGCTTTTCCAGCGAGCTGGCCTTCATGGTCTTGAGGAAGCGATAGGTGTAGAGCCTGCAGAATCCTTGCGCCAGCTTGTCGCCGGCGGCGCGCAAATCCATCGGCGCAGAAATGCTGGCGGCGGCCGTGGCGATATCCCGCGCCGCGGCACCCTGTTCGCCCAGCCACTTCAGCGTGGCGTTGCCGCCCAGCGAAATCGCGGCTACATACAGAGGCTGATCTGGCGCCTCGGCTTTCGCGCGTCGCAAGATCCAGTCGATCTCGGCTGCATCACCCGAGTGATAGGCGCGCGGCAGGCGGTTGATTTCGCCGCTGCAGCCGCGAAAATGCGGCACCATGCCGCGCCAGCCGCGACGTGCGACCTCGTTCATGAGGTTGAGCGAATAAATACTTTGTGATGAGCCTTCGAGCCCGTGGAAAACCACGACCATCGGCTTGTCGGCGGGACCCGCCACGCGATCAATGTCGACAAAATCGCCGTCCGGTTTTCCATGCGGGGTTGAATCCCAGCGCTCGCGCAGATACACAGGGCCGGGCGGGCGATGGAACACGAAGGGATACACCGTCTGCCAGTGCGCGCCGAATCCGCCGCGACCCAGCCACCAGGGCGCGCGGTATCGGGGCGGCTGGTTCTGCGGGCTCTGCGTAATCACCACGCCGCTTTCCAGTCGACACGAATGCGGCCATCTGCGCCCGTCGGGCCCAGCGACTTGAGCTGCGTGTGGATATTTTCGGGAAGCGATGGTGACGCCGTGACAAAGCCCGAATAGGCCAGCTGGTGCGGACGCAAAATCTGCATCGAGCCCTTGCCTTCAAACTTCAGCGCGCCGCTAGATTGCGTGAACACGTAAGCGATGCTGGTGTCCTGTGCCTTGATGCTGACCTCGTGCGTACCCACCGGCGCCGGACCCAGCGGACGCAGGCCGAAATTCTCGACTTTCAAACGGCCTTCGCCATTCATGCGTGGCGATTGGCCATAGTCGAAAACCAGGCGGCCATCATCGGGTGTGCTGAGGAAAACATTGCCCGAGGGCGCGACAATGGCGACGGCAGGTATGGCCTGCTGCAGCAACGCCGCGTCCATCGTCAGCGCCGCGTTGGTGAGTTCTATCGTCTGCATGCCTGCACCCACCAATGCCGAGCCGGATAACCCGGGCGCGGTGGCCACCACGTTCCAGCCCAGTCGCAGCCGCGCCAGCGGAGATGCATTGAAACGCCACGTGAACGGCACGGCGGACGCGTCCGTGGCGCCGGCCTGCAGCACGCCTGCGCCGCGCCAGATTGTGCCGGAAAGGGTGAGATGCCAGGGTGGTACCAATGATTCATTGGCCGAATCTTCAATCACGCGCGCCGGAAAGAAAATGAGCAGTCCCGCAAGAAATCCCGCGGCGATGCATAGCCAGAAATTACGCGTGGACCCCAACATCATTTCGTCCCGCTGCCCGCAGGCGCGGCGAGTCGGGTGCGGTCTGCCAGCAGCATATCAACCGAGACCTCGCGATTGTTGCCCGGCAGCGACTGCAGGCTCACTGACGCGATCTGCAATTGATATCGGCTTTGCACATCCACCACGCGGTCCCACCACATCGCATAGCTGATTTTCGGGATGACTACACGCAGTGCGCGATTGGCATCCGGTGTTACGCGCGCACCGTCGCCGAAAATATTTTGCAGCGCCGCCGTGTCCGGTGCGACCACAGGGACAGGCGTGAGCGCAGTCGTGGCGTTCAGTTGCTGGATTTCGTCGGCCTGGATTTGCATCTGCACAAGTTGTGCGCGCAGTTGCGGCAGTCGCGCAATCAGGCGATCGCGATCGCGCATCGCGGGCAGCCACACGTAGGCGAACAGCAACGCCAGCAACAGCAGCGCCGCGCCGCCGCCAAAAATTCGTTGCTGCCGGGCTTCAAGACGCTGCCAGCGCTGCCGCAACGGGGCAATCGATTGCAAGAGGCGTTGTTGCATGCCGCCGCTCATGACCCCGCCCGCAACGTAATGCGAACCGCAAGCGGAGCCGCCTTTGGGTCCGCGGATGCAACCAGCGCAGCACCCGGCATACCATCCACGGCGCGTTGCAGCGCCGCGCGCTGCTCCTCGCCGGCCAGCACCGCATCCAGCGTTGCAATGCCGCCCAGCACCGACAGTTGTGTGATCGACAGCGCGCCGGCGGGCAGGGCTTGTGCGATCGAAGAAAGTTTTGCAATCAGCACCGGCGCATCGCTGTCGGCAGGTACACCGCGTTCACGCTTTAGCTGCTGCAGGTTTCGCTGCATCTGCAAGGGTGGATCGACAATCGCCTGCGCCGCTGGAAACGCGCTTTTGAAAAGGCGCGTCATTTCCTGCTCAAGCGCGACACGCTCGCGATTCAGCCGCCAGTTGTCGATGAACGTGAAGCCCGCGTGTACGCACACGATCAGCGTGAGTAACGTGAGCGCCGGTTTCAATAGAGCCAGCCATTTGCTCGCCCCTTCGCGCGGCGCGAATTCGCCGGTGAGCAGGTTGGCGCCGGCGTTGCCACCCCGGCCTGCGGACAGTAACAGCGGCAAGTTGTTTGAAGTGAGCGCAGCTTTCACCGGCAGGCCCAATACTGATTGCCACTGCGCCGCCAATGCGGGCTCGGCCGGTGTGGACTGCAATGTCAGCGCGGCAGGCGCGACTCCGCGATCCCCGGCCTCCTTCAGCGCCAGCGTCAGGCCGAACGGCGGTTCGCGCGCGCTACCCACGTCGAGGTTGTAGACGAATCCATCCGGGCGTTTGGCAAAGCCGTGATGACCGGCCAGCACCACCGCCCACTCATTGGCGGCGACGGTAATCCCGGCCGCACTTGAAACCAGGCTGTCCGGCGTGAAGCCCGCATTGTCCAGCCATTGCAGCATGCTCAACAGCCAGGTGCGATCGATGGCCGCGACCACGTGTTGCGTGGTGGCACTTTTGCCCATCACCACGGCGTGCACCGTTGACGGGTCAATCGTCAGCTTGTCCTCGATGGCGTAGCGAAGCAGGGCATTGCGCTTGGCCGGGCTCACGGCCGGCAGCGGCGTTTCGATAAAAAGCAGGTGTCCCACCGGCGCTACCGCCACGATGGCTTCTGCTTTCGGCGCGGACGAGAGTGCGCCGGTGCCTTCAGCTGTGGCCGCGCCGGCGTTGTCCACCAGCGCCCACGCAACAGGCGTGGCGGCATCGAAACGGGGCAGGTCGGGGATACGGAGGAGAAGCGTTGCCAAGGAGGTTGCGAACGGATTCGCCTAGTCGGTTTTGACCCAAATTATACTGGGCCATTTGGTCACCACCCCGGGGGCTCCGCCCTCGGTGGGGGCGCGTTGCAGCAGTGCCGACTGGCGGACCTGTGAACCGCCGTTGCCGATGGCGAGGTAGACCGAGAAAAATGCGCTGCCGGTATCGATGTTTTCGTCGATGGTGCCAGGCGGTATTTTCTTCAGGAATTCCTTCACGGCCGCCTTGTCGGCGAAAGGCTTGGCCTGCCGTCGCTGCACGAGCGCGGTGATTTCATCCTCGGCCATCGTGGGGAAAAGTGCCGTGAGGACTTCCTGCGGCGCCGTGTTGATATTGACCGGCGTGCGCAGGGGCAGGGCGGTGACGAAAGGACGCAGGCGAATGATGGTAGCGGCATCGAAACCGCGCACCCGCGCCAGTTCTTCGAGCTGGACCAGGTTCTGGTTTGCTGCGCGATAGGGATTGGGCAGCGAAAGATAGGTCGAATTCTCCGCGCCGCCGCTGCCGCTGGTTTCATCGTCGCTGTCGATCCAGTCGACAACGGCATAGGCAAGAGCGGGATTGAGTTTCAGTTGCTTCAGCAAACGCGTGAATAGCAGCACATCCGCTTCGCTTTTCACACCCAGCTTGACCAGGTTGTTCAGGTTGAACAGGCCGCCATCATCGCGCAGCGCGCCGGAGGCAATGGCGCCGTCGATGGGAATGGCGTTCAGTCCCTGCGCCCACGGTTGTGTGAGGTCCACACGCGGACCGCTTTTCTGCAGCTGGAACAGTGCCGAGCGCGCCCAGTCCAGGGTCGGCGCCGCGTAGAGGGTGGCTTGCGCGCGTTCGGCCGCGCGCTCGGTTCGCGTGAGCGCCTGGCTTTGCTGGGCCAGCATGAAGGCGGCGATACTGGCGGCGAGCATCACCACCAGCAGCGCGGTGATGATGGCGACACCGTGTTGTTTCATTGAACGGGGCATCATGTTGAATTCCCGCGCAAAGCAAAGATGCGTTTGAATTGTTCGCCGCTCGCCAGCGTAATTGTGAGTTCCATGGCGGCCGGGTACGCACCGGGAATCACGCCGACACCGGGCTGCAACCCGGCGCTCACCGGCGTTGTGCGCCACACGTTTTGCCAGTTGCCGCCGCGGTCCATGGCGCGCCACCTGGCGTCGCTGACGTTGGCCAGCGCGGCAAATGCCTCCGGTGCGGTGCGCGGGGCTGCATCCAGGCCCGGCCACAGCAGCAGCTCAAATGTGCCGTCCTTCAGGCGATAGCCGACGCGTTGCGGCGTGGCGGCCGTACCGATGCTGCCGGCGAAACCACTGCGCGTGAATACCAGCGTCGCGTCGTTGGCGCCGGGCAGCAGGGCGGTCAGGCGCAGGGCATCATCCAGCAGGTTATCGGCGTTGCGCGGGCGGCGATCGAGCAGCGTGGCGAAATCGTCGTCGAGCCGTGCGAACAGCAGGGCCACATCGCGCAAACGTGCCGTCTCCACATTCAGGTGCTGGCGCGTCTGGAACACGGAGTCGAGTGCGCGATACGACATCAACGCCATGATGGCGAAAATGGCCAGCGCGATCAGCAGTTCCACAAGCGTGAACGCGGCTTGCTTGTTCGCCGCGCGCGTCATCATCATGGCTCGCTTCCCGGCGTGCGTACCAGGTAGGCGTTCAGGGTCACCAGTGATTGAGCTTGCGCAGGACGCAGTACTTTCAATTCCACTTTGCGAAACGCCGCGTTGGGTGTGTCGGTCGTGACCTGCTGCCATTCAAAATCCAGCCCCGCCATGCTGCTGTGGCCGCCGATGGTTCCCGGTGACGGAAACACATTGGTGGCGGTCAGTTCGGCGATGCGATTCTGCGCGATCCACGTGGCTAGCATGCGCAAGCGCGTTTCCTGCGCGTTGTCGGTGGCCACACTGGCCGCGCGTGCGGCGGCGGCCAGGGCGATGGCGAGGATCGCCAGCGCGATGAGGATTTCGACTAGGGTAAAACCGCGCGGGCGGCGGAATCTGCGCCTGTTCACCGATTAACCCTGCGCCTTCACCAGCGTCATGTTGCCGATGGCATCGCCGGAAATTTTTCGTGATGCGATTCCGGGTGGCCCGAGCAATTCGAATTCAAACGGGGACGCCACGCCGATCGGCAGGAACGTCACGTAATTGTCTTTCTCGTTGATGCCGCCATTGCCCACCCGCAATCCCACTTTGAACGTCTCGCTCATCGGGCGCGGTTTCAGCGCATCGAGTTTCGACGCATTCCACTTTGAGGGATCGGCAAAATCGCGCTCGAGAAACTGCAGTTCATTGCCGTTGAGCGTGACCGCGATCACGCGGCCGCCGAACGCCGCTTCATCGCGCGCCAGTTGCAGCACGGCCAGCAGTTTCTCGCTCTCCTGCTGCAGTTTTTCCTCACCGGTCTGGAACAGGTTGGCGCTGGCCACGACGGTGGCAATGCCCAGCACCAGGACCACGACCAGGATTTCGATCAGGGTAAATCCACGTGCCAAACTCAAGCGTGGGCGCGGCTCACAGGCCATTTCCGGCCTGGAAAGCGCGCCGGTGCTTGAGTCTATGCCCTTAAATATCACGCGTGGTCACAACGTCCAGGAACCGATGTCGGCGTTGGCACCTTCACCGCCGGGCTGCCCGTCGGCGCCGTAGCTGAACACGTCGATCTCGCCTT
>JBDTWS010000156.1:0-9397 GCA_040006575.1 Betaproteobacteria bacterium
TGCTGGCAGCGAACGCATCGCGCGCGTACGGGATGGGAGCGCGGCTGAAGTAGTGCGCAAAACCGTCCGCATCACAGACGACCTTGACGACGTTGGGGTTGAAGAATTCGTGGGCATCGACGATCGGATGGGCCGCCGTTGCGATCGACGCGCCGGACGTCTTGCGAAGTGCCTCGGCCACTGCGCCGATCAATTGCGGATCGATCAGTGGCTCATCTCCCTGCACATTGACCACCAGCGCATCATCGGCAAGGCCCAGCAGGCCGGCCACTTCGGCAATGCGATCGGTCCCCTGCGCGTGATCGGCACGCGTCATCAGCGCGCGCCAGCCATGTTTTTCCGCAGCCGCTTTTACTTCGACGTTGTCAGTGGCAATCACCACGTCATCGGCGCCGCTCTTTGCGGCCTGCTCCGCCACCCGCACCACCATGGGCTTGCCGGCGATATCGGCCAGCGGCTTTCCCGGCAGTCGTGTGCTGGCGAAGCGTGCCGGGATGACCGCGATAAAACCCGACATCGATCAGCTGCGCGCTTCTTCGGCGCGCAGTTCACGCGCCTCGTCCGCCAGCATCACCGGAATGCCATCGCGGATCGGATAGGCCAGGCGCGCGGAATATGAAATCAGTTCGGTCTTGTCGGCCGACATCGTCAGCGGCCCCTTGGTCACCGGACACACCAGGATTTCAAGCAATTTGGGATCGAGCGACATGAGTTATTTCTCCAGTTCAGCGAGTCTCTTGACGATAAAGTCGCCAAAGGTATCAGGCAGGATAGCGTCAACCCGCATGAACCACATGCGGTCATCGGCAAAGCGTTTGCATTTTACTGCGTCCTTCTCGGTCATCACGATGATGTCCGCGTTCAACGGTTCGAAGTCGGCTGCCGTGTAAGGATGATGGTCAGGAAAGGCATGCGTTGCGCCCGGCGCGAGACCGAGGGTGGAAAGGTGGGCGAAAAATCGTGAGGGATTGCCGGTACCGGCGATTGCGACGATTTTCCGGCCTGAAAACGCTGCAACGCCTTCTTCCATTGAAAGCTTTGCCTTGTCACGTACGCGAACCAGCAACTCGTTTCCCAGTGCCATCGAGAAACTTGGTATGTGCGGCGCTATCGCAGACACACTCCACTGCGGGTTTGCAGAAATGCCATTTACCAAAATGGCATCGATACGCGCCAGGCGTGATTGCGGTTCGCGCAGCGGACCGGCCGGTAGCAGTGCCGCATTGCCGAATCCCCGCGCGCCGTCGATCACGCAGATTTCGATGTCGCGATGCAGTGCGTAATGCTGCAGGCCATCGTCACTGATGATGACATCGACGTCAGGATGCGCGGCCAGCAATGCCCGAGCGGCAGCGGGACGATCCGCCGCAACGTACACCGGCACACCCGACCTTGTCGCGAGCAGGGTTGCCTCGTCGCTGAAGGCGGGACGCCGTGGCGAGTCACCCGCATCGGGCGCCACGTGGATGACCGTACCTTGTGCGGACGCGCTCTCGCGCGTATAGCCGCGAGAGATGATGCCGCAGCGCCGCCCCGATTTCTGCAAATGCTGCACGATGGCCAGAACCAGTGGCGTCTTGCCGGTGCCGCCGACCGTGATATTGCCCACGACGATCACGGGAACATCGACGCGCTCGACGTTGAACAGGCCGATACGGTATAGCAACCGTCGCAGCGCAGTCAGCAGCGCATACAGCCACGAGAGCGGACGCAACACAATTTGCCAGGCACTGCCCTGCTGCCATTCGCGGAGGAACCATGCTTCCATATGCGAGGCGGGCGGTGTTACGAAGGTGAGATTGGGTGATGCGAGGCGCGGAGCGCGGCGACTACTTGCCGGCCTTGCCCTGGGTGGTGAAGGAAATCTTGGTAAAGCCCACGACGCGTGCGGCTTCCATGACGTTCACGACTGCCTGGTGGGTGGCGCCGGCATCGGCGCCGATGGCGATGACGGGGTCTTTCATGCCGCCTGCTGCTGCAACATCACGCAGCGCGCTGGCGAAGCCGTCGACGCCGGAAAACGGTGTGGGCGAATTGTTGATCGCGTATTTTCCGTTGGCGTCCACACCGATATTGATTACCTGCGGGCGATCCGGCGCTTTTTCCGCGGAGGCCTCGGGCAGGTTGATCTGGAGTTCGGCGTATTTCGAATAGGTCGTGGTCACCATCAGGAAAATCAGGATGACCAGAAGCAGGTCGATCAACGGGATGAAGTTGATCTCCGGCTCTTCACGAACGCGGCCTTTCTTGAAATTCATTAACGCTCACCGTGCAGCGTTTCGACCAGGCGAATCCCCTGCTGCTCCATGTCGACCACCATCACGTCGACCTTGCTGCGGAAGTGGCGGTAAAAAATCAGCGCGGGAATGGCCACGGCGATGCCGCCGGCGGTGTTGTACAGCGCAATCGAAATACCGTGCGCCAGCTGGCCTGGATTCTGCGCCTGCGCGCCGGAAGATCCGAAGATATCGATCATGCCGATCACCGTACCGAACAGGCCCAGCAGCGGCGCCACCGTTGCAATGGTGCCGAGTCCGTTCAGGAAACGTTCCATATCCACCAGCACGGCGCGGCCCGCTTCTTCCATCGACTCTTTCATCACGTCGCGCGAACTCTTGACGTTGGCGAGGCCGGAGGCAAACACGCGGCCCAGGAAAGAATTTTCGTTCAGCTTGGTGATCAGGTCGGCATTCGCGCCCTGTGCGCGAAACGCCTGCACCGTGTCCTGGAACAGGGTCGGGGGCAACACCACCGAGCGCCGCAGCGTCCAGAATCGCTCGCCGATGATCGCAAGGCAGATCACCGAGCACAGGATAATGAACCAGATGGGCCAACCGGCCGCTTGAATGAGAGAGAGCAAACTCGACTCCGTAAATTATTAGATGATGCCCTGAAAACCGTGCACGCACTTTAGCGTAACCCGTACGGCCTTCACAAGTGGCGAATGTAATTGAAAACCCAGCTCAATTAAAAACCCGGCTCAATCGAATCCCGGGTGAACGCTGAAATAAGAAGTGGTTTCAACCAATACGTTCAATAGCATTCGCCCGCGCAATTTTCGCCCCGGCTTCGGCCTCGTATGCAAACGCACGCCACCATTTTCGTCCGTTTTCGCCCGCATTGCAGAATTCATCCACAGACCCTGTGGATAACTCTGTGCATTGCGGCGGGGCAGCGTCGCTAAGTCATGAAACTGTAACGGTTTTTTCTTCTTCGCTTAAAAATTGAACGCTTGGAAAATACATATTTTTCAATTAGTTAGCAAAACCGCCCCTCTTGTGCACGTCTCCGGGGTACAGACATGCTCCCAGGTGCATAGATCAGGGGAGTGGCCGCTAACCCATTGGCCGCGGTGGTACCATCGGCCATGCCCTCCACGTTCGATCCGCGCCCTTCGCCCGACGCCGATTTGCCTCTTTTCGCCCCCAGCCCGGGCGCGACCCGGCGCGGCGACGTGATCGCCGTTTCTGAATTGAACCGGCGTGTACGTAATCTCCTGGAAGCGCGGCTCGAACTGGTGTGGGTTTCCGGCGAGCTGTCCAATGTGATGCGCGCCGCCAGCGGCCACTGGTATTTCTCGCTCAAGGATGCGCAAGCCCAGGTACGCTGCGTCATGTTCCGCAATCGCGCTGCCGTGATCGGCTTTACGCCTGAAAACGGCATGCAGGTGGAAGTCCGCGCCCTGCCCTCGCTGTATGAGCCGCGCGGAGAATTCCAGCTAGGTGTCGAGAACATGCGCCGTGCGGGCCTGGGCGCGCTGTTCGAAGCCTATGAGCGGCTCAAGTCAAAGCTCGCGGATGAGGGATTGTTCAATGAAGATCGCAAGCGTGCACTGCATCCGTTTCCGATAGTCGTCGGCCTCGTCACCTCGCTGAAAGCGGCGGCCCTGCGCGATGTCCTCACCACGCTGCGTCGCCGGGCGCCGATGATTGAAGTGATCGTGTATCCGACCGCCGTCCAGGGCACCTTGGCTGCACAGGAAATTGCGGCTGCAATCGATAGCGCGCGAACGCGTATCGCGCTGGATAAAGTCGAAACACTGATCGTGTGTCGTGGCGGTGGCAGCATTGAAGACCTGTGGTCCTTCAATGAGGAAATCGTCGCGCGCGCGATTGTGCGATTCCAGAACGAAACCGGCGCTGCTGTCGTTTCAGGCGTGGGACATGAAACCGATTTCACGATCTGCGATTTTGTGGCGGACCGGCGCGCGCCCACCCCGACGGCTGCCGCAGAATTGGTTTCGCCCGATGTCACGGAACTGAGAACGCAAGTGTCGGCGATGCGCGTTACCTTGGCACGTGTCCTGCGTCGCGTACTGGAGAGCGCAGCGCAGCGCCTCGATCGCGCCGCACGAAATCTTGTTTCCCCCAGCGAGAGGTTGCAGCGCGAGCGCAGCCGCCTGGCGCTGATTGCAAACCGGACCCGCAATGCCGTGCTGCAACAGCTCGAATCCTCACGACACGCTTGTGCCATCCTGCGCCGCCGGCTGGCCGGCGAAGCAACAGATTTCGAACGTTTGCGACATAACCTGCAGCAACGTCAGCGACATCTTTCGCAAGTAAACCTGCGTGTGCTCGCGATGAAATCCGCGCGACTTGAAGGCGCGCGACAGGCGCTGATGTTTCTTGACCCGGGCCGCGTGCTCGAGCGTGGCTACAGCATTGTCGAACATGCCGGCGTGGTCCTGCGCGATGCCAGCACGGTTGTACCAGGTGACGCACTTCGGGTAAGGCTGGCACGCGGCGCCATCGATGCATCAGTCACCGGCACCACGCCTGACGAGACGTCCTGACCCGGCTTGCGCTTGCCAGCCGCGCCGTCGAGGCGTAGATTCGATTGTCCCGATAATGCAAATAACAGGAGGACAAAATGGCCAAGAAGGAAAAAGGCTCGTCGGTATACAAGGTAATTGAACTGGTCGGCACCAGCACGGTGTCGTGGTCCGATGCGGCGCGCAATGCGGTCAAGAGCGCGTCAAAAACCTTGCGCGATATCCGCGTCGCGGAAGTCTCCAAGCTCGATGTGAAAGTGGGCAAGGACGGCGAAATGCAATTTCGCGCCAAGATGAAGCTGTCGTTCAAATATCACGGCGACTAAATCGTCACCAGCCTTGCTGCGGCCGAAGCGGTCACGTCAAAAAGGACTTCACTCGAGACGTCACCGCTTCCGCCAGGTCCGCGCGCAGGCAATCAAAACTCTCTACGTCGTTCATCGATCGCAGCCAAGTCATCTGGCGCTTTGCGAGTTGGCGTGTCGCGGCGACACCTGTCTCGCGCAGTCCGCTCGCGTTAATATCCCCATCGATGAATCGCCATGCCTGCCGGTATCCCACGCAGCGCATTGACGGCATGGCGGGATCCAGTGCGTACTGCTTGCGCAATCTTCGTACCTCGTCGACCAGGCCATGCGCAATCATCCCGTCAAACCGGCTCGCGATGCGTTCGTGAAGCATGGCACGCTCTCCTGGCAGCAAGCCAATCTTGAGTGAGCGGTAAGGAAAAAAAGGAAAATCAGCCGCCTGCTTGTCACGAACCTGCAATGACGAGATCGGTTTGCCGCTGATACGGTAAACCTCCAGCGCGCGCTGGATGCGTTGCGAATCACCGGCGTTCAAGCGTTGCGCGGTCACAGGATCCACGCGCGCCAGTTGTTCATGCATCGCCGGCCACCCGGCTATCGCCGCTTCTGCTTCTATCGCTGCACGAACTTCCCCGTCGGCCGGTGGCATCTCGCTCAAGCCTTCCAGCAGTGCTTTTGCATACAGCATCGTGCCGCCCACCAGCAGCGGCGTTTTTCCCTGCGAATGTATTTCAGTAATGGCCGCATTGGCGTCATTGCAAAATCGCGCGGCGGAATACGCGTCGACCGGATCGATCAGGTCAACGAGGTGATGTGGATACTTTTCCAGCGTCGTCGCATCCGGTTTGGCAGTGCCGATATTCATGCCGCGATAGACGAGCGCCGAATCCACGCTTACGATTCCGACCGGAAATATATCCGCCAGATGCATTGCCAGCGCGGTCTTTCCGGAAGCGGTCGGGCCCAGCAGGAAAATCACCGGTGAAGAACGAGCGGTCTGTGGCGAAGACACTAACGTCCCCGCATGAACAGCTTGTCGAGATCCGATACCGAGAACTGGTACCACGTCGGCCGGCCGTGATTGCACTGGCCGGAGCGTTCGGTTTCCTCCATCTGCCGCAGCAGCGCGTTCATTTCCGGCACCGTCAGCATGCGATTGGCGCGCACCGCGCCGTGGCAGGCCATGGTGCCGAGGATTTCATCGCGCTTCTCTGTCAGCGCGCGCGACGCGCCATGCTCGGCCAGGTCGGCCAGCAATTCGCGCAGCATGGCCGGTGCATCAAGGCTCGGCAACATGGCGGGGACTGCGCGTATCGCCATTTCCTTCGCCGAAATCGCCGCAAGGTCAAAGCCAAGCTGCACAAAAAAATCCCGGTGAGTGTCGATCAGCGCCATGTCGCGTTCGCCCAGCGCCACCGGGATGGGTGCGATCAGTGGCTGCGAGGCGAGCTGGTTCAGGTCTAGCGCCACTTTCAGTTTTTCGTACACGATGCGTTCGTGCGCGGCGTGCATGTCGACGAGTACGAGTCCGTGTACATTCTGCGCGAGGATGTAAATACCATGTAGCTGCGCCAGCGCGAAACCAAGCGGCGGCACATCGGATGTATCCGTGCGCGCAGCGGGTGAAGGGAAAACCGGCGCATTTCCGGGCGCCTCGCCGCGCAACCGCTCATAAAAGGTATGAGGCTCGTTTGCGGCCAACGTGCCGAAAGAACCCTGGCGTGCGCTCTGCCAGGCGGCAAACTGTGGCGCGGTTCTCGCTGGCAACGCGCCCGCAGCGGACGAATCGTAGGCCGCGTTGGTGGCTGCTGCGCTGATCCATTCAAACGGATCGGCCGATGGCGCGGCTGCAGACGATGCGGGCTTCGACAGCGCCTTGTTCAACGCATGAAATACAAACTGATGCACGGCGCGCGAATCGCGGAACCGTACCTCGGCCTTGGCCGGATGCACGTTGACATCGACCATGGTCGGGTCAAGCGAAATGAACAGCGCATAGGCAGGATGGCGATGGCCGTGCAGCACGTCGGCATACGCTTCACGAATGGCGTGATTCAACAATTTGTCGCGCACAAAACGCCCGTTCACAAACAGGAATTGCTGGTCCCGGCCCGAGCGCGAATAGCGCGGCAGCCCCACCCAGCCCGCGATGGCAAATGCCGGCGCGCGTTCGTCGATCTGCGCACTGGCTGCGATGAACTCATCACCGAGTACCGCTTGCACACGGGTAGCGGGATCGCCGGCATCGAACTGCCACAGCCGCCGACTGTTGTGCGTGAGCGTCATCGCCACATCCGGGACGGCGATGGCAATGCGCAATGCCGCATCTTCACAATGGCCGAATTCGGTGCTGTCGGTTTTCAGGAATTTGCGGCGTGCGGGGGTGTTGAAAAACAGGTCTTCGGCGGTCACGACCGTGCCGCCCTCGAGCGCGAAAGGCTCGGCTGCGGACAGGTCACCGCCCACCGCTTCTACGCGCGTGCCGTGCGCAGCAGACTTCTGCCGCGTGGCAATCGACAGGCGCGATATTGCCGCAAGACTTGCCAGCGCTTCGCCGCGAAAACCCAGGCTGGCGACATGTTCCAGGTCATCGAGCGTGCGAATCTTGCTGGTGGCGTGCCGTGCCAATGCGAGCGGCAACTCTTCCGCGGCAATGCCATGCCCGTTATCTGCAACGCGAATACGCTTGATCCCGCCCTGCGCGAGATCGATATCGATGCGGCCCGCACCGGCATCAAGACTGTTTTCCAGCAACTCCTTCAGCGCGGACGCCGGCCGTTCCACCACCTCGCCGGCTGCAATCTGGTTCGTCAGCAGCTCAGGCAGTACCCTGATTGAGGGATGAGGATTCGGGTGGTTCGGGTTTGTGGGTGTGGACGCGGTGGTCAAGGGGTGTACAGCCGGAAATTTGCGGTATCGCAAGGGAGAACGGATTCTATCGCGCCGTGCAAGGTGGAGTTCGGCCATCGAATATGAAAATACCTGCAGGTATCGCGGCACATGCAATGCCACGCAGAATCGGGGAACGCCTCACTTGACGAAATGAGCGGTTGTGACTAAGGTTAGTGAAATAAAAACAATTAGATAGAACGAAAACATAAAAAGACAAATAACCTGGTCGGAGATTCTCCCTCCGGCCAGGTGCGCCAGCGTTTCGGTGTGGTCGGTAAAAAGGGCCGTTCGTCGTATACCCGGTTGTTTGGCATTGGGTACAATCATTTTTTCCGGTGCTGCCGTTTCAGCTGCGGTGCCGTACGACGAATCCGAGAATGTGCAATTTTCCGGTTGCAGTTCCATGAATGAAAGTCCCGCGTGAGCAGCAATCCCGTTACTGATTCACCCGATCCGGGCGTCGAGCCCGGCATCTCCCGTCCATCGGTACTCGCGCTGGACCCGGATAATTTTTCGCTCGCAGCACCCGTCGCCGCGCAGGATCGCGCCTTTGTCGGCAAACACCTTTATTCCGAGACGGTCCGCCTGCTGTACCGCTTCTCGCTGGTCGGCTACCTCGCCGAGCTGATCGTCACCTTCCTTCTCGGCGTGATCCTGTGGGACACGCTGGGCACGCGCCCGGAACTGTTCGCCTGGTTCGCCGCCATGTTCGTGGCGATGCTGGCGCGCTACGGCAATTACAAATGGTTCATCAAGCGCAACCCGCGGCCTGAAGCGTTGCCCACCTGGGAGCGGCGCTTTTTCATCGGCAGCATCCTGATCGGGCTGTTGTGGGGATTGATGGGTTCGGTGTTGTTGCCCAAGGCTGGGCCGACGCAGATGCCGGTGATGATGCTGCTGGCGCTGCTCACGCTGGGTTCAGTTGCCTATTACGCGCCGCACAAATCGCTGTTCTTCTACACCGCAATGGCCTCGCTGTTGCCGATGGGTATCGTCACCTTCGGTTTCGGCGACCGCGCCGGTTCGGCCATAGGCGCATCGATCATTATTTTTGTGGGCCTGCTGGTCGCTGTGCACAGCAAGGTGCACAAGGCGCTGATGGATTCCTTGACCGCGCGCTTCGATAACCTGCTGATCGCGATGCGGCTGGAAGAAGAAAAAATCCGCGTCGAGAAAGCGAATGCCGCACTGGAAACTGAAACCAGCGAGCGCCGCAAGGCCGAGCGCGCGGAATTGCTAGCCTTGCAGCGCTTGCGTTTGCATCTCGAGCGCACGCCGCTGGGTGTGATCGAGTGGGACACTGAATTCCGCATTACCACCTGGAATCCTTCTGCCGAGGGCATCTTCGGTTACGCCGCCGCAGAATCGATTGGCGAATCCGGCTACATGCTGGTCGAAGGCGTGCAGGACAGCGAGCGCATGGCCA
>JBDTWS010000157.1:0-9172 GCA_040006575.1 Betaproteobacteria bacterium
TCGATAAAGCCGGGATCCTGGTGCGAGAAGCCATTGTGATCCTGGCGCCAGACGTGCGAGGTCAGCAGGTAATTGAGCGATGCGATCTTCGCGCGCCACGGCAATTGCGCGGACACCTTCAGCCACTTGGCATGCTGGTTGAACATCGAATCGATGATGTGGATGAACGCTTCATAGCAATTGAACAGGCCGTGGCGGCCGGTCAGCAGATAGCCTTCGAGCCAGCCTTCGCACTGGTGTTCGCTCAGCATGGAATCGATCACGCTGCCATTGGCCGCCAGCCTTTCGTCGCCCGGGATGGTGGCGGCATTCCACTGGCGGTCGGTGACGTCGAAGATCGCTTCGAGGCCGTTCGACAATGTTTCATCGGGGCCGAACACGCGGAAATTTCGCGGATGGCGATTCAATTTCACTACGTCACGCAGGAATGGCCCGAGCACATGGGCGTCGCCCATGCCACGAATGCCGCGCAGCGGAACGTGGATGGCGTAATCGCGAAAATCGGGCATGACGAGGTCGCTCAACAGCAGGCCGCCATTGGCGTGCGGATTGGCGCCCATGCGACGGTGGCCTTTGGGTGCGAGTTCGGCAAGGTCTGCATTCAGTTTTCCCTGGGCATCGAAAAGCTCATGAGGGCGATAGCTCAGCAGCCATTGTTCCAGCAATGGCAGGTGCTCCGGATGCGCATGCGGATCGGACAGCGGCACCTGGTGCGCGCGAAACGTGCCCTCGATCTGCTTGCCGTCGATTACCTTAGGCCCCGTCCAGCCCTTGGGTGAATTGAGGATGATCATCGGCCAGCGCGGTCGCGTGTCTGCTTCATGAGCGCCATAATCGCCAGCACATCGCGCGCGATCCTGGATCTCGCGGATGTCTGCGATGACTCGATCCAGTGTCGTGGCCATGGCTTCATGCATCAATGCCGGCTCATGGCCTTCCACAAAATACGGGGTCCATCCATAGCCGCGAAAAAGCTGCGCCAGCTCTTCGCGGCTGATGCGCGCCAGCAATGTCGGGTTGGCAATCTTGTAGCCGTTCAGGTGCAGGATGGGCAGCACCGCGCCGTCGGTGGCGGCATTGAGGAATTTGTTGGAGTGCCACGCGGTGGCAATCGCGCCAGTCTCGGCTTCCCCGTCGCCGACTACGCAGGCGACGATGAGCTGCGGATTGTCGAACGCCGCGCCGAATGCGTGGCTGAGTGAATAGCCCAGTTCACCGCCTTCGTGAATCGAGCCCGGGCATTCCGGTGATGCATGGCTGGGAATGCCGCCCGGAAATGAAAACTGCTTGAACAGTTTCTTCAGTCCTGCTTCATCTTCGCTGATATGCGGATAGACCACGCTATACGTTCCTTCGAGGTACGTATGTGCCACCACCGCCGGCCCGCCGTGACCGGGACCGCACACATAAATCATGTCCAGGTCCGCATTGTGGATGACACGGTTCAGGTGGGTGTAGATGAAATTCTGTCCGGGTGTCGTTCCCCAGTGACCCAGCAGCAGGCGTTTTACATCTTCCGCTACCAGCGGCGTACGCAACAGCGGATTATCGCGAAGGTAAATCTGGCCGACCGACAGGTAATTGGCGGCGCACCAGTAGTCGTGCATTTTCTGCAACAGGGTGGGCGACAGGGTGCGTGTTGCAGCTTGCATCAGGTTCTCCGGAGCTGGAACAGGGGGAAGCAGGGAAGATTGGCGCGCAGGGCAAATGCGCTAATTGGCTGCAGCGCGATCACGGGAGTTGGCGGTAAACCCGGAGCCGCCTTCTGCGCCGTTATCCTGCGGTCCGCTGCCGCTGTGTTGCCGTAAGCGCCGGTCGTAATGCATGGAAAATGCATCAAGGGAAATGGAGGAGGGTGCTATTGCCGTCCCTGGCCGCTGCCACGGCGCATCACGGCCAGCGCCCTTTTGACCGGGGCACGCCAAAGTGCTGCCGGATATCGGCGGCGGCGTTGCCGACCAGGCTGATGGCGGTCAATAACTCGGCTTCGGTGACGCGGAATCGCGTCGTCCAATACTGCACCTGCCAGTTTTCACTGACGTTGATGTTGCTACGTTGCGGTGTCGTTGCGCGCTTGTCGGTGGGGCCTGCCATGAGTTCTACCTTCCTCTTCAGCTTGAACTGGTCATGCGCGCTTCTGACTGCAAGTGCAGTTGCGGCAATGTCCGGTCCGACAGTGCACGCAATTCATGCAGCGTGTGGACGAGCAGTGTCGCAGTCGCACCGGTCAGGCCGACGCCACCCGTTTGTATGGCGGAAAAAGACTGCCGCGCAATTTCCAGCAGGCGACGCTGCTCGGAGTGAAAGATCGTGAGCCGATCATGCAGTGATCGCGCGTCACGATCGACGCGATGGGCGCGACCTTCGCCGAAAGATGTGACGGCATCGGCAATCGCATTGTCGAGGCACCGGTTCAATGTCCTGAATTCGCCGACCGTGACCGGCGCTTTACGCTCCAGCGCCAGCTCGGAGATGGACTGGCAGACGTCACCGTAATCGTGGACCAGCTGGTCAATGCTGTAGCCCAGCCTCAGCAGCTCTGCGCCATGCTGCGCCGCAGCCCGCGCGATATCTTCGTCCTGGGGCGGCGTATCAGTGCTGACAACGCTTTCGCTGGTTGACTGATCGGCGTTAAGCGCACGGGCAATCTGTTGCAGGAGTAAGGGCGCAACCAGGTTTTCCGGCGGCGGGGAAACCAACGGCGCAAAGCGCAAATCGGCCTTCTGCCGGCAGCGCTCAACCAGGTCAAGATGATTTGCGGCAAGAAAATTCTGGAGCATGGACAGAGACTAGGCTATTGCGTGCCGGCACTCTGTACGTCGTCGCACATATCGGCACGGCAGGGAAGGGCGCCCGAGGCAATCGCGTAAACGTTCCTGTGCTGCTTTGCGCGGTAGATGGCGGCGTCAGCGCCGTCGATCAGCGCGCCTTTGCTTTGCATCCTCCGGAGAGCTGTTGTTGCCAGGCAGGAACAACTGGTCCATTACAGTGACAATGCTGGACTATGCCTTCCAGCGAATGATCTATCTGTGCGCGAGCGTACAGCCACTATCCAATCAGTGTTGAACATAGGTCACAAAGACATCGGTCTATTCAACAGCAGCCAGTAGAAACCAAGGTGCTTAATGGCCTCGAGAAAGGCATCAAAGCTGACCGGCTTGACGATATAGCTGTTAGCGCCCAGCGTCAGGCTCGCCGCGACGTCCGATTGTTCGGCGGATGAAGTCAACATGACAACCGGGATGACCCGGGTGCGCGCATCGGACTTGAGCTGGCGCAGTACCTCCAGCCCGTCCACCTTGGGGAGTTTCAGGTCGAGCAGCACCAGGCGTGGCATGTCGCGCATATCGCGGTCCGCGTAGTCACCCCGGCAAAACAGGAAATCCAGCGCGACTGCTCCGTCGCGCACCACGAAAATGTTATTGGTGAACTTGGCTTTCGTAAAAGCGCGCAGTGTGAGCTCTAGGTCCTCGGCGCGGTCTTCCACCAACAGGATTTCAATCTTTTCGTGCTTCGCTCGATCCATATGATTCCCTTTCATCCAGCGTAAAGAAGAAAATGGCTCCCTTGCCGACTTCACTTTCGGCCCAAATGTCACCGCCGTGCCGCTGAATGATACGTTTGACAATGGCAAGGCCGACGCCGGTACCGGTGAATTCATCATTGGTGTGCAGACGCTGGAATACGCCGAATAACTTGTGTGCGTATTGCGCTTCAAATCCGGCACCGTTATCGCGCACAAAAAATACCGTCTTGCTTTCTTGCTCCTGCGCGCCAACGTCAATCCGCGGTTCGCCGCATTTACCCGTGTATTTAAGCGCATTGGACAGCAGGTTCACCCACACCTGCTTAAGCAAAGCAGGATCCGCATAACTATGGGGTAGTTTCTGCACATGAATATGATCGCGGCGATTGGGGTAGAGGGCCTGCAAGTCACCGATAGACGCTTCCACCAACTTGTTGGTGTCGATATCACTCATGGCCAACGAGTCCCGGCCGATTTTTGAAAATCGCAGCAAGTCGTCAATGAGTTGTCCCATTTGCAGTGCATTGCGGCGGATGACGCCAAGCAGGCGCTGCGCATCCGACGGAAGTGCGGGACCGTAATCGGTCGCAAGCACCTCCGAGTATCCGTCCATGGCGCGCAACGGCGCGCGCAGGTCGTGCGACACTGAATAGGAAAAAGCTTCCAGTTCCTGATTGGCCGTTTCAAGTTGCAAAGTTCGCTGCAAGACGCGCTCCTCCAACTGCGTATTCAGCTTTTCGATGGCGTCGCGGGATCTTTGGCGCTCATCATGCACCCGCAGGCTGACGATGCCGTAGGCCAAATCATCGGCCACTTCCTGGATGTAGTGCATTTCCTCTGCGGAAATCGTGCGCGCCTCATTGGTGCAAAGTATCAGGACGCCAAAGGTCAGATTTTCATCTTTCAGCGGCAAGAAGATCAGGCCACTGTATCCACGCGCTCGCGCGGCAGGCAGCCATGAGGTGGCTTGCGGAATGTTTTCGAAATCCGCGATAAAAGCCGCCTTGCCGGATAGCAGCACCGACTCCACCGGCAGGTATTCATCTGTGGAGTTCTCCACCATGGACAGCAACTGATCCTCCAGTTCGCCGGGTGGGTCGCCAAAATCGGCGCGACGGATGATGCGATCGCTATTGCCGGCGTCCCAGTAGGCCACCCACGCCATTTGATAACCACCGGTGGTTACGGCAATTTCGCAGATTTGCCTTATGAGCTTGGGCTCGCTGTCGGCGCGAATCAGTGCCTCGTTAGCGTTGCTGCAGACCTTCAGCGCACGCGTCAGATAGGCGGATTTGGCCTCGGTAAGCTTGCGCTGCGTGATGTCGCGTTCGACTGCGGCGAAATGGGTGATGGCATTTGCCTTGTCGTGGATGGGTACGATATCGATTTCGAGCCAATACTGCGCTCCATCCTTGGCGTAGTTGATCACTTCGCTGCGCACGGCAGTGCCCGACGCCAGCGCGGCGCGAATTGTATCCAGTTCGGCCCGGCTGGTTTTCGGTCCCTGCAGCATGCGCGGAGAGCGCCCCAGCGCTTCTTTGCGCGAGTAGCCGGTAATGCGGGTAAAGGCGTCATTGACGAACACTATCCGCGGCCCCGGCTCATCCAGTGGCGCGGCTTCGGTGATGACGATGATATCGTTGAGCCGCGCTATGCAGTTTTCCAGCAAGCTAAGCTGGATTTCGGCGTGTCGTTGGGCACTGATGTCCTCCATGGTGCTGATCAGGTAGCGATCCGATATTGCGGTGGCGGGCACCACTACGGCCGACGAGCGCACGGTGATGATGCGGCCATCCTTATGGATATAGCGTCTTTCCGCAAGCGCCGCGTCGCCGTTGTCCAGTTTCAGCAGGTGCTCACGAGTCAACTGGCTGGCATCGATATCGTCGGCGTGCATGAAATCGCGAAAACTGCGGCCGGTCATTTCCGGCGCGGTATAACCCAGCAAGTCGCAAAACTTCCGGTTGACTTCGATATAAGTATCCTTGACATCGGAGGTGGCTATGCCAATAGCCGCCTGATCGAACGCCGCGCGCAATCGCAGCTTGCCCTGCGCCAGGGCGGAAAGGATGACGCCCTGGCGACGCAGGAAAATGATGATGCTGGCGCCGAAGGCGACAATCAGAAAACTGACCAGCGCAAACACCGCGTAATAAACCTGCAGGTGGCGGTAGTGCATGGCAAGCACTTCGGTTTCTGCGGTGCCGACTGCGACCATCAACGGGTAGCCCTTGATCGCGCGAAAACTATAGATGCGCGCTACGCCGTCAACGGCGCCTTGCGCGATATAACTTCCGTTTGGAATTGTGGTGCGCTCGGCCACCAGTTTCATCACTCTGGCGTTGCCGCGCAGGTCCTGTCCGAAGTCGGCCTGATCGCCAAGCTTGCGGGCTCGCACAATGCCGTCATTGCCAAACAAGACGACGATGCCTTGGTGGCCCAGATCGGCCTGCCGGTAAAAGTCGGTAAAGACGCCGGGGTCCAGGCCAGCCACTACCACGCCGGCAAAAGAGCCATCCGCGTTGAGGATGCGCCGGGAAACGTGAATCGTCCAACGGTGCGAAGTGCGGCCCAGCAAGGGCTTGCCGATAAACAGCTCGTCTCCGGGGAAAGCCAAATGGTGTTGAAAATACTCGCGATCGCTGACGCTGGCAAAGGCCCTGCCTGCCTGCGCGACGACCGGCTGGCCGTTCGCATCGTAAATCGTCAGTGAAATCAACTGCAGTGCGTCGCCACCCATCGTGGCGATCAATTCGTCGACATTGAGTCTTCGGCCGCGCTGGCGATATTCGTGCAGCACGGTATGCAGAATGAGATCGACCGCGTTTAGCATGCGGATGGTATGGCCTTCCACGGCCAGGGCGAAATTGCCGTTTTCGCGTTCCTCGGCTTCGATGACCTCACCCCGCTCGTGCCTGGCGCGCTCGTTGATCGCGAGTCCCAATATCGCAACCAACGCGATGCAGAACACCGCAATGGCAATGGGTGCGCGGAACGGTCCTTGCGGAGTCATGAAAACGTCTTTGGGCATCTTCGTTTTGCGTGGCACTGGATGGGCGTGTTCAGCTTGGGAACCACCCGCCGGGTGCAAACTTGGACCTTACGCTCACACGAATGACCTATCTGTGCGATGTCGTACAGAGCGGCCGGCCGATTCCGCCCAGAATAATCCGACGTTGCGGTTCAAAGCGCATTGCTTTTTTGCGGTGTGCCGTTGCGGCACAGCGTCGGGCGGGCCACCGACCTGGCCCTTGCTTCAGACATTGGGCAAAACAAATGAAGCCGACCATTCGAATATTGCTTGTGGAAGATTCGCCGGATGATGCCGAGCTACTGATTCGGGCGATGAAGGCGGCACCATTCATGGCCGATGTGTTGCGCGTCGATACCGAGCCGGATTTCCTGCAACAGTTGCAGCTGCGGCCGCCGGATGTGGTGCTGTGCGATTACAACCTGCCGCGCTTCGACAGCGTGCGTGCGTTGGCATTGCTACAAAAATGCCTGCCGAATACCCCGCTGATCATCATTTCACACGACATCGGCGAGGAAGCCGCCGTTGCTGCACTACGCAACGGCGCAGCAGACTACCTTCTGAAAAGCCGGATGGGTCGCCTGCCCACCGCCATCGAAGGCGCTATTGCCAAGGCGCATGTCAGTCGCGAGAGAGATGCCAACGAGGCGTTGTTGCGCCACAGCGAAGCGCAAAAACGCGGCATCCTCGATTCGCTGCTGACACGAGTTGCGCTGGTCAATGAACAAGGCATCATCCTCGCCGTCAACAAGGTCTGGGAGTCCTTCGCATCGGAGCGCAGCCAATTGAAAATCGGCGCAAGCGAAGTCGGCACCGATTACTTTACCTACCTCGAAGGACTGGCCGACCGTTTCGATTTCGCCGGGGCGATGGTCGCCGGTGCCCGTGACGTGCTTTTGCACCGGAGCAAATTGTTCACGCTCGAGTATCAGTTGACGACCCTGGGCAATACCCGTTGGTACATGATGCGGGTAATGCCGCTGGAAGCGGGTGAAACGGGAATTGTCGTCTTGCACGAAGACGTTACCGATCGCATGCTTTCCCATTTCGCCGTCCAGGATGCAAACAAGCGCTTGCGGCTTTTGTCGAAGCGTTTGCTGACCGCACAGGAAGAAGAGCGGCGCTCGATTTCGCGCGACTTGCATGACGATCTCGGCCAGACTTTGACCGCGCTGAAAATCAGCCTGCACATGCTGCAGTCTGTGCCCGCTGATGACTTGCAACGCAAACTCGGCGAATGCATCGCAGTCGCCGAAGGCGCCCTGGAAAAAATGCGGCAAATGGCACTTGACCTGCATCCGCCGCAACTGGAGCAACTGGGAATAGAGGATGCCTTGCGCTGGCTGACGACGCGGCATGCGGAACAGACCGGGGTCGCCATCGAATTTCAGTTCAAGGATATTGAAGGACGGCTGCCGAAAACGATCGAGCTGGCCTGCTTTCGCATCACCCAGGAGGCGCTCAGCAATGCCACCCGCCATGCCCATGCCAAACGCATCCTGGTGCAGATGGGCCGCCAGGGCGACTTGGTCAAGCTACTGATCCAGGACTATGGCAGCGGCTTCGATCTCGATGCGGCACGGGCCCGGTCACTAAAGCATGGCAGCCTCGGCCTCATCAGCATGGAAGAGCGCGCGCAACTGGCCGGCGGTCGCTTGCAGTTGCGCAGTGTGGTCGGCGTCGGCACCACCATCACGGTTTTGTTCCCGATGATCGGCCCGGCCGATGACGGCGTCACCGGCGCGTTGCAGGAGACCTGACACGCGCTTCAGGATTGCCCGAGAACGATCGCACGCTGGATCGCAAGAAAGATGTTCGATTTCCCGGAAAGCGGGTCAAACTCCATATCTGGCGCGCCGTTCCAGCCATTTTTGCCCGGAACTCCGCGCCAAATGGCGATTTGCGACCCGCGAACTTCTAAAAACCTGCTGCGTGAACTTCAATTGCGCAGCCGGTTTTCATAAGCTCCCTTCTGAAGCTGGCGGACACCAATGACTACTCGCTCAGGCTTGGCAATTCAGTTCGCTGCGCCAGCCGCACAAACGCATCGGACAGGTCTTCGACCGCGCTGGCCTTGAAAATCAATTCCCGCACGCCCGCGCCTTCGGCTTGCGAGCGCAGGGTTTCATCGATGAAGCCCGATGCGATCGCCACCGGCAGGTCAGGGCGGATCATGCGGATTTGACGCGCCACGTCCAGGCCCGACATGCCCGGCATGTTGTAGTCGGTGACGGCCAGGTCGAATGAGCCTGGCGCCGCACGGAGCGCATCCAGTGCCTCCTGCTGGTTGGTGTATCCGCTGATCCGGCAACCGCGCCGCTCAACCAGGCGTTTTACCAGGAACACCAGCGAATCGTCGTCGTCGATATAGAGGATATGCCGGCCGCCGGCCGCAAGCGGAGTTACCACATCGACCGCAGGAGTCGGGCGCGGGGCCGCAACAGCGACAGCTACATCGGCGATCGGCAGGTAAATGTTGAACGTCGCTCCTTTGCCCGGCGCGCTCTCAACCACGACTGCCCCTTCATGCGCCTGGACGATGCCATGAACCACCGACAGCCCCAGGCCGGTACCTTCATCAACTTCGCGTGTGGTGAAAAACGGCTCAAAAATCC
>JBDTWS010000158.1:0-8945 GCA_040006575.1 Betaproteobacteria bacterium
CGCGTATAATTTATATTATGTTAAATCATACATGTCTGGGATATACTGCTATTTGGAGTTGTTGAGCGCTGCACACGTAATCGCCATTGCGACGCGCCATGTAACTAAGGTCATTAACTGGCGCGGTACTTCAGCCATAAATGCGCTGCCGCCCGCTCCAGTGCTCGAGTTTCAACCTTGAATCGTCAAGCGAGGCTCCTGATAGTGACAAGCGGCGGCGTTGCTACCGCTTTCCGGGTCCCCAACAAACCCGCCACAGCAATTCCCAGTCCACCACCCAATATGCCGATGACCGGGATCCAGAGATTGATGCTGTATGGGACCCCGAGCACCTTGTCTGAAAGTACGCTCGCCAGCGCCAGCGCGCCGCCACTCGCGATTAGGCCGGACAAAAGCCCGATGGCCAGGAACTCCGCCAATTGCACGATCACCAGCTGCCGACGATTGGCGCCCAGCGTGCGCATGATCGCTGCGTCAAAAACGCGTTCATCCTGCGTTGTGGCGATGGCCGCATAAAGCACCACGACGCCTGCCGCCAACGCAAACAGGAACACGAACGAAACCGCATTGGCAACCTGGTCCGTGATGGTGCGCACCTGGTTCATGATTGCCGTCAGGTCAATCACAGACAGGTTGGGGAATTTCTGGATGAGCCCGTTGATGACCTGTTCATTGCCCGCGTCGAGATGAAAGCTGGTGATGTAGCTAGCCGGGTATTTCTCAAGCACGCCTGGACTGGCGATGACAAAGAAATTGGGCTTGAACGAATCCCACTCAACCTTCCGCAGGCTCGTCACCGGCGCGGTGAATGTCGATCCGCCGATGTCGT
Source organism: Betaproteobacteria bacterium (assembly GCA_040006575.1). Classification (GTDB taxonomy): domain Bacteria; phylum Pseudomonadota; class Gammaproteobacteria; order Burkholderiales; family Usitatibacteraceae; genus UKL13-2. Next base: position 830 of record JBDTWS010000158.1, read on the forward strand.
AAGTCAGCATGTCACCCAGTTTGATATTCAGGTTCTTGGCGATGCCCTCCTCGACCGAAAACTGCTTGTCCGTTGCGTCTTCATCCCAAAATTTTCCAGACAAGATCTTGTTGTCGGCCTGCAGGCGTGTGGTCCAGGAAAGATTGAATTCACGTTCAACTGATCGCTTTGCACGCTCATCCTTGTACGACGCCGGCACGACCGGCTTGTCGTTCAACATGGTCAGGCGCCCTCTTACCATGGGATACAGATCGGGCGTTGCCAGCTTGCGCTCGGCGAAATACGCTTTCACATCCGCCAGTTGATCGCTCTGGATGTTGATCACGAAGCGGTTGGGCATGTCCTCCTTAATCGTCGCCTGCCAGCGCGTGATCATGTCGGTCCTCACCAGCGTCAGCATAAGCATGGCCATAATTCCAAGACCTAGCGCCATGATCTGTACGAGGCTGCCACCGGAATTGCGTTTCATATTGGCCAGGCCGTAGCGCCACGAGCCATTGGTCGCGCCACGCATGGTGGCCGCGAACTGGATCAGTAGCCATCCGGCCAGCGCGGCAACAGCGAGGGCGGCAGTGAATCCACCCAGCGCAATGGCGCCCAGTTTCACCTCGCCGGCGCGCCAGATAATCAGGCCGGCCAGCGCAGCGAAACCAAGCAAGTAGGCGAATGTGGACCCTGCTTCAAACGGATCGATGTCGCGCCGCAGCACCCGTAATGTCGAGACTTTGCGCAACGCCAGCAGCGGCGGCAATGTAAATCCCAATAGCAAAACCACCCCAATCGCAGCACCTTGAATAGCCGGCAGGATTGTCGGTAATGGCAGGGCGACAGTGAAAAAACGGGTGAGCATCGCAGCCAGTACGCTTTGCGCGGCATAGCCGGCCAGGGTTCCCAGCAGGCACGCGATGAATGCGAGCATCAGGAATTGCCAGAGATTGAGAATGAAGATGTCCGCCTGGGTGGCACCCAGGCAACGCATCATCGCCGCACTGTCCATCTGCCGCAGCGAGAATCGCCGTGCCGCGAGTGCCACGGCGACTGACGCGAGCACCACCGACAAAAGCGCCGCAAGCCCCAGGAATCGCTGTGCGCGTTCCAGAGCTACGCGCACTTCGGATCGCGCGTCACGCACACCTTCCAATTTTTCCCCGCGTTCCAGCTTGCCCGCGAAACTCGCACGAAATTCCTCGACTGCAGCGCTTTCCCCTGCAACGAGGAAGCGATACGCAGCGCGGCTGCCCACCTGTAATAAGTGTGTTTCCGGCAAGTCCTTCATATTGAACAATACGCGAGGCGCGATGCCGAAATAATCCAGCACGCTGTCCGGTTCCTTGGTGAGAACCGCGGCAATGTTCAATTTGATGACGCCGATTTTCAACGTGTCGCCGACGTTTGCATTCAGGCGGGTCAGCAGGACTTCAGGAACCCACACCGTCCCGGGTGCAGGAATTTCACTGGTCTCGCGTCCCGGCAAGCCAGGTTGGGGCGCAATCCTGAATTTGCCTCTCAATGGAAATCCCGGCGTGATGGCCTTCAATTCAGCGAGGTTAACGCCCTGCCCTTTGTCCGGGTCGCCTGCGACCATGCTGGGAAAGCTGGTGGCCTCCGCAGTGGAAAGATTCAGCTTGGCGGCGGCTTCGCGAAAACGCGCGGCAACGGGCTTGTCGGCGATGACGACGGCATCCGCAGCGATCAGTTCGCTGGCCTGGCGATTGAGTGCCGATTCCACACGATCGGCAAAAAACGCAACCGTGGTCACGCTCATGACCGCAATAAATAGCGCCACCAGCAACACCCGCGCTTCGCCGGACTTGCCGTTGCGTCGAAGCATTTTCAGGGCGAGGGCAAATTTCTTCATGCGTCGCCCCTTACATCGCCATGTCGTGCTGGTGCTCTTCCGTGCTGACAATGCCCGCATCAATATGCAGGCGCCGGCCGCAACGCGCTGCGAGGCCGAGATCGTGTGTCACCAGAATGAGCGTTGTGCCTTTTTCGCGATTAAGTTCGAACAGGAGGTCGATCATCGCCCGCCCGGTCTTTGCATCCAGGTTGCCGGTGGGCTCGTCGGCGAACAGCAACTTGGGCTCCGTGACAAAGGCCCTCGCGATGGCAACACGTTGCTGTTCGCCGCCGGAGAGCTGTTTGGGGTAATGCTTCAGCCGGGCACCCAGCCCTACCCGTTCCAGGATGGCCCGGGCGCGCTTGTCTGCATCGGCTGCTCCGCCCAGTTCCAACGGTAGCATCACGTTTTCGAGCGCAGACAAAGCCGGAAGCAGCTGGAACGACTGGAATACAAATCCCACCAGCCGCCCACGCAGTTTTGCGCGACCATCCTCGTTTTGCGCAAACAAATCTTCACCGTTGATGAAAACCTTGCCCTGGCTTGGCGTGTCCAACCCCGCCATAAGCCCCAGCAGCGTGGACTTGCCGGAACCCGACGCCCCCACCACCGCGACCGCTTCGCCGGCGTCGACGTTGAAGTTGGCGTCATTGACGATGACCAGTTCTCCGTCGGATGTCATGACGCGCTTGCTCAGCGCGGCGACACGGATCATGGAGGCTGGCGGGAAAGAGGTGCTGGTGGAGTCAGGCATGGCGTGAATGGATCTTCTTGAAATTGGGAGAAAGTGCAAAATATGAGTGGCATATTGACAGCATGTCGCGCCCGCATCAGGGACAATGCGATGAACGACGGAATACGGGGATAGATTGAATTACCAACGCACAACAGATTTTGCACCGGAACGCACATTTTCAAGTCGACTGCGCGATTGCTTTGCCGGCATTGTTCGACGCAATGGTACGCAGCACCTGCACCGTATGACAACACATCGCCTGTTCGGTGTTGTGACCTTGCTGGGCTTGCTGTCGTTCCCCGTTCCCGCGGCAGCTGCGGGCGCAGGTGGCAACAACGCCGGCGGTGAGCGAATCATGGTCTACGGCGACAGCCTCTCGGCCGGCTATGGAATGGATCCCAAAAACGGATGGGTGACTTTGTTGCAGGCAAAACTCAAACCGGAGGGCGTTACGGTTATCAATTCCAGCATTAGTGGTGAAACCAGCGTAGGTGGCGTGAGCCGCATCAAGACTGACCTTGCCAGCGTCAAGCCGACAGTGGTGGTACTAGCCTTGGGCGCAAACGACGGGCTGCGGGGCCTGCCGGTAACCGAGACCCGGAAAAACCTGCAAACCATCATTACCGCAATCCAGGCCGCACAGGCCAGGGTCGCATTGGTTGCCATCCAGATTCCGCCGAACTACGGCATTGACTACGCGCAGCAATTCCGCGATCTGTATCCTGACTTGGCTAAACAAAACAAACTTCCTCCGCCACCCTTCCTGCTCGAGGGCATGGCGGAGAATCTCGACATGTTCCAGGCCGATCGAATGCATCCAAAAGTGGAAGCCCAGCCCGCGATTCTCGCTAACGTCTTGCCCACGATACGCAAAGTACTGGGCAAGGTGGCGCCCGCCAAGTCGGTGACAGGCAAATGAACGCCCCTGAAAGGTCCTTCCCCATTCCTGTGAAGGCCGGCCTGCAATTCGGGCCGCTTTCGCTGGAATCACTGGCGGCATTCGACGCAATCATTGACGTGCGGAGCCCAGCCGAATTTGCCGAAGACCATTTGCCTGGCGCGATTAACCTGCCCGTTCTCAGCAATGCCGAGCGAGTCGAAGTCGGTACCTTGTACCGGCAGAGGTCTGCTTTCGACGCAAAAAAAGTTGGTGCGTCCATGGTTGCACGCAACATCGCGGCTCACGTCGACAACACATTGGCGGATTACCCGCGCCAGTGGAAACCGCTCATTTATTGCTGGCGAGGCGGCTCACGTTCAGGCGCCATGACCCATATCCTGAGAAGTATTGGCTGGCCTGCCCTGCAACTGGATGGCGGCTACAAGGCGTGGCGTGCGCAAGTCGCCGGTGATCTTATTGTGTTGCCGGAGAAATTCGAATACCAGGTCATTTGCGGCCGTACCGGTTCAGGCAAAAGCCGTCTCCTCGATGCGCTTGCGAACAATGGCCGCCAGGTCCTTGACCTTGAAAAACTAGCCGCGCACAAAGGCTCCGTGCTTGGCGACCTGCCTGGCGAACCACAGCCTTCGCAAAAGTCTTTTGAAAGTTCCATCTGGGCCAAACTCTCTATGCTCGACCCGGCGCGGCCCGTGTACGTTGAGGCGGAAAGCAAGAAAATCGGCAGCCTGCGTGTCCCGGAGGCGTTGATCCAACGCATGCGCGGCAGCGCGTGCTACGAAGTGTGCATGCCGCTTGAGGGACGCGTGCGCCTGTTAAGCGAGGAATACGCGCACCTGATGGAAAATCGGGAGCTCCTGTTCAGCAGGTTGGATTGCCTGAAAGAATTGCACTCGACGGAACGAATTTCCCAATGGAAATTATGGGCAGAACGGCAAAATTGGGATGAATTCGTCACCGACATGCTGGTTGCGCATTATGATCCTGCCTATACCCGTTCAATGTTCAGGAACTATCTGCACGCGCAGAACGCGACGCCATTGGCAATTGAGGATATTTCGGTTGAAACGTTTTCCGAAGCCGCTCAACAAATGCCGGCCTAGCGGTCATATATAACTGTCGCCAACGCTTCGCCATTCAGTTAAAATCCTTGTGAATCAGTTAATAACCGTTGATACTTAATAAATTTTCTAACTTGCCTCATCAGCGGGTTAACCGGGACAACAACCACAAAAATGATTAATCGCCCGACTAAAATCGGCAAGTACGACGTCAGCGGAGAATTGGGCCGCGGTGCGACTGCAGTTGTGTATCTCGGTGAAGACCAGTTCAACGATCGCAAGGTCGCCATCAAGGTGGCGATGGGTGACGAGGGCATGGGCGAGGACGAAGCGCGTCGCTTCGAAAAGCTGTTTCTCAACGAAGCCGCGATGGTGGGAAAGCTTTCCCATCCCAACATCGTCGGCGTCTTCGATGCGGTGGTCGAAGGTGACCTGCGCTATATCGTCATGGAGTACGTAGGCGGCGGCAGCCTCAAGAAATTCTGCACCGAGACCAACCTGCTTCCGGTGCGCCAGGCGGTACTGATCATTTTCAAAGCCTGCCGTGCGCTGGACTATGCATTCCAGAATGGTGTGATCCACCGCGACATCAAAGCCGCCAACATCCTGTTGTCCGATCGCGACGATATCAAGATTTCAGATTTCGGCACCGCGCAAATTTCACAGTCGACCCACACGCAGATTGACGGCTTTGTGGGTTCGCCGGCCTATATGGCGCCGGAACAGATCAACGAAGAGCCGCCCTCGGTACAGACCGACATTTATTCGTTGGGCGTGACCATGTACGAGTTGCTGGCGGGGCGCCTGCCTTTCCAGGCAACCAATTCCGTGGCAATGATTAACAAGATCCTCAACGAGGATCCCACGCCGCTGAAATCCATCCGCCCCGACATTCCCGACAAGCTGGTGGAAATCGTCGAAAAGGCGATGGCAAAGGACGCATCCAAACGCTATCCCGCCTGGTACGCCATGGCGAGAGACCTGGCGGACACTTTTCCGCAATTGGAAAAATATTCCTTCGAAATTTCGTCGGCCGAAAAATTCAACGCCCTTCGCAAGCTCGATTTTTTCCGCGATTTCCGCGACTCCGAGCTGTGGGAGGTTTTGCGTGGCGCTATCTGGGAAAACCATTCGCGCGAACAAAGCCTGCTGCTGGAGGGGGACATAGGCCATGCGTTCTTCATCATCGTTGGCGGGCAGGTCAAGGTCATCAAGGATGGCAAGTTGCTGAATGTCCTCAAGGACGGCGACTGCTTTGGCGAAATGGCCTATTTGTCGGGCGACAAGGCGCGCCGCACCGCGTCAATCATCTCAGTTTCAGAGGTGCAGCTGCTCAAGATCCAGGACGTGCAGCTGGAGCAACTTTCCGACGCCTGCCAGTTGCGCTTCAACCGCCAGTTCCTCAAAACGCTGATCGAACGGCTGGCCTGGACGAGCAATGTTTTGGCACAAGTCAAAAAATAGCGCCACACGCGGCAAGCGATACCCGTAATTTCCGCAGTAACACAGGCAATTCGTCTCTGATATTCACAACTTTTGACAATAATCGCTCACGCTCTCCCACAGGCGTGAAATAATTCTACCCATACCCGCGCGCACCTCGCGCAAGCGGGAATCGTAGCAAACCGCGAGCGCTCTGCGTCGTAATGTACTAGCGCATTAACTTGCTGATGGGATACTGAAATGATGCAAATTTCCAAGGGACTTTCCGTCAAGGCTTCGCTGGTCATTTTCAGCGCCATCGTTGCCGTGATTTTCGTCATCGTGGGCGTGATTGCCTACAGCTCCGCCGGGTCATTCCAGGGAATCGTGGAAAAATCGACCGCTAACGCCATGCTGCAGCAGCAGGCAGGCGACATCGGCAAGATGCACGACTCCATTCGCGGCAACATCGTCACCTACATCCTGGCGTTCGAGCGCGGTGAGAACGACTGGCTGGAGCGCACCGAAAAGAAATATGCGGTCGACAAGAAAACGCTGTTGACAGCGCTGACCACGATCGACAACGCACAGGCCACACCGGAAGTTCGTACCGCCATCGCAGCTGCAAAACCGGTGCTGGAAGCCTACGTGCGCGACGCGGACAAGCGGATCGTCGACGCGAAAAGCAACCTCATCGGCGTCATTGCTGAAATTCCCGAGTTTGAAAAATCTTTCAATCGTGCCGGCGATGTTTTGAAGAAATTGTCCGAGGCCGTGCAAAAGGAAAACAGCGTTTTCCAGGAGCAAAGCCAGAGGATGGCCGGAAGCGCTGCCGTGATGGTCGGCCTCGCAGTATTGATCGGCTTGCTCGCCGTGGCAGCTGTGTCGTGGTGGACGCACAGCATTATTTCCAAACCGATTGACCAGGTATTGCGCGCGACCGAAGACCTGCGCACCGGCGAGGCCGACCTCACCAAGAAATTGCCGGTCATGTCCGGTGAATTCGGCCAGCTGTCAAAATCCATGAACGGCTTCGTCGGCCAATTGCATGACCTCATCGCCCAGGTCGCCATCAATGCCGGCGAAATCGCCAATGCCGCGCGCCAGATCAGCGCGGGCAATACCGATCTCTCGGCGCGAACCGAAGAGCAAGCCTCTACGCTGGAAGAGACGGCCTCCAGCATGGAAGAATTTACCTCTACCATTCGCCAGAACGCAGACAATACCAAGCTCGCCAACGGTCTTGCCATGTCGGCATCCGATGCAGCGCGCAAAGGCGGCGGCGTCGCAGCCAAGGCCGTCGAGAAAATGGCTGCCATCAGTTCCAGCTCGCGCAAAATCGGTGAAATCATCAGCGTCATCGACAGCATTGCATTCCAGACCAACATCCTGGCGCTTAACGCCGCCGTCGAAGCAGCACGCGCCGGTGAACAGGGCCGCGGATTTGCAGTGGTTGCCGGTGAAGTGCGTGCACTGGCGCAGCGCAGCGCTGCCGCCGCCAAGGAAATCAAGGAACTCATCAGCAACTCGGTCGACCAGGTCAGCGAAGGTACGCAGCTGGTCAACGAAGCCGGCACCTCCATGCAGAACATCGTGGTCGGCATCCAGCAGGTCACGGAAATCATCAACGAAATTTCCGTCGCCTCGCATGAGCAGGCGACCGGGATCGAGCAGGTCAACCGCGCCATCGTGCAGATGGAAGACGTCACGCAACAAAACGCGGCACTGGTGGAAGAAGCCGCCGCTGCAGCAGAATCCATGCGTGAACAAGCGGAAGTTCTCTCGGAGCTGGTGTCACGCTTCAAACTGGACGACGCCAAGCTTCGCGAAGACCAGACGCGCGCGCGCCGCACGGCCGCGCTGGCCGAAGGTGGGGGTGGCAAGGCCCCGCCGGCCGCGGCCCGCCTGTCATCGGAGCCACGCAGCAAAGCGCCCGCACTGCCCAAGGATCTCGAGGGCGAATGGGAAGAGTTTTAGGTCCGTACGGCCCACTCTTCCAACGCGCCTGAGCTCAACATGACACGCCAATCACGACATATCGAAGAACTGCGCAAAATGAGCGAGTTCCTCACCTTCACCCTGGGTGAAGAGGAATACGCCATCGACATCCTGAAAGTGCAGGAAATCCGTGGCTACGAGGCGGTCACCCGCATCGCCAA
>JBDTWS010000159.1:0-8830 GCA_040006575.1 Betaproteobacteria bacterium
GGCGATTTGCCACGTGAGCAACTTGCCGTGGCCCGCGCCGCCGTCGATCGCGCAACAGGACCTGCCGGCGCCGATGCGCCGGTAGAAGTTTCGCAGGCACGCAACAAGCTTGAACGCGCCAATGCCGCCGTTGCCCGCAAGGACTTTGACGAAGCACGACGCCTCGCCGAACAAGCCGAAGTCGACGCCAACCTGGCTGAAGCGAAATCACATTCCGTCCGCTCCGACCGTGCGCTGAGCGAAGTGCGTGAAGGCATTCGCCAGCTACGCGAAGAAATCTCACGCCGCTAATCAATACGACACTACAAGGAATCTGACATGAACAAGAATTCAAAAATTACGACGATGACGGTGCAGAATTTGCAATCCACCACAGCGTTGCCGCGCGGATCGGTTTTCAAGCCGGTGTTGTCCCTGCTGGCCATTGCCCTGGTTGCCGCCGGCTGCGCAACGACGCCAAACGCACCGCCCGCCCTGCTGGAAGCGCGCTCCACGGTGAGCGCCGCTGCCTCAAATCCGGCAGTACTCGCGAATGCGCCGCTGGAATTGCAGAAGGCCAACGAAGCGCTGTCGCGTGCGGAACAGGCACTGACGAAGCATGAAGACATTGATGTGAACCACAATTCCTACATCGCCACGCAACGTGCACGCACTGCCATTGCGGCGGGCACGGCGAAGGCATCGGAAGACATGATCAAGAGTGCAGAAGCCGAGCGTGAACGTGCTCGTGCAGATGCGAAGTCCCGTGAGGCTGCGCGCGCGCAGGCGTCGGCGTCGGCAGCACGTGCGGATGCGCGCGATGCTCGGGCGGATGCGAATGTTCAGCGCGCACAAGCCGACATCTCGGCTCAACAAGCATTGACGGCGCAACAGCAAGCTGACCTGGCTCGCGCGCAGGCGGCGGCTGCTTCAGGCCAGGCGGCCAATGCACAGGCACAAGTGGTCGTGGCGCAGAACCAGGCTGCGGTATCCGAGGCTTACGCTGCCAGCCTTGCACAACGGCTCGCTACGCTGGAAGCGTTGAAGACCGAACGCGGGATGGTGATCACGCTGGGCGATGTGCTGTTTGAATTTGGCCGTGCGGAAGTAAGGCCGAGCGCGCAGGCGCGGATGGCGCAGCTTGCTGACTTCCTGAAGCAGTATCCGGATCGTCGGATTTCCATTGAAGGACATACCGATAGTGTTGGTAGTGTTGCGGCTAACAATGAGCTTTCGCAGCGGCGTGCGGATGCGGTGAAGGCGCAGTTGATGGGGCTTGGTGTGAGCGGCGATCGGATTTCTACCGTGGGCTACGGGAAGGATTTCCCGGTGGCGGCGAATGATACGGATACGAATCGGGCGATTAATCGTCGGGTGGAGGTGGTGATTTCGGAGGCTGGGCAGCGCGTCAGGGCACGCCGATAGCACTTTCTGCAGGAAATGAGGGCGCGCTCCGGCGCGCTCTTTTTTATTGCTGCAACGTTCCCTGTTACTCCGCAAACTTGCAAAACATCCGCCGTATCGAATGCGGTCAAAAAAATGCGGCAATTGTATTCCCCGTAGCTTCTGCGGCCATTGCTTGAGCAACTCCGCCACCGTGACGACCATTCAGGACTTGATCGCCACCTTCATTTGCTCAAGGGCAAAGGGATCCTCGATGGTCGTCAAGTCACCCGTCTCCCTCCCCTCACAAACCGCCTGTATCGCCCTCCTCAACAACTTCCCCGACCGCGTCTTTGGCAACAGCGTCACAAAATAAACCCGCGCCGGCCGCCCGATCGCCCCCAACTCGCGATCCACCGTCGCCATTACTTCCTTCTCATGCGCCGCCGCCAGCTCGGCCGTCGCCACCTTAGAAACATCCTTCACCACCGCAAACGCCACCGGCACCTGGCCCTTCAACGCATCCGCCACGCCCACCACCGCAACCTCCGCAATGTTGGAATGCGCCTGCACTGCCTCTTCAATCTCCCGCGTCCCCAGCCGATGCCCCGCCACGTTGATCACATCATCAGTCCTCCCCATGATGAAGTAGTAACCATCGGCATCACACGTCGCCCAGTCGAACGTCGTGTACACCTGCTCATCTTTGAACGACGTGAAATAGGTTTTGACGAATCGATCATCGTCACCCCAGATGGTGCTCATGCATCCCGGTGGCAGTGGCGGAACGATGCAGAGCACGCCTTTCTCATCGGCCGCGACATGCTTGCCGGTTTCCTCATGCTTCAGCTTCATGCGATAGCCGTACGATGCAAAACTGGGTGAGCCCAGTTTGCGCGGCGTGTCTTCGATCCCTGGTTCCGCAGACAAAATCGGCCAGCCGGTTTCGGTCTGCCAGTAGTTGTCGATTACTTTTACGCCGAGTCCTTTTTCGATCCAGTCCGATGTCGGCTGGTCGAGCGGCTCGCCGGCCAGGAAGAGATAGCGCAATGAGGACACGTTGTATTTCCTGAGATACGCCGGGTCTTGTTTCTTGAGTACGCGTATCGCGGTCGGCGAGGAGAACATCACCGACACCTTGTACTTCTGCACGATGTTCCACCACACGCCCGCATCGGGGCGGACCGGTACGCCGTCGTACAGGATCGAGGTCGAGCCGTTGATGAGCGGGCCGTAGATGATGTACGAGTGGCCCACCACCCAGCCGATATCGGACGTGCAGAAATAAACCTCGCCCGGCTTCGTGTCAAAAATATGCGGCATCGATGCGGCCAGTGCGACGGCGTAGCCACCGGTGTCGCGCTGCACGCCTTTTGGTTTGCCGGTCGTGCCGCTGGTGTAGAGGATGTAACTCGGGTGCGATGACTCCACCCATTCGCACGGCACCACATCATTCATGTGCCGCCCGCGCATGACGCTGTAGTCGATGTCGCGGCCGGGTGTCACCTGCATCGTGTGGTCGAGTCCGCGGTTGACGATCACGACATGCTTCGGCGGATGTTGCGCCAGCCTGATGGATTCATCGGTGAGCGGTTTCAGTGGAATGATTTTACCCATGCGTGAACCGGCGTCCGCGGTGACGAGCACTTTCGGCTGCGCATCATCGATACGTGCCGCCAGTGAAGCCGCCGCGAATCCGCCGAACACCACGGAGTGAATCGCGCCGATGCGGACAGTAGCGAGCATCGCGAATACCGCTTCGGGAATCATCGGCATGTAGATCAGCACACGATCGCCCTTCCCCACGCCCAGCGCCTTCAGCACGGCGGCGAAGCGATTCACTTCGTCGAACATGTCGCGATAGGTGAACGTGCGCGTGGCCTCAACTTCGGAGGATATCCACACCAGCGCGTTCTGGTCCGCACGGGTGGCGAGGTGCCGGTCGATGGCGTTGTAGCAGATGTTGGTCTCGCCGCCGATAAACCATTTGGCGAACGGTGGCCGGGAAAAATCGCAAACCTGCCTGAAGGGTTTCACCCAGTCGATGCGTTTCGCCTGTTCGGTCCAGAAGGCATCGGGGTCGTTGATGGAGCGATCGTGGAATTGCTGGTACTTGCCCATTTTCTTCACTCTCCGTTCGGGGTGTGAAACGGTGATGCTTTACTTGCAAATTGCGCAACGCATTTGTCAGCGTTGAATTTCAGCGGCCGACAATGAAAAAGTCCACCTTACGTGGCACAGCAACACTAACTGTATCGCTATACCCGCAAGGTGGACTTGTCCACGAGTCTGAAAAAACTTTTAACCTAAACCAGCACCGTCTTTAAGCCAGCACCGTTTTTATCGCATCCAGCAACGCCCGCGATTTCGCCGGCTTGGTGAGGTATCCATTCGCGCCCAGCTTCAATCCCTTGAGGATGTCATCCAGCGCGCCCAGGCTGGTGAGCATCAGCACCGGCATGTCTTTCAGCACCGGATGCTGGCGGATGCGGTTGAGGATGTCGAAGCCGTTTGCGTCGGGCATCAGCACATCCAGGATCACCAGGTCCGGCGAAGTCTTGAGACCGGCGATGATACCGTCGCGGTCCGCCGCATGGTTGACGGTAAAGCCGTTGGATTCCAGCACGCGTTTGATCAGCGTGGCGGTGACGGTGTCGTCTTCCACCACCAGCACCGTGGGCGGCGCGCCTTTGGGTTTACGACTGGGTGCCGCCTTGTTGATGCGCACGAAATAACCGTTACTGGTGAGTTTGGATTCACCGATGACGGCCTCTTCGGAAAGTTTTTCCTGTTCAAGTTCGCTCGTCACCGGCTCCTTGACCTTGGTTTCCTTGCTGAACAATTTGGTGAAATCAAGATCCATGGGATCGTCTTCCTTAGTGGCACTCATGGTTTGCTCGCAAGTAAAAACCCAGTGTGAAAAAAAACGCAGCGGAGACCGCCCTCACGGGCCCGGCAAACGCCTATTGTAGTGGTGCCACTCTCCAACGGCGCGTCGGCATTTGTTAAACATGGCAACAAGTGTCATGCGCCGTCAGCGACGGACATCCACCACCAGCCGCCCGCGCACCTGCCCTGCCAGGATATCGCCCGCACGCTGGATCACCTGTGAAAGCGGAATTTCGGTGGTCAGTGCGTCCAGCTTGTGCAAGTCCAGTTCGCGTGCCAGATGTTGCCATGCATCGCGCCGGCGTGCCTGCGGCGTGTAAACACTGTCGATACCGGCCAGCACCACACCACGCAGGATGAAAGGCGCCACCGTTCCCGGGAAATCCATGCCCTGCGCCAAGCCGCAGGCAGCCACCACCGCGCCGTAGCGGCATTGTGCGCAGGCGTTGGCCAGCGTGTGTGAGCCCACCGAATCCACTACGGCGGCCCAACGCTCTTTCTGTAGTGGTTTTCCGGGAACAGAAATTTCGTTGCGGTCGACAATGCTGGTCGCACCCAGTGAGCGAAGATAGTCTGCTTCATTGAGCCGGCCGGTCGACGCGACTACGTTGTACCCGCGTGCGGCCAATAACGTGATGGCCACGCTGCCTACGCCGCCTGCAGCGCCGGTGACCAGCACTTCGCCCTGGTTGGGCGCAACACCCTGTTTCTCCAGTGCCAGTACCGCCAGCATGGCGGTGTAGCCCGCGGTGCCGATGGCCATGGCCTGCCGCGTGCTGAATGCATCGGGCAACGGCACCAGCCAGTCGCCATTCAATTTGGCGCGTTCGGCCAGGCAACCCCAGTGCGTCTCACCTACGCCGAAGCCGGTGTGGATGACTTTATCGCCGGGCTTCCAATCAGGATGGCTGCTTTCAATCACCGTGCCGGCACCGTCCACACCCGCGACCATCGGCCACTTGCGCACGACCGGCGATTTATTGCCGATGGCGAGGCCGTCCTTGTAATTGATGGTCGAGTATTCGACGGCGATGATGACGTTGCCGTCTGCAGGGAGTTGCGATTCATCGATATCGGTGAGGCTGGCGTTGAAGCCGGCTTCGGGTTTGGTGAGGACGATGGCTTTGAAGGTGGTCATTTCTTAATCCCCGCTATGAGTAGAGGAAATCATTGTTTTTTGACTTGCTGGGGTGGCGGGGCACTGGTGAAAGCAAACCATCATATTTCCGTCATTCCCGCGAAGGCGGGAATCCAGTGACTTCCGCTATTTCGTCTTTCCTGCGGAGGCGGGAATCCAGTGGCTTGCAACGTACGCCACTGGGTCCCCGCCGCAGCCTGCCCTCGAATGCTTTAGCCGGGGCGGGGACGACGGTGATTTTGAAAAACTCTTGACAGAGCAATTGCGGGCATCCGTCATCCCCCACTACTAGGGCGATTTGAAACCACCCAGCGTCGTCGTACAAACCCCCGCTCCCGTCTGCAGCGCCAGCTTGATCGCAAACGTCGTCTCGCCACCCGTTCCTTCCGTCCCCGTCCAACTGCCCGCTTCACCCTGGCAACTGTAGGTGCCGCTGCCGTCAAACACCGAACCGGACTGGTTCAGCGTGCCGGTGAAGCGGCACAGGTTTCCACCGACTTCACTGACGCTGATCGTGCCCGTCAGCGGGCTCGACGGCGTGTGCGTCACGGAATAAATACTGTTGCTCACGCCGCTGTTGGCGCAATTCGCGGTACGAAAAATTCCGCCGTAGTAGGTACCCGAAAGATTGATCGACGACAGGGGTTGCCGCGTGATCTGTTTCACTACCTGTGCGCCGTTGATGCTGTAGGTCAGCGTGCCGTTCTTCGCGTCGGAGAACACGAAGGTCGCGGAGCCCACTGTCGTCACGTTAGAGGGTTGCAGTGGCGTGAACGGCACGACCGAAAATGCGGTGCCCGTGGTCTGGAACAAATCACCGGTAAAGGTATTTCCGTTTGCACCCGAGCGCTGCGCGTTCGACATCACCACCCACAGCGGCTGGCCGCCAGCGGCGTAGATAAACCAGGTCGCGAACATGGTGTTGTTCTGTTGCGCAACATTCACGCCCCAGCCGGATTCGTTCGCGTTCCACCACATGTCCTGGTAGTTGATGGCGGCGTATGCCACGTTGGCAGTGGATGCCAGCGCCGTACAAAATACCAGCAGTAATTTTTTCAGCATTTGCCGCTCCTCAGCTTCTCTCGAGCACGCGTGGATCAGCGGCTGATGCGTGCTTGCGCGAGAAGTATTCCTTGGATTGCATTTCACGCAAACGTGACGCGGTGCGCGCGAATTCTGCAGAAACCATCAAGGTCGCATCACCACCGGACTTGCCCTTTGTACTCGCGGCAGATTTGTCTTCTACGCGATCATCCACCACGAGCCATTCAGGTTGGGCCTCGGCCGAGCAAATCAGTTTCACCTTCTGGTCATAAAAAACATCGACCAGCCAGGTGAATCGGCGGACTACATCAGCGCGGTTCCGGGCATGTAGTTGCGGAATCCCGGAAATGAGCACCGTGTGATAGCTGCTGGCGATTTCGAGGTAATCCACCTGGGAACGCGCTTTCACGCACAACTCGTCGAACGCGAACCAGATCACACCCTTCGCGCGGCGCAGGAAGGCGATCTCGCGCGATCCGATCGTGATGGTGCCGTTGCTTGTGTAGGATGCCTTTGACATGGCCTCGAACGCGCGCGCCAGTGCGTGCTCGGCTGCCTCGGTGATGGGGGCGTGGTAGACGGGAATCGATTCGAGGATGCGCCGTCGATGATCGCGCTGTCCGGCGATTTCCACCACTTCCAGCTCTTCCTTGAGGATTTCGATGGCGGGCAAAAAACGTGAGCGTTGCAGGCCATTGGGATAAAGATCATCGGGCTGGTAATTCGATGTCATCACCAGCACCACGCCGTTGTTGATGAGCATTTCCAGCAGGCGGCCCAGGATCATCGCGTCGGCAATATCGCTCACATGAAATTCATCGAAGCACAGCAGCCGCAGCTGCTTGGCGATTTTTTCGGCGATAGGCTCGAGCGGATCTTCCTCGCCGCTGTGCGCCTGCATCTCGGCGTGAATCTCGCGCATGAATTCGTGGAAGTGCACGCGGCGTTTTCGCTTCAGCGTGCAGACGTTGTAGAACGCATCCATCATCAGCGACTTGCCGCGGCCCACGCTGCCCCAGACATACAGGCCACGCGGTGGTTTTTTGCCGCCGCCGAAATTGGTGACGAGGCGGTTTATTTTTCCCTGGCGGTACTGGCGATATTGTTCGAGGTCGTCGTGCAGTCGCTCGAGGTGCTCGAGCACGGCGAGCTGCGCGGGATCGGATTCAAAATCGGATTGCTGGGAAAATTTCCAGTACCACTCGAGCGGGCTGGACGCCTCGATGCGGTCGGCTTCGGAGAGTTCGCCCGAGATGTTGGGCAGGGGCGCGGTGCGCGAATTCATCCGATAATCACAGCGTAAAGTCCAGCATTGGCGCGCCTTCCAGGCCAAAACAGGCCGGAAAGCCTCGCCAATGCTGGACTTTCAATCATGCGACGAGATCCACGCATCTCACATGTTCAATGTGCGTTTGTCCACCGCCAGCGCCGCTTCACGCACGGCTTCGGACAGCGTCGGATGGCCGTGAACGATGCGTGCGACATCTTCCGATGCGGCCTTGAATTCCATCGCCGTCACCAGCTCCTGGATCAATTCCGACGCGTGCGCGTGAATGATGTGGCCACCCAGGATGCGATCGGTAGCGGCGTCGGCAATGATCTTCACAAAGCCACCCGACTCGCCCTGCCCCAGCGCGCGGCCATTGGCGGCGAACGGGAATTGTCCCGTCTTCACCGCAATGCCTTCGGCCTTGCACTGCTGTTCGGATTTGCCCACCCACGCCACTTCCGGCGAGGTGTAGATGATCCACGGAATGGTATTGAAGTCGACGTGCGGCTTTTGTCCTGCGATCGTTTCCGCGACCGCGACACCTTCGTCTTCGGCCTTGTGCGCCAGCATCGGCCCGCGCACCACGTCGCCAATGGCGTACACGTTCGGCAAATTGGTTTTGCAATGATCATCCACTTCAATAAAGCCGCGGTCGGTCACCTTGAGGCCGACGTTGGTCGCGCCGAGGCCGTCGGTATTCGGCACGCGCCCGACCGAGACGATGAGCTTGTCGCATTCCAGCTTTTGCGCGAGGCCCTTGTCGTCGGTGTAATCGATGGTCAGGCCGGATTTTTTCTGCGTGACTTTTTCAATCTTCACGCCGAGCTTGATGTTGAGCGATTGCTCTTTCGTGAAAACTTTCCATGCTTCTTTCTGGATCGCCTCGTCGGTCACACCGAGGAAGGCAGGCAATGCTTCCAGCACGGTGACTTCCGCACCGAGGCGGCGCCACACGCTGCCGAGTTCGAGGCCGATCACACCGGCACCGATCACACCGAGCCGCTTGGGCACGGCCGCAAATGCCAGCGCTCCTTCGTTGTCGCAGATGTTGACGTTGTCGACCGTGATGCCGGGAAGGTGGCGCGCTTTTGAGCCGGTCGCGATGATCACGTTTTTCGCGGTCAGCG
>JBDTWS010000160.1:0-8783 GCA_040006575.1 Betaproteobacteria bacterium
GCCCTCGAAGAAACCGGCCTGCCGTATGAAGTGCATCGCGTCAGCTTCGATACCAACGACCAGATGTCGCCGGAATTTCTTTCGCTGAATCCCAACAACAAAATCCCCGCGATCCTCGATCCGAACGGCCCGGACGGCAAGCCGCTGGCGCTGTTCGAATCGGGCGCGATCCTGGTGTACCTGGCGGACAAGACGAAGCAACTGATGCCCACCGATGCGCGTGGCCGGTATGAAACGCTGCAATGGGTCATGTTCCAGATGGGTGGCATCGGCCCGATGTTCGGGCAGCTGGGTTTCTTCCACAAATTTGCCGGCAAGGATTTCGAGGACAAGCGGCCGCGTGACCGCTATGTCGCGGAATCGCATCGATTGCTGAAGGTGCTGGACACGCGGCTGGACGGACGCGCATGGATCATGGGCGACCTGTACACCATTGCCGACATTGCAACGCTGCCCTGGGTAAATAACCTGGTCGGTTTTTACGGGGCGGGCGAGCTGGTGGGCTACGACGAATTCAAGAACGTTCAGCGAGTGGTGGCGCAATTCAAGGCGCGGCCTGCGGTGATTGCAGGGCTGGATATTCCGCCACGGCCGAAGTGATCCGGCACCGGATCAGTCACATCGGTTTCAGCAGCTACGCTTGGATCAAACGCGCGCGGCGCGGATTGAAGCACTGATGTTTTCGAGTCCCTGCGTCAACTCCTCCGGCGACGGCCAGCCGAAACCAATCCGCATGAAGTGATCATCCTGCTCGAACCAGTGGCCCGGCCCCACCAGCGTCGCATGCGTGCCATTGAGCGTGGCATAAAACTTCACGATATCAACGCCCGCATCGGCGCGAATGCGCGGAAATGCAACCACGCCGCCTGAGGGGCGCACCCATTCCATCGCGGGCTCACTCGCGATCCACGCCGTTACGGTCTCAACACCGCGTCGCACGGCCTCAGCGATATGCGGCAATTCCTGCGCGCGGCGGCAATAAACGCGACAGGCAATTTCCTCTTCGAGCACCGGGCCGCAGATCAATATCTGCTCTTTTGCCGCGAGGAATAATTCATTCAATTCGCGGTCGCGCGTGAGCAGCCAGCCGACGCGAAGTCCCGGCAGCCCATATGCTTTTGACAGCGACGCAACACTGATCACGCGTTCGCTCAGTGTGGTCGCGAACGGCAAGGGCATGGTGGTGGTCAGGTCGCGATAGGTTTCATCCACCAGCAGATACGCGCCGCGCGCTTCCACCAGCGCAATGATGCGTTTCAACTCGGCGTGATCGAGAACCGTGCCGGTGGGATTGTGCGGATGGGTGATGCTGACCAGGCGCGTTTTCGGCGTCATCGCGGCGGCGATATCTTCTCCGGTGTAGCGAAATCCATTTTCAAGCGTGAGATCAACGAACGAAATATCGCAGCCGATGGTGCGCGGAGTCTCAATGTTGGTCGCGTAATTAGGACGCAGGACCACCAGGTGATCTCCAGTCGAGAGCAGGCAGGTGGCGACGATAAATAATGCGCCTGCCGCACCCGGCGTCAGCAACACCTGGTCCACATCGCAGCCGCTTTCCGCCGCCAGCAGCGCACGCAGCCCCGGGTGCCCGCGATGATCGCCGTAGAGGAGAATCGTCGCGGCCAGATCGACATCGAGATGCAGCTCGCCCAGCACACGATCGCGCATCGAGCTTTCGGCCAGGTTGCAGCGAATGCTGCCGTAGCCCACCTCTTCAGGCGATTCCTGCTCGATGGGCATGCGGCGATAACGCATGGCCGCTATCAGGCCATCCGCTTGAGCGCGCAGATCTTGTTGCCGTCCGGGTCACGCAGGTAGGCGATGTAGAGCTGCCCCATCTTGCCTTCACGAATTCCCGGCGGATCTTCACACGCCTTGCCGCCATTGGCGACACCGGCGGCGTGCCACGCGTCTGCCGCTTCCGGGCTCTCGGCCACGAAACCGATGGTGCCGCCATTGGCCGCGCAGGCCGGCTCACCGTTGATGGGCTTGGTGATGCCGAAGACGCCATACTTGCTCCGGTAAAAGATGCGGCCCTTTTCATCGGGCGTGCCGGGTGATACGCCCAGCGCGCCGAGGATGGCATCGTAAAATTTCTTTGACGCCGTCATGTCGTTCGAACCTATCATGATGTGACTGAACATTGTTTTTCTCCTCCGGGTTGATCACAAGATAGTACGACAGTGCGCGGCCGGTTAGCCTCACCTTTGCGACAATGGATGTGTACGAAACTGCGGGAAGTGGAAAATCTCCTGTGTATTTTCCCGCAGGAACTTTCACCGTATTTACACATGAAAGACATGCGGATCGCCATTTGACGGGCTTCGCAGGCCGCAAATGCCTGCGAAGCCGCCCCGGTGCTGGAGTTTTTGCCGGTGATTTTCCTGATTTTCTGCTGACATTCCTGCCAGCTCGCAACCCGCCTCTCACTCACGGGCAACACACACATGCCATCAAACAATAAACCAGTGCCCCACAACTCACCGGGCTCACCGAGCACACCGAGCACGCCAAGCTCACCGAAGGCACCGAAAAAAATACGCGCACCCGTCCTCGAAAAGCTGGGCCTTCACCCGCGCAATCGCCATCGCGGCCGCTACGATTTCGCGGCACTCGCGCAAGCGTTGCCGGCGCTGCAGGATTTCCTTATCGCCAATCCCTTCGATGCCAACGAGTTGACGATCGACTTCGCCAACCCCGCTGCCGTGATGGCGCTGAATGCCGCGCTGCTGAAGTTATTCTATGAGGTGGACGGCTGGAGCGTGCCGGCAGGCTATCTGTGCCCGCCGATCCCGGGGCGCGCGGATTATGTGCATCACGCCGCCGACCTGCTCGCCGCAGACCGCAACGGCAGCATTCCGCGTGGGTCCGATATCTGCGTGCTCGATATTGGCGTGGGCGCCAATTGCATCTATCCGCTGATCGGCCATCATGAATATGGCTGGCGGTTTGTGGGCAGTGATGTTGACGCCGTGGCACTCAGTGCCGCGCAACAGATCGTTGATAAAAACGCGGGCCTGGCCAGGGCAATCGAATTGAGGCTGCAACCGTTACCGCAAAAAATTCTCGACGGTGTTGTGACGCCGGATGATCGCTTCGATATTGTTCTCTGCAACCCGCCTTTCCACGCCTCGGCACGCGACGCCGAAGCCGGTGCCGCGCGCAAATGGAAAAACCTGGGCAAGTCCGGCGCATCAACCGGACATGCCAGGGCGAATCCCAAACTGAATTTCGGTGGCCAGGCCGCCGAGCTTTGGTGCGAGGGCGGCGAGGTGGGATTTGTGACTCGCATGGCGAAGGAAAGCGCCGGCTATGCGTCGCAAGTGTCCTGGTTCAGTGCGCTGGTTTCGCGCGAGGAAAGCCTTCCGGACATTTATTCTGCGTTGAAGGAAGTTCGCGCGCGCCGCGTGGAAACGATCGCGATGGCGCAAGGGCAGAAGAAGAGCCGTATCGTTGCGTGGCATTTTCGGTAGGGCGGAACAGCAAACCGCCCTGCAACTTTCGCGAGGCAAATTCCGGCGAGCGACATCCTCACGTATGATGCGAACGCCCGTTGCGGCGGTGATTCCTGCCAATAAATTCCGCGCCCTCCATCCTGCGCCCAGCGCGATTACCTTACACGCCATGCTTTCTTCCTTGTCCCGCATCTTGTTTGCAAGTTGTGTCGTTGTGGCTTCGCTACTGTCCCCGCCCGCGCACGCGCAGCCTTCGTACGACATGACCAGCGTCGCAGGCGGCGGAATGCAGTTGTCCGGCCCCGCGCTTTCGGTGAAGCTGTACAACCCCATCAACGTGGCATTCGCGCCCGACGGCGCGATGCTGTTTGTCGATGGCTACCGCATCCTGCGTCTCGATCCGGCGAGCCAGATTGTCACCATCATTGCCGGGAATCCGGATATCACGGCGCCTGCCGGGTCGAGCGGCGATGGCGGGTTGGCGACGGCAGCCACGCTGGCAGTGGAAGGTATCGCAGTCGACACCGCCGGCAATATCTACATCGCCGAGAGTGGCGGCAATCGCATCCGGCGCATCGATCACGCCACGGGCTTCATCGACACCATCGCCGGCAACGGCACGCAGGGATTTTCCGGCGACGGCGGGCCGGCGATTGATGCGACGTTCAACACACCGCGCAGCGTGACGCTGGATGCAACGGGCGGCCTGCTGATTGCGGATTCATCCAACGCCCGCGTTCGCCGCATTGATTTGACGACCGGGATGATCAGCACATTTGCCGGTGGTGGCGCGCAGTCCGCAGACGGCATCCTGGCGACCGATGCCTACATCTGTTCCGTTTCCATCGTGCGTGCGGCGGCCGACGGTTTCGTGTACCTGACGGGACCATTCTGCGTGTACATCTGGCGCATCGATCCCGCCACCCAAATCATCACGCGTTATACCAACTACGGCAGCGGTCTCGTCGGCGGCATGGAACTGGACAAGGACGGCAATCTTTTATACCTGAACGTGCTTGACGCACTGGTGCGCCGCGTCGACAAGACCACAAAAGCGGTTACGACCATCGCCGGCGGCGGCAACGAAGGCCCGCCACTCAGCGACTTTACCGCGGGACTCGACGCATACCTGTATGCGCCGCGCGGCATGGCGATTGATGCGGCGGGCACGATGCATTTCGGCGGCGGCAACCTGCAGCGCGTGTACCGGCTCGATGAAGTTGCATTCGGGCTGTCGAAAATTGATTCCATGAAGCCACACGAATCACCGGGTACAACCGTCAACGTCGCGATCAATCGTCGCGTGGCGAGTGGCACCATGATGTCCACCGAGCCCCGCAAAATCGGTGCGGAGCATTACCTGCAATTTCGATTCAACGGGCCGGTCACCAGCTTCGGCGGCATCAGCATCGTCGATGAATTGATGACCAGCGTGACCGGTTTCACTATCACGCAATACGACAGCCGGATACTTGTGCAGATGCCGCCGGTGGCGGACAAGAAACGCCTCACCATCCGGCTGACGGGCGTCAATGGCGGACCCGACATAGTCACCTCGGTTGGTTTCCTGCTGGGGGATGTCAACGGCGACGGCATGGTCGATGGCGCAGACGTCATCGCCGCCAAGCTCTATTCCGGACAAAGAACTGACACGGCTGCACGCTATGACATCACGCTCTCCGGCATTGCCAGCGCGGCAGATATCGCGGCCGTCAAGGCGCGCATGGGAAATGCGTTGCCGTAGTTGCCCAGGCACCTCTACCGTCAGAGTTCTCCCAACTCCGTCACCGTCTCGAGAAATTCTTCCAGCCCAAACGGTTTCGCCAGCAGCCGCATGCCCTTGTCGAGCGGTTCCTTGCCGAAGATGGCTTGCTCCGCGTAGCCGGTGATAAACAGGATTTTCATGTCCGGCCGCATGTTGCGAACAACGCCGGCGAGCTGCCGGCCATTCATGCCGCCCGGCAGGCCGATATCGGTGATCAGCATGTCGATCGGCGCGGGTGATTTCGCCACCTCGATCGCGGCGGCCGCATCGCCCGCCTCACGAACGGTACAGCCCAGGTGATGCAGCATTTCGCTGATGGGTTTGCGAACGGCCTCTTCATCATCCACCAGCAGGATCGACAACGGCTTGGCCGTCGTTGTCGGCGGCTCGCGTCGCGACGCCGCATGGCTGTCTTCCGCACTCGCGCCCGCACCGGTACCGTCGTGCTGCAGGGCGGGCAGGAAAAGTGAAATCGCCGTTCCTTCGCCCGTGGACGATTTGATCACTGCATGTCCCTGCGACTGGTGGATGAAGCCCTGCACCATCGACAGTCCCAGCCCCGTTCCTTCACCCAGCGGCTTGGTGGTGAAGAAAGGTTCGAAGGCGTGCTCGGCGACTTCCGGCGACATGCCCATGCCCGTGTCGGTGACCGACACGAGGATGTAACTGGTGGTGGGATTGGTGCGCGACAATTCTGCGGGGATCTCAGCCGAGGTCACATTTCGCGTGCGAATCATGACGTGGCCGCCCATCGGCATCGCGTCGCGCGCATTGATAGTGAGATTCAGCAATGCACTCTCAAGCTGGTTCCGGTCGCAGCGTGTCAGCGAAAGTGCCGCATCCAGTTCTGTCCTGATCTCGATGGCCGGGCCGACCGAACGTTGCAGCAGGTCAAGCAAAGAACGGATGAGCTGGTTGACGTCAACCGTTGACGGCATCAGCGTTTGTTGCCGCGCATACGCAAGCAGCCGATGTGTAAGAGCGGCCGAGCGTTTGGCGGCGGCGGTGGCAGCCTCGATCAACTGGTCCACATCCCCATCCTGGCCGGTGGCTCGCCGCAAGCGCAGCAGGTCCAGGTTGCCGATGATGGCGCCCAGCAGGTTGTTGAAGTCATGCGCGATGCCGCCGGTCAAGCGGCCGATCGCTTCGGTTTTTTGTGATTGCACCAATGCCGCCTGCGACGCGGCCACCGCCTGCTCGGCGCGGCGCCTTTCGGTAATGTCGCGGGTGATCTTGGCGAAACCGACCAGCACACCTGCGTCGTCCAGCAGCCGGTCGATGACCACGTGCGCCCAGAAGCGCGAGCCATCCTTGCGCACCCGCCATCCCTCATTTTCAAAACTGCCGCTCTCCGCCGCCGTCCGCAGGGCGCGCTCGGGAAGAAAAATATCCCGGTCTTCCGGCGTGTAGAAACGCGAGAAATGGCTGCCGATCACTTCATGATCCAGATACCCCTTGATGCGCTGCGCACCGGCATTCCAGTTGGTGACGAGCCCTTCCGGCGAGAGCATGTAGATCGCATAGTCGGTCACACCCTTGACCAGCAGGCGAAAGCGTTCTTCACTGCGCCGTAGCGCAAGCTCCGCCGCACGACGCTCCGACATGTCACGCGTGATCTTGGCGAAACCGATCAGTACGCCGTGGTCGTCCTTGATGGGATCGATCACCACGCTGGCCCAGAACCGCGTGCCGTCCTTGCGAATGCGCCAGCCTTCGGTTTCAAAGCGTCCTTCGGCACGAGCGATATACAGTGAGCGCGCGGGCAGGCCTGCGGCCTGGTCTTCTGCGCTGTAGAACGCCGCAAAGGATTTGCCGATAATTTCAGACGCCCTGTAGCCCTTGAAGCGCTCGGCGCCCGCATTCCAGCTCGCCACAATCCCGTCCAGGGTCAACATGTAGACGGCATAGTCGTTGATGTTTTCCACCAGCAGGCGGAAACGGTCAGCGTCAATGATATTGGGGCTGGGTTTTCTTACGCTGGACATGAGGAGCGGGAAAGGAAGGGCCGAAAAACGTACATGGAGCAGCATGCGCGCAACGGCAGCTTCTGGCTGTAGGAAAACGACTACATTTCTGCTGCTGTGTTCGCCGGACTTTGCGCTTCAGGCAAGAAGCGCGGGCGAATTCGGGCCAAGTTTCAACCTTGAACGATGGGGTTTTCGCCGGGCCATCCCGCGCGTGCCGCCCTGCGCAACATCGATTGCACGATCAGTCTATGGAAGGGTGCGATGACAAAAATGTAGGCACGGCCCAGTGCGTTATGACAGTGGACCACGGTCGAAATGATGAGGCGGGGCGGGCAAGTCGCCGGCTGCGATGGGTGCATTTGGTGCAATACCGACAGCCTGAAATCGAGATGGCTGTCGTCTTCCCCGAGGATAATTTCATGCGCAGTCGTGCCGTATATCCGGAAAATACCCACGCGCTGCGGACCGGCGTCACCGTTCATCTTCAATTGTCCCGAGGTCTTGAGCCCGAACGGACCGACGATGGCGTCACGCACCGCCATCAATCCGCTGATCCAGCGTGATGTCTGCGCGAAAATGAATCTCGCCAGCACTTCAGGATCGCCCGTGGTGCCGGGCGGCAGGGCGATGGCAAATGCATCGGCCAGGTTGGTGGCCGGGTACACCTCACGCACCGAGGATTCCCGGGGCAGCGGGATTTGCGTCACGGTTTGGTTTTGCATGCGTTTATTTTACGTTGATGGAGACGACTGCCGCTTCTAGTCCGAGGTCCGTGAAAAAGCCGCGGTTGCCGTGCCCTGGTGAAACACCAGTTGCCATGTCCCCGCCTCATGTTTCCACAACGAACTGCGCAATGCATGTCGCTCCAGAGCACCATTCGCGCCCACGTCCGCCGATCGGAATGTCAGCAGGCAGCTGGTGGCGGTGCGCGAGCAAATCGCGAAATCCTGCGCATGGAATTCGGGGGCGGCACCACCCTCCAGCGCGGCCAGCAATAATGCCTTGTCCCATGTTTTTCCGGAACGCCCGAACTCGCGGAAGTCTTCATGGACCAGCGCCGACACGCAGGCCGTGTCACCGCCCACGCAGGCGGCATGCAGCGCGCGTTCACGTTCACTCAGTTCTGACAGCAGGCCTGCATCCGTCCCGCGCCAAACCATTTCGTATTCCAGCGCCGATTCACCCGACACCACGAATCCCAGGCGCGCATACAAGCGCTGCACAGGATTTACTTTCAGCACGCCCAGCGTAAGTTGCGCCTGCGCTTGTCGCGCCGCGGCAATCACCTGCCGGAGAATTTCGCTACCCACGCCGCTGCGGTGCAGGGCGGGTACCACCTGCAATTGCATGATGTGCCAGTAGGCGCCCTCGCGGTCGATCTTGATCATGCCTGCCGGCGCATCGTCCACCACCAATACCTCGGCGCTGTCGAGTTTGTCGCGCACCCGCTCCATGTGCTGTGCAGAGGTCAGCGGAATCCCCGCAGCGGCGATATGCGGATCCATCGATTCCATGCGCAACGCGAACAGGAACGGCAAATCGGCTTCAGTCGCGGGGCGGCGGGAGAGTTGTTTCTGCATGAAAGACCATTCG
>JBDTWS010000161.1:0-8708 GCA_040006575.1 Betaproteobacteria bacterium
CCGCGCGCACACGGAAAATCGAGGTGCCGCCCATGCCGTCGAGTTTCTTGACGATTACGTCCTTATGCTCATCAATGAAATGATGCACGCGCTCCATGCTTTGCGTGACCAGCGTCGGCGGTGTGAACTGCGGGAATTTGGCCGTCCCTAGTTTCTCGTTGTAGTCGCGCAATGAACGTGCGCGATTGACGATGCGCGCCCCCTGCTTTTCGGCCAGCTCCAGCAACAGCGTGGAGTACAGGTATTCCTGGTTGAACGGTGGATCCTTGCGCATCAGCACCGCATCGAAATCGGCGAGACGCGTTTCGGTCGAGCCTTCGACCTTGTACCAATCGTGATTGTCCGCATTCACCGAAATCTTTGATGCCAGCGCGGTCACATTGCCGCTCAGCATCGCCATGTGCTTTGCCTCAAACGCGTGCACCTCGTGTCCGCGCTTTGCCGCCTCACGCATCATGAAAACGGAAGAATCCTTGTACGCCTTGAGTTTGTCCAGCGGATCGACAATGAACGCGAACTTCATGCCTCAGTCCGCCGCCACGGAAACCGGCGGGCGAATCATCGTCGGCGCGGTGGTGGGGGCAGGCAGGGCTTCCACGTCAATGGTCTCGGATAGCTGCTGCAATTCCTTCGCCGCCGCCAGCATGGCGAGGCGGGCAACCACACCATATGTGTAGAAACGATTCGGCGGCGCATCGGGCTGGCCCAGGCAATCGGGCGTATGGCAATCGGTTTCGAATGCCAGCGGCACAAAACTCATGCCGCGCGAATTCAGGTTTTCATCGACGCCGCGATCGGTGTTGACGCGGTAGAACCCGCCGACCACGAACTGGTCGATCATGTACACCACCGGCTCGGCCACTGCACCGTTGACGCTCTCGAAGGTGTGCACACCTTCCTGCACAATCACTTCGGAAACCTCAAGGCCCTCTTTCACCACCGCCATCTTGTTGCGTTCCTTGCGGTTCAGGCCGCGCACGTCATCGGGTGAACGCGCAGTGAGAATGCCCATGCCGTATGTACCCGCATCGGCTTTCACAATGACGAAAGGTTTTTCGGTGATGCCGTATTCGTTGTACTTGGCCTGCGTTTCGGCGAGCACCGCTTCGACGTTGGATGCAAGGCAGTCCTCGCCTTCGCTGGCGCTGAAATTGACCTTGCCACACTGTGTGAAAACGGGATTGATGAACCAGGGATCGATGCCGATGATCTTCGCAAAATCCTGCGCGACACGATCATAGGCATGGAAATGCAGCGTTTTGCGGCGCGTGGTCCAGCCCGCATACAACGGCGGCACCACCGGTTGTTCAAGGCGTTTCAGTAGTTCAGGCACACCGGCGGAAAGATCGTTGTTGAGCAGTATTGCGCACGGCTCGAAACCGTCGAGCATCAATTTATTGCCGACACGCTTGATCGGTTCGAGCGTCAGCTTTTCGCCGTTGGGCAAATCGAGCACGGTGGGTGCGGTGATTTCCGGCAGCAGCGAACCGATGCGCACTTCCAACCCTGCGCTGGTCATGATTTTCTGGATGGCCGCGACGTTGGTGAGATAAAAAAGATTGCGCGTGTGATTTTCCGGAATCAGCAGGAAGCGCTGCTTGTCCGGGCAGATTTTTTGCACGGCCGACATGGCGGCATGCACGCACAACGGCAGGAAGGCGGGATTCAGGTTGTTGAATCCCCCGGGAAACAGGTTGGTATCGACCGGGGCCAGCTTGAAACCCGAATTGCGCAGGTCGACCGAGGAATAAAACGGCAGCGTGTTTTCACCCCATTGGCCACGGAACCAGCGTTCGATGGCCGGCATGCTGCCGAGGATTTTCTTTTCCAGGTCGAGCAGCGGACCGGTGAGCGAGGTGGTGAGATGGGGGACCATGGATTTCCGTTTTTTTAGTCGGTTGACGGCATTACTTGCGGCCATCGTTGGTCGATTCAAGGGCGTTCAGTTTACTCCCAAACAATGCGACGCCATGTGACAAGTTCTCACAAGAGCAGTGATAAAATTTCCCTATGAGAAGTAAGGTCAACAGCGGTGCCGCTCCCTCCATACGAGAGGATATTTCACATGGGTAACCTGTTCGGCTCGCCGGCCATTACGGCGACGCTGCTGCTCATTGCCTCGAATGTTTTCATGACCTTCGCCTGGTACGCGCACCTGAAAAATCTCTCGGGCAAACACTGGCTGGTGGCGGCGCTGGCCAGCTGGGGCATCGCCCTGTTTGAATACCTGTTGCAGGTGCCGGCCAATCGCATCGGCTACCAGGACGCGCACATGAATATTGCGCAGCTCAAGATCCTGCAGGAAGTGATCACGCTGTCGGTATTCGTGCCGTTCGCATTTTTCTACATGAACGAACCACTGCGCTGGAATTACCTGTGGGCTGGATTGTGCCTGCTGGGTGCGGTCTATTTTATTTTCAAGGGTTGAGGCGAGCGTGCTGTTTCGTCGTCCGCATTAACTCCGCTCCCGCCTTATCGTCGTTTCATTCCAACTCACCTCATGCACATTCATATCCTCGGTATCTGCGGCACCTTCATGGGTGGCCTCGCCTTGCTTGCACGCGAGGCCGGCCATACCGTCACCGGTTGCGACCAGCACGTGTACCCGCCCATGTCCACGCAACTCGAAGCGGCGGGCATACGCCTGCATGAAGGTTTCGACGCGGCGCAAATGGATGAGGCCAAGGCTGATCTTTACGTCGTTGGCAATTTCATGGAACGCGGCATGCCGGTGATTGAGGAAATCCTCAATCGCGGACTGCCCTACATTTCCGGCCCGCAATGGCTGGGCGAAAACGTGCTCAACGGAAAATGGGTGCTGGCCGTCGCGGGCACGCACGGCAAGACCAGTACCAGCGCGATGCTGGCGTGGATCCTTGAGTACGCGGGTGTGGCGCCCGGGTTCCTGATCGGCGGCGTGCCGGCGAACTTCGGTATTTCCGCACGTTCACCACAGGGCGATTCGCCGTTCTTCGTCATCGAAGCCGACGAATACGACACCGCGTTTTTCGACAAGCGCAGCAAGTTTGTCCACTACCGTCCGCGCACGGCCATCCTCAACAATCTCGAATACGACCATGCGGATATTTTTCCGGATGTCGAGGCGATCGAAAGACAGTTTCATCATTTGGTGCGCATCGTCCCGGCCAACGGACTCATCGTCGCCAACGGCCGCGACGACCATGTGAAGCGCGCCCTGGCCATGGGTTGCTGGAGTGCCGTGGAAGAATTTGGTCCCGGCACAATGTGGGATTTCCGGCGGGGTGAGACAGGGCGCGATTCGCAGTTTCACGTGCTGCTGAAGCAGGACGACCGCGGCATGATCGACTGGGACCAGATGGGCGTGCACAACATCATGAACGCGCTGGCGGCTGTTGCGGCCGCGCGCCATGCCGGTGTGCCGCCACGGCTGGCGATGGAGGCGCTCAATACGTTTTCAGGTGTAGCGCGGCGCATGGAAATTCGCGGTGAGATCGGCGGCGTCACGGTATACGACGATTTCGCGCACCACCCGACCGCCATTCAAACGACCGTGAACGGATTGCGCAAAAGCGTCGGCGATGGCGCACGTGTAGTCGTCGTGCTTGAGCCCCGGACCAACACCATGAAGCTGGGCGCGATGAGCGCGGCACTACCCGGCTCGCTCACCAACGCCGACATCGTGTTCGTGTATGCAAACGATCTCGGCTGGGACGTGGCAAAGGCGTTCGAACCGATCGGCACCAAGGCCGGTGTATTCGCCAATCTTGACGCGATGGTCGACACCATCGTCGCCATGGCGCGGCCCGGCGATCATGTGCTGGCGATGAGCAACGGCAGCTTCGGTAACGTGCATGGAAAGTTGCTGGCCAAGCTCGCCGAAAAAGAAATGGCCCAGCACTAGGCGTTTCAAGTACGCCATTGGAGAAGGTGGCCCGCGTACTACATTTATCGCGCAAGGGTACACATTGCGGATCGCCATTCGGCGCCGCTTTCCGGACAAGAATGAACTGCAAGGCGCGCCAGCACTTGAGTCTCGCCTTCGGCTTCTACGCGGATTTCGTCAAGTTGATTCGCGTCCGCAATGACACCTGCAGGCATTGCACGCCGATACTTGGCGTGCTGATTTCGCCATTGGTAGGTTATCCGTAAGAGGCCCAGACGCAGACTGGGGGCCACTCTTAACTGCGGCCCATCCGGGCACCCGTCCCATGGCTAACTCCAACCCAGTTTCCCAGTTCTCATTTCCTCCCGATACCGCGCCGGGTGCAGGCAAACAGGCGGTCAATGCGACAACCTACAAACCCGGCACCACCGGTGCGTTTCGCGCCAACGAACTCGTTGCAAAGCTGGATACGATTTTCCTGCCGCGCCAGGAAGCAGCGCTGCTGTACGCGGCCAACTGCCTGGAGGCGACCTCGGATGTGCTGAAAACCTACATCCGCGAACCGCTGGGAAAGTCCGATGCACGGGCATGGCACATGCTGCTCGATCTTTACCAGCTAACGCGCAATGCAAGGGAGTTTTCGGCATTGTCGATGGTGTACGGCGCGCGCTTCAACCGGCCGCCGCCTGCCTGGGACGAAACACGTTGCGGAGTCGAATTGCGGCGCAAAACTGCACGGCTGGTGCGCGACTTGTTCAAGGTCAGGCCCAGCGCGGTCTCCACGCTGGTCGGTGAAATCGACCGCTTCGAAAAATTCGCGCGCGAGACGGGCAGTTCCCGGATCGACATGGCCGACGTCAGTGAAATGTCGCCCGAAGAAGCCGAACTGCTGGCATTGGTACTGGCGCGCCTGCGCAAGGAAAAAATTGCGCTTTGGATCAATCATCCGGAAAAGCTGGTGCCGTTTATCAAACGGCGGATCGATGCCGTGGAAATGGCGCAGACGCGTGGCTACTGGTGCCTGCTGCTCGAAATTTTCATTATCGACCGGCGTTTCGCGGAGTATGAAGAAGCAGGCCAGGAATTCACCATGGCTTTCGACGAGGCGCCGGTCCCCTGGGAGGATCTCGCCGCGCGTGACGCCGGCACGCAGGCGCCGGTCATAAATGCGCGCGCGGGTTCCAAGGCAGACGCCGATGCAAACCCGTTGCTGACTTCAGGCACGTCGCTATCAGTCACCAACGGCTTCAGACTGGGTGGGGTGATCTCGCTTGCAGAGAAAGATTCGCTGGCCGACCTCAGCTACCACGCGTTACTGCACGCGGAGGTCACGATCGATATGGGCGATGTGGTACGCATCGACTTCGACGCAGGCGGATTTTTCTTCGATGCAATTCGCCAGTTGCGGGTGAGCGGCAAGAAAATAGTCCTGGCCAACTTGAACGAGCTGGTCGCCGCGTTTCTTGAAGTGTTCGAGGTGCAGCATCATGCTGTGCTGGTCACCCGCGTGCCGCGGTAGCCGGACGCCGGTAACGCTTTCTGCGCCTAAATCCGCAAATCCGTGATTCGGAATTTCTGATTTCATAAAAAACAAAGGGGGACCGCGTCCTCACACGCGGCCCCCATTTGCAGTGAGTCGACCCTCACTGTTTCGCCCCCAAGCCAAGGGCAGCCGACTCGAATTCAGTGTAGCCGTGGTTTTTGAATTCCAGACTTACGGATGACTAACCAATTGCAAAATTAGCGCGGGGAATTTTTCTGGAAGATGAGCTAATGTCATGTTCGCGCTGCGGCTTTCAAGCGCTTTTTTCATACATTCCCGTCACGGCTTCGAATATTTCCAGCAGCCGCTCGCTGGTCGTCGCCACGTTGCGGCGCGAGATTTCATCTTCCTGGCCGATGGTTTTTTTCGGGTCCAGCGCACGGTCGAAAAATAGCCACTGGCTCTCCGCCAGCGAAAGCAGTGATTTGATTTCGGCTGTGGATTCCGGCGCGCTCTTCAGCTGCGCCAATGCCTGCCCGAACTCTTCCCTCACACTTTTCAGGTCCGATTCAATCGCCTGCGGAACTCTCCATTCACGAAACATGTAAAGCTTGGCGGCACGCTGGGACAGCATGCGCTGGCGGCCCGAGACATTCACCATTCGCCCGGCGGCCGTACCGGACATTTTCTCCATCTCAAGCGTGGCGCGATGCGCGATTTTCAGGATGTCTTCGCTGGATTTGAATAGTGTCGGTCCCACCTCGGGGCTGGGCGCCGTCATCAAATCCTCGCGGCATGCGTGCCACAACGTCTTCATTTCCTGGTACAGGTTTTTTATTCCCGGCGAAGGCGAAAACTCCAGGAGTTCGGCAAGCTGGTTTTCGAACAGCTCGCGAGAACCTTCCATGATTTTCATTGAGCGCTCCGGCAACACACCCAACCCAAGCTGGGCGTACGCCTTGACCATCCTTTGCGACAGCATGCGCTGGCGCCCGGCCTTATTGATAGCGGAGGTCAGCGAAATCTGGCCTGCCGGCACCAAAGCGTTGACGGTG
Source organism: Betaproteobacteria bacterium (assembly GCA_040006575.1). Taxonomy (GTDB): domain Bacteria; phylum Pseudomonadota; class Gammaproteobacteria; order Burkholderiales; family Usitatibacteraceae; genus UKL13-2. The sequence goes on from JBDTWS010000161.1 coordinate 6,404, forward strand.
GCAGTTTTTGCGCGCTGGGCCGGGGACTGCAGCGCCCATCCCCCCATCAATAGTGCGCCGCCCGCGACGAAGAGTCTTCGATGCATTTTACCTCCGAGGAAAATGGAATCATCGGATCTTCGCCGCCGCTTATCGACAAGAAATGCAACGAGAACAGGCGCGGCGAAAGCCTGCCGACTGGAAATACATCCTAGGTCAGCCGGCTGTAAAGTTGGCTTACGGGACACTTACGCATCCCGAATAATGCGGCGCCTGGAAATAGTTCGGCGTTATATCGAAGCCCGCATCTGGTGCAGGCTTTGACCAGGCTTCACACGCGCATGCCGCGTGACAGTCGCAAATGTTCGCGCACAATGCGCGCCGTCGTTTCGGCATCCGGCTCAAGGTGAGTCGCGCCATACTCGTAGGTGCCGCCGAGCAGGATGCCGTCCTCGCGCGGAAACATGTACAGCAATCCTTCGCCGCTGCCGTGCGTGCAGTAATCCACGCGTGAATCCGCCGGCATGAACACCAGTTGCCCGCGTACCGGCAGCAGCTCCGCATCTCCAAATAAATCACGCGCGCCCAGGCCGGTGCAATTGAAAACAACGGGCTCATCCAGCGCCAGCACTTCACCCAGGCTCTGCATTTCGCGCACCACGATATTGCCGCCCGCGTCGCGCACATCCTGGACCATGCGCGGCAGGTAAATTGACGGCTCGATCAAGAGCGTGAGATGGCGCATCACGAAGGGTGCGGCAAACGGATGCTCATCCGGCGACAGCACCGCAATGGACGGGAACAGCGCGGGCCAGCGCTCAAGGTAATAAAAATCCTGCGGCTGCAAGGGTCCGCGGCTGAGGTAATAGTCTTCGCGCCAGCTGACCCCATAACCACCGCCCACCAGCTTGCTGAATTCCGCGTGCGAAAGCGTCAGCGCCTCTGAAAGTTGCGCGGCAAATTCCGGCGTTTCCAGGTGAAGCCGATGCACACTGGTCGGCGCCCACAATCCACCGGCAACGTTGGAGGTGGTATTCGGCGGCAGGTCTTTCGCGTAAATCGTGACCTGCCAGCCACGCGCCTGCAGCAGCCGCGCGGTGGACAAGCCCATCACGCCGCAGCCCAGCACAGCAGCGCGACGGTCCGCGATATCGGGCATTTCACGCACCGCCAGCATCGACGATCCCCACGACAACGTGATGCCCGCGCCGCCGTGACCGTAGTTGTGGATGACCAGTTTTTCGCCAAACTTCTCGCCCTTGACGTTGAACCCGCTGGGCCGGAATGGCCGCAGGCCGACGCGCGTGCGGATGATGAGGTCCTCGCCGATTTGCGGACGCGCGAAAGGCTGCGCAGACAGTGGACGCGAATAGGAGCGCGGTAGCCATGAGGCGCAACCCACCAGCGCGCTGGAGGCAACACCGGCACCGGCGAACTTGAGCCAGTCGCGGCGCGAAAAAACGGGTTTCGACATGTGTTTCTTCATCTCATTTTCAACGAGCGCCATCATAGCCGAATCGTGGTTCGCCCTCGTGTTTGGCGATGTTGCCGTCGTTTCCGCGCGGTGTAGACTTGGGCGCATGTCCCCTTTCATCACCCGTCAGTTTCTCGCCTGCGCGATGCTTGCGTGCGCGATGCCGGCCGTTTTCTCCACGACGGCAACAGCGAAGACTTTGCGCTGGGCCGCCTCAAGCGATGTGGTCACGCTGGACCCGCACTCGACGCCGGATTCCTTCAGCGACGGGATGCTGCACAACCTGTACGAACGCCTGCTGACGCGCGACAAAAATTACCAGGTCGCGCCATCACTGGCCGTGTCGTGGACTGTGCAATCGCCAACGCGCATGCGCTTCGCATTGCGCAGCGGCGTGACGTTCCATGACGGCACGCCGTTCGGGGCGGATGATGTGGTGTTCTCGCTGGCCCGCATGCGCAAGCCGACGTCCAATCACCGCGCCACGCTCGCCGGTATCCGCGACGCCGTGCGCATCGATGATTTGACCGTGGATATCATCACCGAATATCCGCTGCCCACCTTGCTGCAGCAACTCGCGGCAGCCCCCATGATCAGCAAGGTATGGGCGCTGAAAAACGGCGTGCCCGATCCGCATGACTATGCGGGCAACAAGGAGAGTTTCAGCGCGCGCCATGCCAACGGCACCGGCCCGTTCATGCTGAAGTCGTTCGAGTCCGGCGTGCGCACCGTGTTTGTGGCCAATCCTCGCTGGTGGGCGCGGCCTGCGAATGCCTTGCCGGCCGCAGTGACGGAATCTGATTTCCGTCCCATCAAATCGAACGCAACGCGCATGGCGGCATTGCTGTCCGG
>JBDTWS010000162.1:0-8617 GCA_040006575.1 Betaproteobacteria bacterium
CACCAGGCCGGACGCGGTCTTTTTCCTTCAGTTCACGCGTCGCGCCCTTGGTGTCCGTTGCAAAAACGGAACCGGAAACAAAAGTTACTTCGCCATTTGCCAACGCGCACGTCGACACGCCAACGATATATGCACCAAGCAATGTGACCCGCAAGAATTTTTTCACTTAGTTCTCCAATTTGGAATTGTTTTGAGGACTAAGCTATGTCGCCCTCCTGATAGGGCCGGTTCAGGAATGTCACCACACCAGCGTGACTTGCGCGCCGGCACTCCGTTCACGCGTTTGCAGCGTTACTTCACCGGCATTGCGCATTGCTTCCTGCGCATACAGTTTGAGTGAATGCTGTTTGCCAAACAGGAAGGTAGCGTCGGCCTGGATGACGTTTGTCGCGAGGCTCTTTGCACCAATCAGCTGTCCGGTTTGCTGGCCGTTTTGTGAGCTTGTTTGCCCGCTTGCAATTCCCGTAACGTCATGTGACCAACTGATGTTCGCCTGTCCGACCCGGGTCCACTGCCCGCTCAGTGTGAGGCCCATCGAATAGGAATTGGACGCCTCTCCAGTGGCCATCAACAGCTGTTGATGTCGGCCGCCCATGACCGCCACATTTAACGACCACAGCGTTGAGCCGCCGGCATCCACCGAAACCAGATTGTGACCCAGCGAAAGCTGGACGTCGTGGTTCGCGGAGTCATATTGCGGCGTGCCAGCCGATCGGGTCATTCCCCTCGATCCATTTGCATTGAATGTCCACGACTGGGTTGAATAGCTCATCGACGCAGATCGCGTAGATAGGGCGCTACCACCATTTGCGTCGTCGGTGCTGGAAGTGGATGCCTGTACGCCCAAGTTGAGACCGGGTACGACCGAAGCCAGATTGAGATTGGCCCTGCCCGCCGCAGTTTGCGTCCGTGACACAGTGGAAATTGACAACACTGGGTTGGCCGGTGGCTGGGCAGAATCCAGCTCAATTTGCGGCAGCGAAAATCCCAATGTCCGGGAAGTTGATTGCCGAAGGTCGCTACCTAACGTGAGCCAGGAAACGCCGCTCCAATCGAATCCCGCATAGCCCTCACGAAGGCCCGGCGGCACTGCCTGCGACAGGGAAACAAACGCCGGCGTGATGTCGTGGAAACCTGCGCGCGCGCTCCACGTTTCTGCCCGATAGGTAAGGTCAAATATTTCACCGCTACCCTTTCGCGGCGTGCTTTCGTCCTCCGCATAGCGGCTTCCGGCCAGCTCCGCATTTGCGGTCCAGTTTTGATTTTGGAATGTAATACCCGCGGTACCTACCTGCGAACGCGCGGCGGTTTGTGTCTGCGTTTCTGGAGGCTGATTGCCCGCCTGGTCGGAAAAGCCTTGAAACGTAACGTAAGCCTTGAATCCCGGCCCCAAACTCCGCTCGATTTTTGCGCCTGCCACGTCCCGCAGAAGACGAGGAGCAGTAGTGAAACCAACTGCGCCAGTTGCAACCGGCGAGCGATTCGCCAAGGCCGCCCAGCTGTCGGCAATCACGCCGCCAAATGCAGAAACGGTCCAGTTTTCAAAGCGCCGGTTGACTGCGATTCCGCGAAATCCGAGTGTAGAGCCCAGGGACGAGTAGGCTAAAGCCGCGTCGCCACCCCGTACTTCATATTCCGGACCACTCTGCCCGAATTGCAGGTTGGTGATCTGGTGTGGATAGCCGGAAATCACCGCCCGGTCATTGCTGGAAACAAGTCCACTTTGCAAAAAGCTGATGGTCCCGTCTGCGCGAATGAATTTTACATCCGTGACCAGCACGGCCTTGGCAAAATTTCCTGTGCGCAGCGGCGATGTATTTTCTGTGGGGGCCGCAGGCAAGGCGATGTCGTTGCCATAGGCGTCCAGCGCGAATGATCCATGCCATTCCAGCCTCGCACTACCGTCGGGCTGTGTTACCAGTTGCGGCGCCGGGCTGTTTTCGCCGGTTAATTGCCTCCAGGCATCAATTACCTGCTGGTTTGGACTCGGGGTTTGAGCCGAGGGCACCTGGCCGTTGGACGCCGTGCCCAACACACACACCGAGACAAGGCCCATTTGCGCTACGAGCCGCGAATATTTACTGCGTAAACCCATATGTCACCCAAGTTTGCTGGACGACTTATCGAGTTTGCGTGTCGTCAAAATTGCGGCGCTTGGTCGCGAGGCGATTTCGTCCCGTTCAAAACGAGCCGCAAATGCGCCATGGGCTACCGATCGTTAATCCCGCTATGACGTGAATCGGCCTTGGGGCATCGATTTGTGGTGCTTTTTTTTAATCCGAAAGTCATCCGTAAGTCTGGTCGCCCGCCGCCCACCTAAGCTCCGCCATGTTCGAAAAACATCACATGGGCGAAAGCAAAATGAACCGATTTAACCAAATCAAAGCAGCAACGTCATGCACCGGAATGCGCCAGAAGCAAGGCGCGCCGTTGCCAATCGATGAGGCACGACAACGCTTGTGGCGGATCGGAAAACGGCAACATCGTGATGGTTGCGTCCCGCGCGGCTCACAAGGTCATGGAACCGGCGGCCTCGCGGCAACGTGCGGCACTCGAGAACCGCTATGAGCGCGATCCCGGACGACGCACAGATTGCGGCCTGCTTCCAGGGCGTCAAGGAACACGACGAACAGGCTCTGGCGAAAATCTTCACGCTGTTCAGCCGGCGGATTTTCGATTTCGCGATGGGTTATGTGGGCAACCCAGCCACAGCCGAAGAAGTGGTGACCGAAACCTTTTTCGAGGTGTGGCGTGCGGCAGGCAGTTTCTGCGGTGATTCCAAGATCTCAACCTGGATATTCGGTATTGCCCGCCACAAGGCACTCGATAAACTGCGCACGATCGTGCGCAGGAACCGACACGAAAACAACTGGGATGATTCCGTGGAAAACGCCCCCTCACACGAAGCAAGTGCGCTTGACGGGGTCGCCGCCAAGCAGACTTCGCGCAACATGCAAAAGGCGCTGGAGTCCCTGCCGGAGGAGCAGCGCGAGTGCATCCTTCTGGTTTTCTATCAGGATTTGTCTTTAAACGAGGTCGCAGAAATTCAGGGCGTGCCTTGCAATACCGTCAAGACGAGACTGTTTCACGCGCGCCGGAAATTAAAGATCTACCTTGAGCGCGATGAACGCGAGGTGGCATACACCGAGAAATCCGTCACAAAACGACTGGACGATGAGCGAACCGCCCACGTAAGAATGTCCGTACTCCATTCGCAGGTGAGTTTCGAATAGGTCCCGCGCATTATCGAAACAAGCTCACTTGTCATGCCGTTCTCGTGAGTCTTCGGGTGCTTCCGCTCTTTGGTGCATGCCGTAATCGCGAATGACTGCGGCCACTCGCAGACGATAGTCGTCAAAAATATGATGGCGCCCCTGCGACTGGATGGCGCGGTGCGTCTCCATGTTTCGCCAGTTTCGTACAGCTTCCTCGTCTCGCCAGAACGACAGTGAAAGTATCTTGCCCGGCTGGCTGAGGCTCTCAAAGCGTTCAATGGAGATGAACCCGTCAAACGTGTCGAGCATTGGCCGCAGGACAGCCGCCGCGTCCAGGTAGTCGGCCTTGTGCGCGGCACTCGTCTCGGCCTCAAAAATAACGGCGATCATACAGCCACCGCGGGTATCTGGAACGCGCTTTCAACCACCTCCGTAAAGGTGCGCTCCTCTCGCAGAATGAATCTCTTTTCCTGCGCCATGGCGAAATTGGCCCGGCTTTGCGGATCTTCGCGCAATCGCGCACGGTAGGCCTCGTAAGCCGCCAGGCCGTCGAACGCAATCAGTCCCCAGGCAATATCGTTGGTTCCTTCATGCGGCAGGAAATAGCCCAGCAAATGACCACCGCAGCGGGGGATGATGCGACCCCAGTTTTCTGCATACGCGCGAAACGCTTCGCGCTGGAACGGGTCGATCTGGTAGCGAATGAAACAGGTGATTTTCATTTGATGGCCTGCTTTGGAAAAGGAAATGAAACGTTGGGTGAAATGGGAGACCACACAATATCGCATTGTCCAGCGCAGATGGTTCGGCTAACATCGAACCATGAAAGAAGGGCCCAACATCGTTCGCATCGCCGCGCTGATCGGCGATCACGCGCGCACCGAAGTATTGACCGCACTGCTGGGTGGAAAAGCCCTCACCGCGACGGAGCTGGCCGCCATCGCCGGCGTGACCAAGCAGACCATCAGCAATCACCTGGCCAAATTGCTGGATGCAAAATTGATCGCGGTGGAAAGCCAGGGAAGGCATCGTTATTTCCGGCTGGCTGATGACGACGTCGCGCACCTGCTGGAATCGCTCATGGGTGTGGCCTACCGCACCGGTGCGGTGCGATTGCGTTCGAGTCCGCGCGATCCCGCCATGCGCAAGGCACGCGTGTGTTACGACCATCTTGCCGGCGAATTGGGCGTGCAGGTTTACGAAAGCCTGCTCAGCCGTGAGGCGCTGGCGCCGGATGCGGACGGACTCGTGCTTACACCTGGCGGCCGGAAATTCTTCTTGCGCACAGGAATCGACACTGACGCAATCCGCCTGCAACGCCGCAATTTCTGCCGCGCCTGCCTCGACTGGAGCGAACGTCGTCATCACCTCGCAGGCGCGTTGGGCGCAGCACTGCTGGATCACATGATCGCGAAAGGCTGGGCCAGGCGGGAGCTCAATTCGCGAGTCGTGAGTTTCAGCAGTGCGGGGGAGTCAGCCATGCGCAGCGCTTTCCAGCTGCCGGGTTCAACTTCCACCGCGACAAAGAAATAACCGGCCTAATAAATAGCCGGTCAATCTTCACTTGACCTCGAGTGCGCTCTAGCCTGCCTAATGTTTGTCCACTCTCACTGGAGACGAACATGGGCGCAGCGGAAAACAAGTCACTGATGGTCAACGTATTTGCCGAAATGGCAAAAGGAAACCGGGTACCGTTTCGCGATTGCCTGGCCGAAGACGTGACCTGGATTTTCAAGGGCAGCACAAAATGGACGGGCACCTATCGCGGCAAAGTCGAGGTGCTGACTCGCCTGCTCGGCCCGATCTTCGCCCAGTTCGCCGACGAATACACCAGCCACGCCCAACGCTTCATCGCCGATGAGGACTACGTGGTTGTTGAATCGCAAGGCCGGGTGACGACACGCGCCGGCAAGCCGTATCACAACCAGTACTGCTATGTTTGCCGCTTCCGCGATGGGAAAGTGACCGAGATTACCGAGTACATGGATACGGCACTCGCCGACGCCGTCCTGGCCGACCCCGACTGATCGCTTGGTATAGTTGTCAATCAATTCACGTCACAAATCTCAACCAGGGCCAGCATGGCGCAGCGGGATACTTCAACAGCTGGAAAAACATTTCGTATCGGCGAACTGGCTACGCTGTCGGGCCGCAGCGTGCATACGATCCGCTGGTACGAATCGCAGGGCCTCATGCCTGGCGTGACACGCGACAGTGGCGGGCGCCGCGTCTACGACGCACTGCACGTTGGCTGGCTCGAATTGATGACAAGATTGCGCGATACCGGCATGTCGATTGCCGAAATGCGCGAGTACACCGCGCTGGTGAAGGAAGGAAAAGGCACGCTGAAACAGCGGCAGGCGCAACTCGCTGCGCATCGTGAGCGCGTGAAATTGAACATCGCCGAACTCAACTTGGCGGTCAAACTCATTGATCGAAAACTGGCGTTTTATGCGGACTGGATCGATAGCGGAAAACAGCCACCGCCCTGGTGGCCCAGCGCGACGAAACCTGCAAAAGCGAAGCGCAATAAATAGCTTTGGCGGTGAAGTGACTGCATGCGAGCATCAAACTCAATAGCTGGCGCGGCTTTTCAGTCATTTTCGGCCCGCGAGCGGCTTGCATGCTAGGGTTTGTCTTTGATGTCGTCACTGCGGATCGGTCGCCCACGAAGATTCACTGGCGTGCCGTACTACAATTACGTCCTTTGCCGTGACCGTTTGCCCACACAAACCGTTTACAAACTTTTTATACAATCCGCTCTACCGGCTTCATCGAGGAAATCATGTTTTCAATCACTACCAAACACACACTGGCCCTTTTCGCGACGATCGCGGCGAAAATCGCCCTCGCTCTTTTCCTTATCGTACCCGCCATCGCGGGAGCCACCACCGTCCGGATGCAGTTTCCGCAAGGTACCGTGGATATCACGCTGTATGACACTACCGCGCCACGCACCGTAGCCAATTTTCTTTCGTACGTAAACAGCAGCGCCTACCGCAATGCGTTTATCCACCGCAGCGTACCGAACTTCGTCATCCAGGGGGGCGGCTTTACGTGGAACGATGCGTCCGGTTCGATCGCGAAAATTGCCACGACCGCTGCCGTCGCCAATGAATTCAGCACGACCCGCCTGAACAAGCGCGGCACCATCGCCATGGCGCGCCTGGGTGGCTCACCGGATAGCGCGACCTCGCAGTGGTTCATCAACCTCGTCGACAATCCCTCGCTCGATACAGCAGATGGTGGCTTCACCGTATTCGGTGAAGTAACTGCGGCAACGCTGCCCATCGTAGACGCAATCGCGGCACTCCCCCTAGTCAACGCAGACGCGGATGACAGCGGTACGTTCGCTACCCTGCCGGTAGTGGGTACGGTCGCGAACAACACCCTCGCCAAAGCCAACCTTGTACTTTCAAGCAATGTCTCCATCGTCTCCGGCACGACGGCCACCAACTACCAGGGCATGTGGTGGAACGCGGCGGAATCGGGCTGGGGCATGAACATCACGCAGCACAACACCATTATTTTCGCGGCGATGTACACCTATGACGACGCCGGCCTGCCGACGTGGTACGTGATTCCAAATTGCCCGGTAACGACCAACGGCTGCACCGGCGATATGTACAAGGTCACCGGCGGTACTTCGCCCGCGGTGGCGTGGAACGGTTCCGCCAAGATCACCACCAAAGTCGGCACCGGCACGCTGACGTTTGCCAGTACGACTGCCGGCACGTTCGCATTCACGATCAACGGCGTTTCGGGTACGAAGGCGATCACCCCGCAGGTTTTTTCCAGCGACACGCCGGCCATCGACTATTCCGACATGTGGTGGAACCCCAATGAATCCGGCTGGGGAATTTCAGTCACGCAGCAGGGCAGCATCATCTTCGCAGCCTGGTACGCCTATGACGCCACCGGCAAGGCCATCTGGTACGTGGCGCCCAACTGTACGGTCACCGGCACCACGTGCACGAGCCGCCTCTACAAAGTCACGGGCGGCGAATCGCTCAACGCCCTCTGGAACGGCACCAATCCGGCAGAAGACGTGGGGTCACTGGCGTTCTCGTTCACCACTACCTCGGCCGCGACCATGACGTATACGCTCAATGGCGTATCGTCGAACCGGTTGATCGTACGGCAAGCTTTCTGATCATTGCGCGACGTTCGCGAAATCGCTGACGCGTAACCTGTCACATTGGAAAACCCCGGCACTTGCATCGTGCCGGGGTTTTTTATTTGGCGCTGGCGACATGGAAATTACGGCTGGCGCAAGAAGCGCTGCACGCGCTTGCCCGTATCGACTTCACCCGCGTACAAATTGCCTTTGGAATCTATGGCCAGGTCGTGCACCCAGTGGAATTCGCCGGCGTAGCGTCCCGGACGTCCCAGTTGCGAGACCACTGCACCGGTGTCGCGCGACAACGTCAGCACCTGGTTATTACGACCGTCGGCAACAAACAGATAGCGCTGCTGCGGATCGCGCGAGAGCATGATGTCCCATACCGCGCCGTTACCGGCTGATTTAGGCTCGACGCTGAACTCCTTGATGAAGGTCCCGTCTTTCTTGAATACTTGTATGCGATTGTTGAGCCGGTCGCACACATAGACCATGCCGTCTTTCGACACGCGAGCGCAGTGCACGGGATTGCCGAACGTTTCCAGTTCGGTGGCCGTCGGCGGCGCGGTGCGGCGCAGGTTGGGTTTCTCTACATTCACCGGCGGCTTGCCATACGCGCCCCAGTGCCGCTTGTATGCGCCGGTGTCGGCGTCGAACACGATCACACGTCGGTTGAAATAACCATCCGCGACATAAACCTCGTTCGTGGCCGCGTCGACTTCCACTGCGGCGGGCTGACCCAGCCGCGTGATGTCTGCACTGCCGGTCTGCGGGCCGACCTTGCCGATCTGCAGGACAAATTTTCCATCGCGTGTGAACTTGAGGATCTGGCCGTCGTTGGGTCCATTGCCGGTGATCCAGACGAACCCCTTGTGATCGACATGGATGCCATGCTCATTGCCGGGCCAGTCATAGCCGGTACCGGCACCGCCCCACGAGCGCAGCAGCTTTCCTGCTGAATCAAACTCGAGCACCGACGGCGCGGGCGCGCAGCACTTCGAGTGCGGCGGCGACATGGTGGCGCCCTTCTCGTCGTCGGTCAGCGAAGCGGGCCGTTGCAAAACCCAGATGTGATCGTCGGCATCGGTGGCCACGCCACTGACCTGACCGAGGATCCAGTTATTCGGCAGGGGCTGGGGCCATGTGGGATCAACCTTGAACGTGCCGAAGCCATCGGTTGCCGCGCAACACGCGGCCGAAGTAATCGCAAACACTGCAAATGCAAGTGCGCGAACCCATGCGCCGCACGCGAGACTGTTACGGTTCATTGCTCTCTCCTCGA
>JBDTWS010000163.1:0-8570 GCA_040006575.1 Betaproteobacteria bacterium
ATGTTGGCGAGGATCGGCACCTTCACCGCTTCCTTGAATTGCTTGTACATCGGCAACGCGGTCATCGCTTCCGGGAAAATCATGTCGGCGCCTGCTTCGACGTACGCACAGGCGCGGTCGATGGCGGCGTTGATGCCTTCCACGGCCAGTGCATCGGTGCGCGCCATGATGACGAAATTGGGATCGGTACGGGCGTCAACCGCCGCCTTGACGCGATCGACCATTTCTTCCAGGGTCACGACTTCTTTTCCCGGGCGATGGCCGCAGCGTTTGGTGCCGACCTGGTCTTCCATGTGCACGGCGGCCGCACCGCTTTTCTGGAAGGAGCGGATGGTGCGCGCGATATTGAAGGCGCCTCCCCAGCCGGTATCGATATCGACCATCACGGGTAACGTGGTGACATCGGTGATGCGGCGAAGATCGGTCAACACATCTTCCATGGTGCTGATGCCGAGGTCGGGCATGCCGAGCGAGTTGGCGGCCACACCGCCGCCGGAAATGTAGAGTGCCTTGTAGCCGGTGGCTTCGGCCATGCGCGCGGTGTAAGCGTTGATCGCGCCGACGATTTGCAACGGCGCTTCATCCTTGAGGGCTTGGCGGAACTTCGCGCCGGCGGAATTGGAGGTCATTGGTCAGTCTTCTTGGTAGACGTGGGAGAGATTTTGTTGATGGCAGTGCGCGGTGAAGCAATGCGGCCCTTCAGCACTTCACCTTCAATCGACTTTCTTTTGATCAGCAAATTTCCGTCCAAGGCACCCGAGCCGCCTGTCCGATTGGAAACGTCATCGCGCACTGCAATGCGTTCTTTCGGGGATGGACTTCGTTTCATGCAAAGAAAGCCTGATTGGCAGAATCCGTTATTTTAACGCCGGTCACTTTCGCTTTCTGCAACAACTCCCAGAAATAGCGATAGGTCGCGCGGTCGTGCAGTTCGCCCTTGTACTGGATGGGGCCCCAGTCGGCGGCCTGTGCAGCCAGCAGGATATTGGCGGCATCTTCCACTTCCGAGTTGTCGGGTTTCATCGCGTCGACGATGGCGCTGATCTGCGCCGGGTAAATCGACCACATGCGCAGGAAACCGAAATCGTAGCGCGCGCGTTTTGCATCGCCTTGCACGACCTCGGTGTTCTTGAGATCCAGGCAGACATTGTGTGCAGGCACCACGCCATTGGCCAGTGCAGCCGCCACCACTTCGGCCTTGGCGCGAACCAGCAGGCGGTGTTCGAATTGCCCCGGTGAGCGCATGGCGGCCGCGGGAATAGCGCCGTGATGTCCCGACACAAAATCCATCAGGCCGAAATCGAGCACCTGGATGCTGGGCAATGCGGCGATCTGGTGGACGTCACGCAACGCGCCGTGGGTTTCGATGAGGATGTGTGTGGGAATTTCGCGTCCCGCGCCGGTTTGCAGCGCGACCGCCTGGATGTATTCGATGACCTCCTGCGCTTCGGCCAGCGAAGTGCATTTGGGAATGGTGATGTAGGCCAGCAGTTTTCCCGCGCCACCCACCAGGATATCCACGTCCTGCTTCCACAGCGGGTGCGAGTAATCGTGAATGCGCGCGCCGGCCATCCGGTATTTGTTTGCCTCCCCGTTCAGCACACGCACGATCATTTCAGCGTGCAGCCGTTCCTGTCCGGCCGGTGCGCCGTCTTCGCAATCGCAGGTGATGTCGAACACGGGTCCCAGTGTTTCCTGCAGCGCCAGCGCCTTGCCGATCAGCTTTTCGCTGCCGGCGAAATGTTCGCAGGAGGGGATGACCGGGAATGGTTTTTCACCGGCGAACAGGGCTTGTGAGGGATGGACGGCAACGGACATTTCAAATCTCCAATCGGCGGCTAGCGCCGCGGCATCAGGACGGTGTAGTTGAGTGAAAGAACGGAGGATTCTTCAGGCGGCGCCAGCTTGTTCTGCGCCGGATCGAAATTCTTGAATCCGCGCAGGTCGATGGCCATGGCGCCCAGTGCCGGCGAGATCGCCCATTTTTTTTCGATGGTGCTGCTGGCGTAGAGCGTGTCACCGGCAAACGTCGGGTTGGTGTGGCTGCCGCTGTTGATTGCCAGCAGGCCCAGCGCATTTTCCAGTCCGTCGAAGGCGAGTGCGCGGCACAGGGAAATGACCTGGCCACCGTAAACCAGCCGGCGGCCGAATCGCGATGACTTCATGTGATGCAGGTCGAAATGCACGCGCGCCGTGTTCTGGTAAAGCCTGGTCGCGAGGGTGTGATCGGTCTCGTCGATGGTGATGCCGGCAGGGTGGTGGATCAGTTCTTTGGTTTGGTAATCGTCCCAAAAACGCTCGCCGCCGGTGTCTTCCGTACGCAGTGCAGCCGGTTTGAGAAATGCGGGAATGGAAAAATCCTTCATCTCCACAAGCGGCGGGACATCTTTCACGCCATGCATTTCTGTATCGGGAGATTGCACCGCATCGCGGCGATTCACCATCACCCAGCGAATCCACGTCAGCACCAGCTCATTGCGCTGGTTGAAGCAATTTGAGCGCACATGGACCACGCCGGTCTTGCCGCTGGAGTTGCCGCGAAAGCCGATGACTTCCGATTCCGCACGCAAGGTATCGCCGATGTAGACCGGCTGGATAAATCGGCAATCGGCGTAGCCAAGGTTGGCGACGGCGTTATACGAAACATCCGGCACGGTCTTGCCGAACGCAATATGAAATACCAGCAGGTCATCCACCGGCATCGAGGGATATCCCAGTGATTGTGCGAACGGCTCACTGCAGTGCAACGGGCTGCGCGAACCGGTCAGCGCCTGGTACAGCGATACATCGCCTTGCGTGATGGTGCGCGGAATCGCGTGGACAAATTTTTGTCCCAGCCGATAGTCTTCAAAGAAATAGCCGGAGAGTGGACGCATGATTTGTCTATGAATTAATCCGTGCGGCTCAGGCCGACTCGAGTTCCTTGATCATTTCCACCAGCGCGAGCATGCGTTTCGACGCTGCGACATGATGCCCTTCGACCAGCCGTCCGTTCAGCATGATGGTGCCGCGGCCCTCGCGATGCGCCTGCTGCAGCGCTTCAATGACTTCCAGTGCGAGCGCGATTTCCGACGGCTTGGGTGTGAACGCGTCGTTGCTATAAGGCAGTTGATTCGGATGCACCAGCGATTTGCCGTCGAAGCCCAGGTCGCGCGAAAGCCGGCAAGCGAGTTCAAAAGAATGCATGTCCTTGATGTCCACACTGATGCCGTCGACAACCGCACGTTTGTACGCACGTGCGGCGAGCAGCACGTGTGAAAGCGAATAGTGCAAGGCAAGACGGTCGGGCGTCTTCCTCCCATGCAGCTGGGTGAGCAGGTCGCTGGTGGCCATGATCATGCAGGCGATGCGGTCCGACGATGCAGCGATTTCTTCCGCGCGCAGGACGCCGATCGGGCTTTCGATCATCACCATGATCGGCATCTGTGATCCGCCCGCGCGGTCTAGTACGTCGAGCGCTTCGATGACGTCGGTCTTGCTTTCGATATTGGGAAACAGGATCGCGTCGGCACCGATATCGGCGACGGCCTTGATGTCGTCAATGCCCCAGGGCGAATCGAGGTCATTGACCCGAACCACTTTTTCACGCCGCCCGAAACCGCCCTGCAGGATGCAATCGACGATCTGGTTGCGCGAGGCTTCCTTGTTGTCCACCAGCACGGAGTCACCCAGGTCAAAAATCACCGAATCGACTTTCAGCGTTCGCGCCTTGTTGAGAAATCGCGGCGCGCAGCCGGGGACATAAAGCATCGAACGTCGTGGGCGTAGATACGGTGTCATGGGCAGGTCAAATGGTTGGGTACGAGGTTGACTGCAAAAAGTGAGATGCACATCCGCAAAGGCAGGCCAGGCCGAACATCACAATTTGCTGCACTGCGGGATGAACGAATCTTATGCGTGGCGATGTGGGCTGTCAACAGACTTATATCTTATATAAGATATGTAAACTAAAATCGCTGTGGTAGCATGGCTGGCGAAATCGAGGAGAAGAATCCCCACCATGTCCCAGAAGCAGCCCACCGCTCCCAAGGCTCCCGCCACTCCCGCCGAGTTGACCTTAGCCCCCAATCACGATGCGCCGAGCTTCCAGCCGCTCTACGACCAGATCAAGACACTGCTGACGAAGAGCCTGATCGCGGGTGAATGGAAGCCGGGTGAGGCAATACCTTCGGAAATGGAATTGGCCGCGCGCTACCAGGTTAGCCAGGGTACCGTGCGCAAAGCCATTGATGCGCTGGCCACCGAAAACATCGTGATTCGCCGGCAGGGCAAGGGTACGTTTGTTGCCACCCATACCGAGCCCCGCCATCAATACCGTTTCCTGCGCATCACGCCGGACAAGGGAACCAAGATTCACCCGCAGACCGTGTTCATCGACGTAAAGCGCAACAAGGCCAGCGCGGAAATCGCGCGTGCGCTGGATCTCAAGGTGGGCGCCCCCGTCACCGCCGTGCGACGTGTGCTGGCATTTGCGGGCAAGCCGGTGATACTCGATGAGGTGGTGTTGTCGGCGCTGCTGATTCCCAATCTCACGATGGAAAAAATCCAGGAATCGCTGGGGTCGATCTACAGTTTTTTCGAGACCACGTACGGACTGCGGATGATTCGCGCGGAAGAAAAATTACGCGCCGTCTCCGCGGATGAATTCGCGGCCGAACACCTGTTGGTAAAGGCGGGCACGCCGCTGCTGTGTGTGGACCGCGTAGCATTTACCTATGGCGACAAGCCGGTGGAATGGCGGCGCGGCCTTTGCCTCACGGAGGGTTATTCGTATTTCAACGAGCTCGCCTGAGCTGTCATTGGCGTTGGCTCATTCCGAAATCGCCGCAGCCAGTGTGTCACTAACCCACTGATTTACGCTCTTGCCCGCACCCGCCGCCTTGATGACGATGGCCGCATGCGTATCAGCAGGCAGCCTCAGCAGTAATTTTCCCGATGCCGGCTTCTCCGGTTTCTGCCCCATCTTTTCGCATTCTGCGAGGTAGTGATCTACCGCGAATTCAAAATCGCCGCGTAGTTCCTCCACGCTGGCGCCATGGAAAACGATGGGCTCGTTCATTCCCAGCAAGCGACCAACGAAGATCTCATCGCCCGATTCATAATCGATGCGTGCGGTGTAACCGCGATAGGCCATCGTGTTTGCCATGGTGCGCGATCTGCATGCAGAGGGTGAAGATATGATGATATCAAATTTTGATATCATCGGGGGGATTGGCCGTTCCCGTAGGCTGTGTGCGTGATTACTTATCAATGGCTACTGAAAAAATTGCTATAAATCAGTGATTTACCTAGTATTCCCGCGCGCTCAATGTCCGGCACGCAATCGCGGTAGCGCACTCTTGCCATTCTATGCACCACCGCACATTTGGGATTAAAATTCCTTCGTCACAGGTTTTTCCCAGGCAATTTCGCGTCCCCCGCAGTAGCAGTTCTCCATGCCTGCCTTACCAATTGTCTAGCTAGAGACAACAATAAGGATTCCAAACATGTCCTCCGTGCCACGCACCCCTGCAGCGCGCCCCAAGTACTACGACCTGAATTTGCTCAACCTGCCCATGCCCGGGCTGGTGTCGATTTTTCATCGTGTTACCGGCGTCGTGCTGTTCCTGTTCGCCATTCCGCTGGTGCTGTTCCTGCTGCAAAGCACGCTGATCTCGGAATCCAAGTTCGACTTCTGGCGCAACATCATCAACCTGCCCGTGGTGAAGATTGTGCTGCTCGGGTTCGTCTGGGCGTATATGCACCACTTCTTCGCCGGCATCCGCTACCTGTTGCTGGATGTGCATGTGGCCACCGCCAAGGAGCCCGCGCAACTGTCCGCAAAAATCGTATTGGTCCTGGGGGTCGTCGCCACCATCCTCATCGGGGTGCGCATATGGTGAAGAAACTCGACCGGACGCCCGTCGGCGCGCATTACGGCTGGCAGGATTGGCTGGCGCAGCGCATCACAGCCGTCATCATGGCGCTGTTCAGCCTGGTGATATTTGCCTGCCTGATCGTTTGCGGCTCGGTCAATTATGAAGACTGGAAATCGCTGTTTCACTCGCAGGTTTTCCGCATCGGTGCGCTGTTGTTCTTGCTCTCGGTGTTCTATCACGCGTGGATCGGCATCCGCGATGTGCTGATGGATTACATCAAGCCCGCCGGCATCCGCCTCGGCCTGCAAGTGCTGGTACTCGTCTATCTCGTGACCTGCACGATCTGGTCCGTTTCCATCCTGTGGGGAAACTAAGCAATGGCTCTCAACGTTCGCAAATTTGACGCAGTCGTCGTGGGCGCCGGTGGTTCGGGCCTGCGCGCGGCGCTGCAGCTTTCCAACGCCGGCCTCAAGGTGGCGGTGCTGTCCAAGGTGTTCCCGACGCGTTCGCACACGGTCGCAGCGCAAGGCGGCGTGGGCGCCTCGCTCGGCAACATGGGTGAAGACAACTGGCACTGGCATATGTACGACACCATCAAGGGGTCGGACTGGCTGGGTGACCAGGACGCCATCGAATTCATGTGCAAGACGGCGCCAGAAGCGGTGATCGAGCTTGAGCATTTCGGCATGCCGTTTGACCGCAATGACAACGGTACGATTTACCAGCGTCCTTTCGGCGGGCACTCGCAGAATTTCGGCGAGAAACCGGTGCAGCGTTCGTGCTGCGCGGCCGACCGTACCGGCCACGCCATGCTGCACACGCTGTATCAACGCAACGTTTTCGCCAACACGCAATTCTTCGTCGAATGGATGGCGCTGGATTTGATCCGCGATCCCGAAGGCAATGTACTCGGCGTCACGGCGCTGGAAATGGAGACCGGCGAATCCATGATTTTCCACGCCAAGGCGACCTTGTTCGCTACCGGTGGAGCGGGTCGCATCTATGCATCGAGCACCAACGCCTTTATCAATACCGGCGATGGCCTCGGCATGGCGGCACGTGCGGGTATTCCGTTGGAGGATATGGAGTTCTGGCAATTCCATCCGACCGGTGTGGCCGGCGCGGGTGTGCTTATCACCGAGGGCGTGCGTGGCGAGGGCGGCATCCTGTTGAACAAGGATGGCGAGCGATTCATGGAACGTTACGCGCCGACCATGAAGGATCTCGCTTCGCGTGACGTGGTATCGCGTGCCATGGCAACCGAAATCAAGGACGGCCGCGGTGCCGGACCCAACAAAGACTACATCCTGCTGAAGCTGGATCACCTCGGTCCCGAAGTCATCAACAAGCGCCTGCCCGGCATTCGCGAAATCGCGCTGAAATTCGGCAACGTTGATTGCACCAAGGAGCCGATCCCGGTGGTGCCGACCTGCCACTACCAGATGGGTGGCATTCCGACCAACTATCACGGCGAAGTCGTCATCCCGAAAAACGGCAACAGCAATGCCATCGTCGAGGGTTTTTATGCGGCCGGTGAATGCGGCTGCGCGTCGATCCACGGTGCGAATCGCCTCGGTACCAACTCGCTGACCGACTTGCTGGTGATGGGCAAATCATCGGGTGATTCGATGATCCGCTACATCAGGGAAAACAATACGCACCGCGACCTGCCTAAAGATGCCGGCGATTATTCGATGGCACGCATCGCACGCCTCGACGGTCAGAAAAATTTTGAAAGCGTGCACGAAGTCGGCAATGAGATGCGCCAGACCATGCAGGCACATTGCGGCGTTTTCCGCTTTCCCGACATGCTGGAAAAAGGCGTCGAGAAAATCAAGCAAGTGGCCGAGCGTGCCAAGTCGATCGGCATCGGCGACAAATCAAAAGTGTTCAATACCGCGCGCATCGAGGCGCTGGAACTGGAAAACCTGATCGAAGTGGCCGTCGCGACGATGGTCTCCGCCGAAGCCCGCAAGGAAACACGCGGTGCGCATGACCGCGCGGATTTCCACGACCGTCCCGGCTTCGTCAACGGCCGTGACGATCAGAACTGGTTGAAGCACACGCTCTGGTACAAAGAGGGTAACAGGCTCGATTACAAGCCGGTCAACCTGAAACCGCTGACGGTGGAATCTTTCGCACCGAAGGCGCGAACGTACTAGCGCCGCATTAAAACGCACGAACCAAAACGATTGCCGCAGCCAACCCAAATCGCCACGGACACAGCATGAAATTTCTCATCGAACGCTACGACCCGGATACCGACAAGAAGCCGTACTTCAAGGAGTACGACATCCAGCTCGAACCGTCGGACCGCATGTTGCTGGACGCGCTGATCCGCATCAAGTCGATCGACGATTCGCTGGCGCTGCGCCGCTCCTGCCGCGAAGGCGTGTGCGGATCCGACGCCATGAACATCAACGGCAAGAACGGCCTCGCCTGCATCACCAAGATTGCCGACCTGAAGGAGCCGGTGAAGCTGCGCCCGCTGCCGGGGCTGCCCATCATCCGCGACCTCATCGTCGATATGACGCAATTCTTCAAGCAGTACAACTCGATCAAGCCGTTCGTCATCAACCACGATCCGCCGCCTGAAAAAGAGCGCCTGCAATCGCCCGATGATCGCCTCGAACTCGACGGACTGTACGAATGCATTTTGTGCGCGTGCTGCTCGACGGCATGCCCCTCGTTCTGGTGGAACCCGGATAAATT
>JBDTWS010000164.1:0-8512 GCA_040006575.1 Betaproteobacteria bacterium
TCGGGGTCAATACAAAATCGGTATCACGGCGCAAACAAAACGGGGCGCCTTGCGAGCGCCCCGAGCGGGTGTGAACTGGTTTTTGCTTGTTAGCGGGTCAGTTCTTTTTCGTCCTGCGCCGGGTGTCTTGCGACATCCGGCGTGAACACCGCGCTTAACGAACCGTCAGAGATTCCTTGATGATGCGCGGCGTGATGAAGATCAGGAGTTCGGTCTTGTCCTGCTGCTTCACCGTGTTTTTGAACAACGCGCCCAGGAAAGGGATGTCGCCGAGCAGCGGCACCTTGGATACGTCGGTGCGTGTCACGGTTTCAAAGATGCCACCCAGGACGGCGGTGTCGCCGTTGTCCACGAGGATTGATGTCTTCAGGGTCTTGGTGTCGATGGAGGGGATTCCGCCAACCAGGGAGCCGACCGAATCCTTGCGGATTTCCAGGTCCATGATGACCTTGTCGTCCGGCGTGATCTGCGGCGTTACATCAAGTGACAAGATGGCCGGTTTGAACGTGATAGTCGAACCACCGTTTGCCGCCGAGGTTTGATAGCCAATTTCAGTTCCCTGCGTGATCGTGGCTTTCTTCTTGTCCGGTGCGACGATACGTGGATTGGATACCACCTTGCCACGTCCGTCGGATTCCAGCGCTGAGAGCTCAAGGCCGATCAGGTTTCCGTTCGCGACGTTGAGGATGTTCACGCCCAACGTTCCGGCTGCACCCGGTACCGGCAGATTCACGGCGAGTGGTGATGCGCCCGTGTTAATCGGCAGGATGGTGCCATTGGAAATCGTTTGCGCCGTACCGAGGCTGCCCGCGACGCCGATATTGCGGCCACCGCTGGTTGAGCCTGAGGCGAGGTTGAAGCGAGCACCCAATTGCGAGCCCCATTTGTCGTCGGCGATCACAATGCGTGCCTCGATCATCACCTGGCGGACCGGTACGTCGAGTTGCGCAATGAGGCGGCGTACTTCGTCGAGCTTGGATGGGGTGTCATTGACGAAGATCGTATTGGTACGCGTGTCTGACGTGGCGCGGCCGCGTTTGGACAGGATGTTTGTGTCGCGGTCAGACACCAGGCGCTTCACATCGTCCGCCTTGCTGTATGAAAGCTGGAAGCTCTCGGTGCGCAGCGGCTCGAGTTCGGAAATTTGCTGGGTGGCTTCGAGCGCGAGTTTTTCCTTGGTCGCCAGTTCATCCGACGGTGCAATCAGAACGACATTGCCGTTCTTGCGCTTTGACAATCCCTTGGCCTGCAGGATGATGTCCAGCGCCTGATCCCACGGCACATCTTTAAGCCGCAGCGTCAGGCTGCCGCCGACGGTGTCGCTGGTGATGATGTTAAGGCCGGTAAAGTCGGCGATCACCTGCAAGACGGCGCGAACTTCAACGTTCTGGAAATTCAGCGAGAGCTTTTCGCCGCCATAACCAATGACGCCCTGAACCATCTTGTTCGGGTCTTCTTTCATCGCCTTTACTTCGACGATGAACTGTGTGTCCGTCTGATAGGCCGAGTATTCCCACAGGCTGTTGGCTTTGGGTTCGATGACCATGCGGGTGTTGGCACCCTGTTCGATGACATCGACATACCGCACGGGCGTCGCGAAGTCGATGACATCAAGCCTGCGAACCAGGTTGCGTGGTATCGAGGTATTGATGAAGTCGACGATGATGGTCTTGCCTTGCTGCCGGATATCGATGCCGGTGCTTGCCGACGAAAGATCGACCAGGATGCGCCCTTCGCCATTGTCGCCACGACGGAAATCAACGTCGCGCAAGCTCTGTTTCTGCACGCCCAGTGTGGCTGACGGTTCGGCGAACTTGGTAATGGTTGCCGTTTCCTTCACGGCATTCTGCGCGGCGCCGTCCATGGTAATGACCAGCGCGTTGCCGTCAAGCACGGAGGTGTAGCTAAGTGAACGTGACAGGTTGACGACAAGGCGGGTGCGGCCGGGAACTTCAACTACGCTCACCGAGCGCACGTCGCCTTCACCAATATCCACGGTGTTCTTGCCAAGTGCGTTGGACACGCCGGGCAGGTCGATCGCGATACGGGCAGGATTGGTTACCGTGAACCCGGGAGGCGCTGCGGGCAGGGGATCCTTGAAATTAACCCGCACGACAACCTTGCCGCCTTGCAGGGTGGAGGTGTTGATGGACTGAAGGAGGTTTGCCTGCGCTGCGGCGGTTGAACTTACGATCATGCCCGCCAATACGACGGCACACGCGAACAAGCGTCCCGCGAGCATTCGAGCAGTGTTTGTCCGGTTTGTCTGAATCACGATTTGCCTCCCACATTTCCTTCGAGCAGCGGCAGCACACTTTGGCGCTCCGTCCAGTCTCCGGCGGTGTCTTGAACGATTTCTTTCAATTTAACTTCGGTGTCGGTAATTTCAGTGATGAGACCGAAATTCTGACCAAGATAGTTACCCTTTTTTATGCGATACAAAGTCTTGTCTGCGCGTACCAGCGCATAGGTGACTCCCGCCTGTGAAAGCGTGCCGACCATTTTTAATTGTTCCAGCGGGAAGGCTTCAAGCGGCTCTTTGCGGCGATTCAAGTCCGGTGCCAGGCCACTTGCATCGTTCTGCTTGACCGCAAGTTTCCGCGGTTTGAAAGGGTCGGGTAGGTCGAAACCATCGTACGCAAATGGCGCGAACGGTTTCACTTCCGGTAGCGGGTCGATCTTGCGAACGACACTCTTGTCGGATTCCTTGACGAAACTGCGGAGATCGGAAAATCCTTCACCGCAGGACGTGAGCAACAGCGACGAAGCAGCGATCAGGGTGAAGAGCTTGGCATGATTTTTCATCATTTCGCTCCCGCTGGCTTGGCTGCAGCCTTGGCTGTCTTGCGTTGCGCGGCAACTTCATCCGGATCCAGGTAGCGGTATGTCTTGGCAACCGCATCCATGGTCAACGTGCCATCCTTGACGATCGAAACGTTCAGGTCATTCAGCAGCACGATACGCGGCAGCTTGGCGACGTCACTCGCAAATGCACCGAGGTCATGATAGTTGCCCACGACCTTCAGGCTGATAGGACGCTCGGCGTAAAACTCGGTGGTTGTTTCCACCGGCGCCGGCTTGAACTGGTCCATCAGCAAGCCACGGCCCAGGCCGGCCTGGTTGATGTCGATCAGCAGGGCGTCCATTTCGGAACGTGTCGGCAACTGTTTCAGCAAGGCACCGAACGATTGCTCGATTTCCGCGCGCTGCTGCTGGTAAGCCTCAAGGTTCACGGCCAGCTTCTTCTTTTCGAGGAAAGTCGTCTTCAGTTCAACTTCCTTCTTTTCCAACGTTTCGAGGTCGGAGAGCTGGCCTTGATACAGGAGGAAATAACCGGCCACCATGATGCCGATGAAAATCAGCGCAAATGCGGCGATCTTGAACGGCCAAGGCCAGTTTCCCGGGTTCTTGGTGTCAAGCTGTCGTAGTTCTTCTAGCCACTTGTTCATGCTTTTTTCTCCGCTGGCTTGGCGGTGGCGGGACCAGCTTTCTTCGGTCCGCTCTTGCCATCGTCGGCCTTGGCCCGCTTGATCGCGAAATCAAGGCTGAACTCATTGGCGCGCTGGCTGTTTACCGTGACTGCCCTGATTTCGATCAGGTTGGGATTTTCGAGGTAAGGCGAAGCCTCAATGTTCCGCATGAAGGCCGAAACCCGCGCGTTAGATTGCGCATAGCCCGTAACGTTGATTTTGGTGCCGGTTTGCTTGATGGACTTCAGGTACAGCCCTTCAGGCAACTGGCGGAGCAACTGGTCCAGCAAGTAAACAGGTTCCGAACGATTGCTCTGCAATCCTTCCACCACCTGCTTCTTGGCCAGCAGCGACGCGGTCTCGTCGCGGATCTTCTTGATTTCATCGATCTGCTTTTCGAGCTTGGCGATTTCATCATTGAGATATTTGTTGCGATTGTTCTGGTTGGCGACCTGTCCGTCGAACAACACCCAGAGCAGGCCGGCTACGGCGAGCGCGAGCACGGCCGTTAGCCCCGCCAGTACGGCAAACTGTTTCTGCCGTTCTTTTCGTTTCTCCTCGCGATGCGGGAGTAGGTTTATGCGCATCATGCTGGATCAAACCTCCGCATGGCCAGGCCGCACGCAACCATCAGTGCCGGGGCATCGATGGTGAGCTGGCGCGGTTTGATTTTCGAGGACAGCGCCATGTTGGCAAACGGATTGGCCACCAGCGTATGGACTTGGGTGCGCTGGTCGATCATTTCTTCCAGGCCGTCCAGCACCGCGCTGCCGCCACATAACAGGATGTGATCGACCTTGTTGAACTGGGTTGACGTGAAGAAGAACTGCAGTGCACGCGACACTTCAAGCACGACTTTTTCATTGAACGGCTGCAACACGTCGGAATGGTAATTGTCGGGCAGGCCACCGCTCTTCTTGGCCACTTCCGCTTCTTCCATCGGCATGCCGAACTGGCGGGAAATATCCTGCGTCAACTGGAAACCGCCGAGCTGCTGTTCACGCGAATAGACCTGCTGGTCTTCATGCAGCACCGTCACACGAGTGGTCTGCGCGCCGATGTCGACGATTGCGGTGACATCCTTGTTTTCGATGCCGGTCGCCGAACCCTTGATCATGTCGAACGCGGCCAGGGCAGCGTAGGACTCGACGTCCATCACAGTTGTTTTCAATCCGGCTGCTTCGGCAACGGCGACACGGTCTTCGATTTTTTCCTTGCGCGACGCGGCGATCAGGACTTCTACTTCCTCTTCGCTGTTCGGCGCGGGCCCGATCACCTGGAAGTCGAGATTAACTTCGTCCAGACTGAACGGAATGTATTGATTGGCCTCAGACTGTACCTGGTACTCCATGTCCTCTTCGCGCTGATTACCGTTTAGTAATACTTTCTTGGTAATAACGGCCGACGACGGCAGCGCCAGGGCTATGTTCTTGATGCGCGTGGCCATTTGCTTATGGGCGCGCTTCATCACTTCGCCGGCGGCTTCAATGTTGGCGATGTTGCCGTCCGTTACCGTATCTTTCGGCAAAGGCTCGATAACGTAACGCTCAACGCGATAAAGACCTTTGCCCGCCTCGGCAATTTCGACGATCTTGATGAAGGACGAACTGATGTCGACCCCTATCAATGGCGGAGCTTTTGCCCTCAGGAAATCGAACTGGGACGCCAGTTTTTCTTTAAACATGGTAGTTGCCTGGCCCTTGGAGTGATTTGAACTTACGGCCTATTACGCACAAATTACATTAAATCCTAGCAACAAGCCGTGGACGTGTAAAGCAATTTCTTTTAAAGCTAGAAAAGGCTTTAATTGCGCTGCAGCATACATGCCGCGCACGATTTAGCCACTATTTGAACTCATCACCAGCCACTTCTTCAACGGATTGGCAGGTGCCGCCCGATATAATTGACATCCAAACGCATTTCGAACGTCGCATTCCAAACGTCTAACACAGGCCGACATGAGCTTACGCTGGTGGTTTTATCCCCTGATCCTGCTGGTCTCGCTGGTTTTGGTAGCACTGGCTATCGCAACACTGACCGTCATTCTTTTATATCCGAATCTGCCTTCGATTGAAGCAGTTACGGATTATCGTCCCAAATTACCCCTCCGAGTTTACACGCTGGAAGGCGATGTGATCGGTGAGTTTGGCGAGGAAAAACGCTCCTTCGTGCGTGTGCAGGATTTCCCCGCCGTCATGAAGCAGGCGGTCATTTCCGCTGAAGACGAGCGTTTTTACCAGCACGGTGGTGTTGACTACCTGGGTCTGGCGCGGGCCGCAGCGACCAACGTCATGGCCGGCAAAATCAAGGGTGGCGCCAGCACGATCACCCAACAAGTCGCACGAAATTTCTTCCTGACCAACGAACAAACGCTCACGCGCAAGGTTTCGGAGTGGTTACTGGCTTTCAAGATTGAGCGCAGCCTGACAAAGGATCAGATTCTTGAAATCTACCTCAATCATATTTTCCTGGGAAACCGCGCGTTCGGATTTGCGGCAGCGAGCCGGGTCTATTATGGCAAGAACGTCAGTGCACTTTCGATCGCCGAGGCGGCCATGCTGGCCGGGATTCCCAAGGCGCCGTCGCAATACAACCCCTTCAATAATCTCACCCGCGCCAGCCTGCGCCAGCAATACGTGCTCCGGCGCATGCATGAGCTCGGCTTTATCAAGGACGACGAGCTGAAGCACGCGAAGGAAGAAGTACTGAAGCTGAATCGCGAACGCCAGATGTACGCGGTAAGCGCAGAGCACGTGGCCGAAATGGCCCGGCAGGAAGTGTTTGAGCAGTATGGCGAAAAGGCTTACGTAAGCGGCATCCGCATTTATACGACCATCCGCCGCGCCGATCAGGAGGCAGCGGTGCTCGGGTTGCGCCGTGGCGTCCTGGAATATGACCGCCGGCACGGGTATCGCGGACCGGAAGGGTTGGTGCAGTTGGGTACGGAAAAAGACGAGATCGCAGAGGCGGTGGATGAGGCCCTGGCGGAGAAGGAGATTATTGGCGATCTGATGCCTGCCATAGTTCTGGAGGCCGATGCCAAGCAAGTGGTCGCTCACACAAAGCGCGGCGAAGTGGTCAAGCTGAGTGGCGACGCGTTGAAGTTTGTTGCACGCGCGCTGGCCGACAAAGCCTCGGCACTTAAACCTGTTCGGGGCTCGATTATTCGCCTGGGTACGGATGACAAGGGCGCATGGGTGATTACCCAACTACCCAAAGTCGAAGCCGCGTTGGTTTCTGTGGAGCCTGGCGACGGCGCTATCCGCGCGCTGGCGGGAGGCTTCGACTTTGCCGCCAACAAATTCAACCACGTCACCCAAGCCTTGCGCCAGCCGGGCTCAAGTTTCAAGCCGTTCATTTATTCTGCCGCGCTTGAAAAGGGCTTTACGCCGGCGACCATTGTCAACGACGCGCCGATCGTATTCGATCCCGGCCGCAATGGCGGGCAGGTCTGGGAACCCAAGAATTACGATGGCAAATACGACGGCCCGATGCGCCTGCGCACGGCGTTGGCCAAATCGAAGAACATGGTGTCGATTCGCGTGTTGCAGGCCATCGGTACCAACTATGCGCAGGACTACATCACGCGTTTTGGATTTGATCCCAAACTGCATCCGGCGTATTTGCCCATGGCGCTGGGCGCCGGCGCGGCAACGCCGTTGCAAATGGCCGGAGCCTATTCGGTATTTGCCAACGGCGGCTACCGTGTCAAACCCTATTTCATCAGCAAGATCACCGATGACAAGGGTGGCGTACTTTTCGAGGCCAACCCTGAACGCGCGGGGGTCGATGGTGACCCGACACCTCCAACCGGCCAGAAAGCGGCAGAGCGGGTAATCGATCCACGCAATGCCTTCATCATGGCCAGCATGATGCGCGACGTAGTCCGGTACGGCACCGCAGCGAGCGCCATGTCCCTGGGCCGGCACGACCTGGCCGGGAAGACGGGAACCACAAACGATCACATCGACGCATGGTTCACAGGATTTAGTCCGGCCATGGTGGCGATCGCATGGATCGGCTATGACACCCCTACCGACCTTGGAAAGAATGAAACCGGCGGGCAGGCGGCACTGCCGATCTGGATGAACTACATGGCCAAGGCGCTCAAAGGCGTGAAGGAGCTGCCGTTCGAGCCGCCACCGGGGATCGTCAGCGTTCCCCTTTCGGGTGACGTGGGTAAGGATGGAAAAGTACTCACCGAGTTTGTCTACGCCGAATCAGTGTCCAACCTGAACGACGGGCCCGCCAGTTTGCGCGAGGCAAACAAACCATCGGAAGAAGTGAAGAACCAGATCTTCTGATGAGCCGACGGCGCAAGGATTTTCGCAAAGATGCCGCCTCACACCGCGGCATCGATCACGGTTCGGAAGGCGAACAAAGTAACCGAAAAGTTCGCGGGGCCATTGCCCGGTTGGCGGCAAAACTTATCGCGGAAGGGCAGACCGATCGGCATGCGGCCAAATTGAAGGCTGCCAGGCAACTCGGCATAGCGGATAGCGGATCGCTGCCGGACAACATCGAAATCGAGCATGCCCTGGTCGATCACCTGGCGCTGTTCGAACCGGAGACCCAGCCACACGCCTTGCGCTTGTTGCGTGAAACCGCATTGCGGCTGATGCAGCGGATAGAACAATTTTCGCCGCGCCTTACAGGTGCAGTGCTGGCGGGTACAGCCAATGAATACAGCGAAATTGAACTCGAACTCATTGGCACGGAGGCCAAGGAGTTTGAGCTTTATCTCCTGAATGCCGGCGTCCGCTTTACGCTTTCAGAGCGTGTTCACGATCGAAGAGGACCGGCGCGGCGCAATGTCCTTTCATACGAATGCGAATTCGAGGAAGTGCCCGTCGTGATTGCGATTCATGAATCGTTGGCATCGCGCCAGTCACTTTATCCGCGCAATAGTATTCATCACGATTACGCTGACTACGAACAAGCCCAGAAACGTTTTGAGTTGGATTGAAAACTCGAGGAAGTACGCGGCTTCCCGGCATATTTTGACCTGCGAGGCGCGCCAATGCTGGAGTTTGGTTCTCCGC
>JBDTWS010000165.1:0-8480 GCA_040006575.1 Betaproteobacteria bacterium
GTGGCGTGACAAAGGTCGCGTAACACCGTCGTCCCCGCGAACAACCACAAGGGTTGCGCCGGGCGGGGACCCAGTGTCGTTCGTAGTGAATCGCCGTTCGCTTTTTTGCGGATGGAGTCGAATGTCAGGGGTCAAACTCCAGCACCAGCGCCACTTCCCGGCCAAAAAGCCTCGAAGAAGCGCTACAGAACTAGACTTTCATCTGTTTCCCCTAGAGAAAATTACCCTTTAACCGCAACCCCGCTGCGTTTCTCCCAAACCCGCAACGCCCCCAGCACCAGCAAATCCAGCATGCAATAAAACGCGCCAGCGGAAAACGGTGGATTGTACGAAGTCAATTCCACCCACGGCGCCAATGGCCGCCACGTCCAGTTGCCTAGTGCGGTCCCGTACAGTTCCATCGTCAATGCCGCCACAAACATCGTCGCGTAAAGCGATCTTGCACCGCTGGTGACAATGCAGAATGCATAGATCCCGAACAGCGCCACACCAAAGCGATCGAACCCGGCCACCCAGGCGTACACTGCCCACGCCAGCGCGGCGAGCGATATCACCCATACGCCGATGCGATGCACATGCCGCGAAAACACCAGCCCCAGCGTCATCAGCAGCGCGTGCCCCGGCGGCACGAACAGCGGGACGTTATGGAACCGGTAATCGTAGAGTCCCCACACCAGCGAAAGAATGACCTCGCCGATGCCGGCGATAGCGGTGCACAGGATCAACACGCGCTTTTCTTCCGGACCACCGACGCGATACAGCCAGGCAAAGACAGCAAACGTCCATGCGATCGCCGCGATTTGTCCCGGCCAGCCGAATGCCGCATCAAGCGCCAGGCCGCCGCTGATCACCGCGATGATGTTGAGCGGAACTGCGGGCTTCGCGCCGCGCCACAGCGTCGCGTGCAGCGGCGCATCAGGACGCAAGCGTCAATCCTTCCAGCGCAATTTCCGGATCGCCGCCGGAGACCATGTCGCTCACCACCTTCGCGCAACCGCACGACAGCGTCCAGCCCAGCGCACCGTGGCCGGCGTTGAGATGGAGATTTTCATAGGGTGAACCGCCGATGATCGGCGTGCCCTTTGGTGTTGCAGGACGCAGGCCGCACCAGGGTTTCAGGTCGGCCGTGTAATCGCCGGCATCGGGAAACACCGCCTGCGCATGACGGATGAGCAGGTTCACGCGTACGCGATCCAGCGTCGTGTTGTATCCCGCGATGTCGGCCATGCCGGCGATGCGCAGCTCTTTTCCCAGTAGCGCATACACGACCTTGTAAGCACTGTCGGTCACGCTGATGCGGGGTGCGCTGGCAGGGGTATGTGCGGTGCTGGTGTCGAGCGTGAGGCTGTACCCTTTTAGCGGGTAGATCGGCAGGTAGAAGCCCAGCATCTTGGCGTGCCATGCGTTCCCGGCGCCCATCGCCATCACGAAATGATCTGCCTCCAGTTCACCGCGGTCGGTGACGATGCTGCGGATAGCCTTTTTTCCGCCACGTGGTTCGGTAACGAAACGCTGCACGGTTTCCGAAGTGCGGAAGGTGACGCCGCGCGAGCGCAACAGCGTTTCCATCGCCGCGCAAAAATCATGGCAGTCGCCGGCATCTTCGGAGGGCGTATGAATGCCGCCCACCACACGATGGCGGATATGCTGCAACGCCGGCTCCAGCGCCAGGCAGGCGTCGCCATCGAGCGCATTCTGTTCGCTGCCGAACGCGCGCTGGAAATCCAGCGTGCGTTTGGCGCCGTCAAACCCGGCCTGGTCTGAAAAAATCACCAGCTTGCCGTTGCGGCAGTAGTCGAATTTCAGCGATTCGGTGGCGACGATCTCGTGGATCAGGCTGCGGCTGTAATACGCGAGCCTGAGCAGATGCACCGTGGAAATCTCCGCCTGCGGCCGGTTGCACGCTTTCAGGAAGGCCAGGCACCAGCGCCACTGGTCGACATCGAAACGCGGATAGAAACGCAGCGGCGAATCGGCACGCAACAGCCACGGCGGAATTTTCGGCACCACACCCGGTCCTGCCAGCGGCGCCACATAACTATAGGAAAGCTGGCCGCCGTTGGCATAGCTGGTCTCGAGCCCCGCATGCGGATTGCGTTCGACGACAGTGACCTGGTGCCCCGCCTTGTGCAGGTAATACGCCGTCGTGATGCCGATGATGCCGGCACCGAGAACCACCACATGGCTCATGCGACGCCTCGTTGCGGGAGAAATTTCGCGGTCATTTTTTGCACTCGCTTTCCACTCCCACGTTTATCTCATCACCTGCACCAGGTTGTTGAAATCATCGGTCCACACACGCCAGCCGGGTTCGGGCGGGATGATATAGGTTGCTTCAAGAATTTCGGGTTTCAGCAGCAGGTTTTTCGCTTTCGTCAGCAGCACCCAGTCGCTGGTGGTGGAGCCGTCGTCATAGGTATCGCGTACCCAGGCGACTTCGAGGCCACGTTTTTCGGCGATCTGCTGCACGACCGGTTTCAGGTCGAGGAATCGGTTCGACACGTGGAACGCAATCACGCCGTCGGGCTTCATGTGCTTCTGGTAAATCTCCACCGCCTCGAGCGTGATGAGGTGCACCGGGATTGAGTCGCTGGAAAAGGCATCGATGGCCAGCACGTCGAAATTCTGCGCCGGTTCACGTTCCAGGTTGAGCCGCGCATCGCCCAGCGAGATTTCAATCGTTGCGGGCGAGTCTTTCAGATAAGTAAAATCGCGATTGGCGATGGTGACGACAGCGGGATTGATATCGTAGAAACGATAAGTATCGCCCTTGGTGCCGTACACAGCGATAGTGCCGGTGCCGAGCCCAATGATGCCGACCTTGCGCGGGACATCGGGATTCAGTTTTTCTTTCAGCAGCAGGATGCGGCCAATACCGGATTTGGCTTTGTAATAGGTGGTGGCCGCGCGGCTGTACGGCGCTTCGAGGTATTGATCGCCGTGCAGGATCGCGCCATGGATGAGCGAGCGCTTGGGGAATTCCACATTCGGTTTCGAATATTCCTTCACCCGCAAGGTGCCATAGAAATTGCGCGTCATGACCACCACGTCTTCGCGGAACAGCTTGATCGTGTAGACCGCCGCCACCAGTGAAAACACGGCAACACAGGCGGCAGCCACGGTGACCACGATGTGCGCGCTTCTCCATAACAGGAACGTCGCCATGATCGCCACCAATACCAGGCTGATCTCGAGTTCGTAGTAGGCAGGCAAGGTGAGCGGGGCGACCACGCCCACCAGCAGCGAGCCCAGCGCACCGCCGACCGAGACCATCAGGTAGAACGTCGTCAGGTGTGCGGGATGCGGTTTGCGTCGCACCAACTCGCCGTGACAGAACATGCAGGCGATGAAGAGTCCGGTGAGGAAAACGCTGATCTGCAGGTAGAGCTTGAAATGCAGGTCCGGGTCTGCCAGCATCCAGCACATGGCGATCAGGGATATTCCCAGCAGCGGCACGAACAGGAAGCGCTGGTACCAGCCGTCTTTTCCTTCTTTCGCGTCGAACGTCAGGATAAAAGTGAGGAGATAAACCACCAGCGGCCCGACCCAGAGCAACGGGATCGAGGAAATATTTTGCGTGAGGTGGTTGGACACGGCCAGCAGCAATATCGAGCCCAGCGCGGACAAGGCGATCCACAGCAGCTTGTCTTTTCCGGAGGGGGCAGCAGGAACGGGGGTTGCCGATGCAACCGGCTCGCCGATATCAAAAATATCGATCTCGGCTTCTGCTGCCAAAGGCTGCGGACGAACGCCGCGCCACGCCGCTGCGGCGATCAACAACGCAAACATCACAAAGCCGATCGACCAGCCCAGCGCCTGCTGGCGCGTACTGATCCACGGCTCGAAGACGAACGGATAGCCGATCAGCGCCAGCATCGAGGCGAGATTGGACAAGGCAAACAGCCGGTAGGGGCTTGCATCCGGATAGCTGCGCGCGAACCAGGCCTGCACCAGCGGGCTGGTGGTGGCCAGCAGGAAGTAGGGCAGGCCGATGGTAGCGGTCAGCAGCAGGAGGATGCGGAGACTCGGTTGTTCCGTGCCCTGCGGTTTCCACGCCACATCGGGAATGATCGGCAGCAGCGCGATGGCGATCACTGTCAGCACCAGGTGCAGGATCGCCTGTTTTTTTACGGTGAGCTTGCGGGTGGTCAGGTCGGAATAGAAATAGCCCGCCAGCAGCGCGCATTGGAAAAACACCAGGCAGGTCGTCCACACGGCAGCCGATCCACCGAACCAGGGCAGGATTTGTTTGGCAATGACGGGTTGGATGAGGAACAGCAGGAAGGCAGAGACGAAGATGGTGAGGGCGTATAGGATCATGCGGGGCATTTTCGCATGGGGCTGCGGGGTTCTTGCGTGTGCTGCAGGTAAAATCGCTGCATTGCCTGCTGTTCCATTTCCGCAGGCTTGGCTTTCTCGTGCCTCTGCCGTTTATCCTCACATGAACACAACCCGCTCGGCCTTCCTCGCCGGCCTGCGCGATCAGGCGCCCGGTATCCTCGGCAATATTCCGTTCGGCCTGATCACGGGCGCCGCCGCTGCCGCTGCCGGTATCGATCCCTGGCTTGCACTGGGGATGTCGTTCATCCTGTTTACGGGCGCGGGCCAGCTGGCGGCCATTTCGCTGATGGCGCAGAACGCGCCACCCGGAATTGTGGTGCTGACGGTGGTGATCGTCAGCCTGCGGCTGATGATGTACAGCGCAGCGATGGCGCCGTATTTCCGCCATACGCCGACGGCGCGCAAATGGCTGTTTTCCTACCTGATGACCGACCACGCGTTCGCGTTGGTCACCACGCGTTTTGACAAGCACGATCCGCCCATGCACATGGACGCCTATTACCTGGGCGCCTCCAGCACCATGTGGTGGGTGTGGCAGGCGGGCGTGGCGGTGGGGTTGTTTGCAGGCACGCTGGTGCCGGTGACGTGGTCGCTGGACTTCGCCATTCCACTGGTGTTCCTGTCGCTGGTGATGCCGGCGTTGCGCACGCGCAGTCACTGGACAGCCGCAATTGTCGCGTCGCTGACTGCGGCGTTTTGCATGTCGCTGCCGTTGAAGCTGGGCTTGATGGTCGCTTCCGTGGCCGGTGTGCTGGCCGGATTGCTGATGGAGCGCTTCAGGAATGTCGGGACGGAGGGGGCGTCATGAGCGGCTTCGACTGGAGCAACTGGCTCACGGTGATTTTTGCCGGCGTGCTCACGCTGGGAATTCGTGCGTCGTTCATCGTGCTGCCGCCCGACGCAAAAATTCCTGCATGGCTGCTGGACAGCCTCAAGTATGTTGCGGCCGCCGTGCTGCCTGCGCTGGCGGTGCCGGATATCCTGTTCCGGGATGTTCCGACCGGCGAAGTGTTTAACTTCTATCGCATCGCGGCAGGGCTGACGGCAGCAACGTACGCATACAAGACCAAGGATATTTTCGGCACTATGGCGCTGGGCATGCTGGTCCTGTGGCTGCTGAAATGGTGGAGCCCTCTCTGATGCTGCAGGTGCTCATTCGCGCCATGTTGCTGATAGAGGCCACGTTTTATTTCTGGCTGGTTGTGCGTCTTCGGCGCAATGGGGTGGAGCCGGTGATGATCGCGGCGATCATCGTCGCGATTGCTTCCTGCTGGCGGCTGTCGCATTCAATGGCAAGCTGGCTGGTGGCCGCTACATTGCGGTGGCGCGACGGCCGTTCGCTGCCTATCGGCAACAGCCTTGCCGGACTGATGAGTGAATTGCGTGCGTGGCTGGTCAGCTATAACTGGAGCCAGGCCTTCCCGCAACAAGCGCTGGGCGACGATCCCATCGGCAAAAGCGACGGCACGCCGATCCTGCTGGTGCACGGTTTTTTTTCCAATCGCGGCATGTGGGTGCGGTTTCGCAAACGGCTGGCTGATGCCGGGCTGGGGCCGGTGTACACCGTTACGCTGGAACCGATGACCGGCACTATCGACCAGATGGTTGAGGTATTTGCAGCGCGGCTGGCGGAGGTCCAGCGCGAGACCGGCGCGGAAAAAATTATCGTCGTCGCGCACAGCATGGGTGGACTGGTGACGCGTGCGCACATGGCGCAGGCGGGCGCGGGCAGCATTCGTCAATTCATCACGCTGGGGTCACCGCATCACGGCACGCAGCTGGCGGGATTGGGGTTGTTCAAATGCGCAACGCAGATGCGCCATGAAAGTCCATGGATAGAAACGCTCGCGGACATGGAAGAGGCCAGTCCGCATGGTGTGCCGACGCTGTCGATTTATACGTTGAACGACGATCTCGTCTATCCGCCGGAGTCTGCCGAGTTGGCTTGGGCGGAGAACGTGCCGGTATCCGGGATCGGGCACGTGGGACTGATGTTTTCGGAGGTGGTGACGCAGCGCGTGATTGCTGCGATTCGCAAACCTGCGTTGTTGCCCTGAGCGAAAATCAGCAGGTCAAACTCAAGCATTGGGGCGGATCGCAGGGGGAAAGTGGCTGTGAAGCCGCGCCGACGCTCGATTCAGGTGGAATTTGACTGCAGCAAACGTCTATAACAATGCCAGTACTTCCTCGGCATGATTTTTCGTGTCGACCGAGTCGATCACGTGCGCAACCTTGCCCTTTTCATCGATGATGAATGTCACGCGATCGGCCATGCCGACCAGCGATTTGGCCGCGGACAGCAAGCCACCTCCACCGATCGTCCCGTACGCCTTGCCGACGGATTTGTCGGTATCCGCCAGCAGCGGAAAATTCAGTTTGTATTTGTCGGTGAATTTCTGGTGCGACACTGAATCCTGCGTGGACACGCCGAGGATCGCCGCACCTTTCTTGGTGATCTCCTTGTTGGCATCACGCAGCGAACATGCCTGCGCAGTGCACCCCGGCGTATCGTCCATCGGGTAAAAATACATGATGAGTTTCTTGCCGCGATAGTCCTTGAGATTCACCGCGGAGCCGTCGGTGAGCTTGCCGGAGAAATCGGGGGCGGTGTCGCCGGTTTTGAGTTTCGTCATTTGGTTATCTTTTCTAACGAGTCTTATCCATTTGAACCGCAAGGCGCTTTTCCCACTTCGTCTTGAGTGTCAGGTGGTCAGTAAATTCGCCGCGATCGGCTGCCGCCGTCCCCAGATTGATGGCAGCTATCTGCCATTCCTGGGCGGCGACACAATGCTTGATCGCTGCTGCAAGCGAAGCTTGGTTCGGTTCAGTCACGGCTGACAAGCTACCAATGAATCCCCTGCGTAATCTGCGCAAACGCCATCGCTTCCGGCGTCATCTCTACCTCTTTCGGCGCCTCGCCTTTCTTGGTCTGCGCGGCTGAAGAATCCGGGAACATGCGGAACGCCGTGTTCAGGATGATCTGCGTGAGTTTCGGCGATACCGCATGCATGACCGCACCGGCGATACCCATGCGGGTGGCGATGCGGACAGGCTTGTAGACGATCGCTTCCACCACCAGGTCGGCCGCCTGCTCGGGCGATAGCGTCGGCACGCTGTTGTACATCTTGGTCGGCGCGATCATCGGCGTGCGCACCAGCGGCATGTTGATGGT
Organism: Betaproteobacteria bacterium; assembly: GCA_040006575.1. Lineage (GTDB taxonomy): Bacteria > Pseudomonadota > Gammaproteobacteria > Burkholderiales > Usitatibacteraceae > UKL13-2. The sequence goes on from JBDTWS010000165.1 coordinate 7,514, forward strand.
GGTGAAGTGGATGTGGTTGTCGACGAATTCGGACGCGGCGCAACCCGAGAACGCATCGAGGGCGGCTTTTGATGCCACATACGCCGAGAAACGCGGCGCCTGCGTCAGTACGCCGATGGACGAGATGTTGATGATCTGCCCATCGTTCTGCTTCATCATCGCCGGCAGGAAGCCCATGATGAGGCGCAGCGAGCCGAAATAATTGAGCGACATGGTGCGTTCGAAATCATGGAAACGGTCGAAACTGTTGGCAATGCCGCGACGGATCGAACGGCCGGCATTGTTGACGAGGTAGTGGCAGGTGCCGAAATCCTTGAGGACGCTGGCGACCAGCTTGTCGCAGCTCGCCAGGTCGGAAAGATCGCAGGAATAAAACTTGGCGTGGCCGCCGTTTTCCTTGATCTTGGCCAACGTGATCTGCGCCTTTTCAGGATCGCGCGCAACGATGGCGACCTTGGCGCCGGCTGCGGCCAGCTTGATGGCGGTGGCTTCACCGATGCCGGACGTACCGCCGGTGACCACGACCACTTTGCCCTTGACCTTGCCTTCCAGCGAGCGGTCGATGAACAGGTCCGGATCGAGATGGCGTTCCCAGTAATCCCACAACCGCCACGCATAAGTCTCCAGCTTCGGCACGGTAATGCCTGAGCCTTTCAGGGCCTTGACCGTGTCGCGATTGTCGAATTTGGTGGGGTAATTGATGAATGTGAACACGTCTTTCGGAATGCCGAGGTCCGCCAGGATCTGGTTGCGCGCGCGGCGCACCGGGGCCACCGACATCATTCCCTGCAGCACATAGCTGGGGATGAAGCTGAACATTTTGGAATTGAGCCGCATCGTCATCTGCGGTGCGTGTGCGGCCTTGGCGAACAGGTTGAGGATCTCGCCGATGCGCATCGGTTCCGGGTCGGTCAGGTGGAAGCACTGGCCGTCCAGTCCCTTCTTGTGCGCGATGAAGTCCATCGCG
>JBDTWS010000166.1:0-8416 GCA_040006575.1 Betaproteobacteria bacterium
ACGGCGAGAACCAGCACGGCCGCAAGGTGATGGACATGCAGTATCGCGACTGGCGCCCCGGATCGTTCGGCCTCGGCATGCATCGCGGTGCGCTGTTCACGCTGTTGCAACGTCCGCTGGTTCCGGCCGGGGTGACGTGCCGATATGGGGCAAATATTGTTTCCCTGCGCTGGCATGGCGGCAAATCGCTGATAAGCGATTCCGAAGGTCGCGAACAGGGCGCCTTCGACGTGGTCATTGCCGCCGATGGGATGCGTTCGCAAATGCGCGCCGCGTGCGGCCTGCCTGCCCGCGTAGAGCCCTATCCATGGGGAGCGGTCTGGACGATCTGTGAAGACCGCAACGGTGAATTCGACGGCGTGCTCAACCAGCGTTATCGCGCCGCGCGCGAAATGCTGGGCATCCTGCCGACCGGGCGCTTGACGCGCGACGGGTTGCCGCTGGTCAGCCTGTTCTGGAGCTTGCGCAGGGAGGATGCCCAGGCGTGGCAGGCCGCGGGGCTTCAATCATGGAAATCCCAACTCCTCAGCCTGTGGCCGCAACTGGCGGGCCTGCTGGAAAATATCACCGATACCAGCCAACTTCGTTTCGCCGACTATTGTGATGTGCGGATGCCGGCATGGCATGGCGACGGTGTTGTAGTTATCGGCGACGCCGCGCACGCCACCAGTCCGCAGCTGGGGCAGGGCGCCAACCTGGCGCTGCTGGATGCCTGGGTGCTGCAGCGCGCGTTTGCCAGTAGCAAATCTGTCGCGGCTGCGCTGGAGCGCTACTCGACCCAACGCCGTGCGCATCTGCGCTATTACCAGTGGGCCAGCCGCATGCTGACGCCGCTGTTCCAGTCCGACCAGCGCCTGTTGCCCGCGTTGCGCGACATGTTCATGGGTGTCGGCGGGCGACTGCCTTATGTGAAAACACAGTCCGCGGAGACACTGGCCGGAACCAAAACCGGGATGTTGTTTGGAAAGCTGCGGTTGCCGGGCGAATAACGTCCTAACAAACCTGCCGCCCTGCAACGCAAGCCTCTCCGCCACGGCGGAATTTCCTTGTTGCCGATGGCCTGTCATAGCGGGGCGCGGGTTAGAATTCTCCCTTCAATGCGCCTCTTCCGCCTCCTCAAAATCCTCTCAGTGGTGATCCGTTACGGCCTGGATGAATTCCTGCCGCCCGGGTTCGCGCGCGGACTTATCGGCGGCATATTTTTCTGGCGCAAATTCAACGAATCGCGTGGCATGCGATTGCGCAAGGCGCTGGAAGGGCTAGGCCCGATTTTTATCAAGTTCGGCCAATTATTGTCGACCCGCCCTGACCTTGTTCCACCCGATATCGCCCTTGAGCTGACTGCCTTGCAGGACAAGGTGCCACCCTTCCCGGCAGCGGAGGTCGAGACCATCCTCAACAGGGTCTACGGCGGCGGCATGGGCGGCTACCACGATGTGTTCAGCGATTTCGACCTGACCCCCGTGGCCAGTGCATCGATGGCGCAGGTGCACTTCGCCACCATCGGCTGGGGCAAGTTGTCGGGACGCGATGTGGCGGTAAAAATCCTGCGGCCCGGCATTGGTGAAACGATTTCGCGCGATGTGGCCCTGCTATATGTCGTGGCGGACCTGATCGAAATGACCTTTGCCGACGGCAAGCGGCTGCGTCCGCGGGAAGTGGTGGCCGAGTTCGACAAGACCATTCACGATGAACTCGACATGGTGCGCGAGGCGGCCAACGCCTCAGCGCTGCGACGCAACTTTGCCGATGGAAAACTGCTGTACGTGCCGGAGGTGTATTTCGATTACACCCATCGCGACGTGCTGGTGCTGGAGCGCATGGATTTCCTGCCGGTGAATGATCTGGAACGGTTGAAGGCGCATGGCATCGATGTTGCGCGGCTGGCGGCTGACGGTGTGAAGATTTTTTTCACGCAGGTATTTCGCGACGGATTTTTCCACGCCGACATGCACCCGGGAAATATCTTTGTGCTGAAGAGCGGCATTTATTCCGGCGTCGATTTCGGCATCATGGGGACGTTGTCCGATGAGGACAAGAATTACCTGGCGCGCAATTTCGCTGCGTTTTTCAATCGCGATTACAAGGCGGTGGCAGTCGCGCACATTGAGGCGGGCTGGGTGCCCAAGACCACCCGTGTCGATGAATTCGAGGGCGCCATCCGCGCGGTGTGCGAACCGATTTTCGACAAACCGCTCAATGAAATCTATTTCGGCAATGTGCTGTTGAGGCTGTTCGAAGTCTCGCGCCGCTTCCGCATGGAGATCCAACCGCAGCTGGTGCTGTTGCAGAAAACCTTGCTGCAGGTCGAAGGTCTCGGCAGGCAGCTTTATCCGCAGCTGGACCTGCGCCCGGTGGCGCAGCCCATCCTGGAAAAATGGATGTCCGAACAGCTGGGCCTGCGCGGCCTGCTGCGGCAACTCAGGAAAGAAGGGCCGCAGTGGACGTCTTCGCTGCCGCAATTGCCACGGTTGATTCATCGTGCGCTGGAAAATGACCCCTCCGCGCGCCTGCAACGGATTGAATCGGCAATCAACCGGCTGAATCGCACGCAACGCATGCAATCGGCGGTATTGCTGGCGCTGCTGGTAATGATTTCGCTGGTCGCCAGCATGTACGCGTACTTGCTGTTCTGGTACTGACGTTTCACCGGCCGCAAAACAAAGCCCTGCCGCTTACAATTTCGCGCACGGCTTGGGCCGGCCTTTTGCTAGAATTTTGCCTGTCGAAAACCTGCCTGCGCGGCAATGAACCCGCCACCAATGGCGACACAAGAACGTTGAAGGAACGCTGAATGAACGATTTGCTTGGATTCGTCGTGGTGTATTTGCTGGGAACGCTGGCGATCGGCGTTTATGCCGGCACGCGCGTGAAGACCTCGGCCGACTTCGCGGTCGCCGGCCGCAGCCTGCCACTCGCCATGATCATAACCACCACATTCGCCACCTGGTTCGGCGCGGAAACTGTGCTGGGCATCAGCGCCAAGTTTGTCTCCGGCGGCCTCAACAGCGTGGTGGAAGATCCGTTCGGCGCATCGTTCTGCCTGATATTCGTCGGCATATTTTTCGCAGCCAAGCTCTATCGCATGAACCTGCTGACCATCGGCGATTTTTATCGCAAGCGTTTCGGCAAGGGCGTGGAAATTTTCTGCTCGGTGGCCATTATCCTGTCCTACCTGGGCTGGGTGGCGGCGCAGATCACCGCGCTGGGACTGGTGTTCAATGTCGTCTCCGATGGCCAGATCAGCACCGAAGCGGGCATGATCGTCGGCACACTGTCCGTACTGATCTACGTTATTTTCGGCGGCATGCTGGCCGTGGCCTGGACCGATTTTATCCAGATGATCGTGCTGATCATCGGGCTCTCCTTCATTGCCTATATTTCGAGCAACATGGCGGGCGGTACGGACAAGGTGCTGGCGCTCGCGCAATCCAACGACTGGTTCCGCATGGCGCCTGCAGCCAATTTCAAGGACATCGTTTTCTTCATTGCGGCGGCGATCACGATGATGCTGGGTTCGATCCCGCAGCAGGATGTCTTCCAGCGCGTGATGTCGGCCAAGGACGCAAAGACGGCGTCGCGTGGAGCCGTGATCGGTGGCCTTTGCTACCTCGTGTTTGCGTTTGTGCCGATGTTCATCGTTGCCTGTGCGGTGCTCATCATGCCGGAGCAGACCAAGGAATTTCTCGCCAACGATCCGCAAAAAATCCTGCCGACCCTCATCCTGACGCAAATGCCGTTCTGGGCGAAGGTGGTTTTTTTCGGCGCGCTGCTGTCGGCCATCAAGTCATGCGCCTCGGCGACGCTGCTGGCGCCCTCCACCAGTTTCGTCGAGAACATTTACAAGCACCTGCGCCCGGGGCTCACCGACAAACAGGAGTTGCTGGCCTTTCGCGTCACGCTGTTCTTCTTCACGTGCTGTGTGCTGGCGTATGCGGTCGCCATGAAGGGTACGCAGATTTATGAAATGGTGTCGAGCGCGTATCAGGTCACCCTGGTCGGCGCGTTCATTCCGCTGGTGTGCGGCCTCTACTGGAAACGCGCCACCCGCCAGGGTGCGATCGCGTCGATCGTGTTCGGCATTTTCACGTGGCTGGTCTTCCTGGTGTTCAAGCAGCTCGGGGAAGCGTTCCCTGCGCAACTGGCCGGCGTGATCATGGCGGCAGCGGGAATGGTCGCGGGATCGCTGCTGACCAAGCCGCATGAGCATCACGCGCACCCCGTATCGGGACACGCCGCACACGGCTAGGGCAAACCCTTACCGGGTCTGTAAATCGACACGGTTCACTCGAGTAGCAGCAAAAAAGGCGCGGAAATTTCCGCGCCTTTTTTATTTCGTAAGCGCGATTCGGATGTTTTTAAACGTCTCGAGCCCCATTTTTTGCATTTCGTCGCTTTCCCGTGGAGCGTTCACCGCCGGAACTTTAATCTGGCGTCACTCCAATACAACTTGTATTGATGACCGGGAAAAAAGGAACGCGCAAATGAACACGACGATGAAAACGAGCAAAGACAATGTGATGTTGAGTGCCCTGGTGGTAGCCGGCCTCGCGATGATTACCATTGGTTCCGCGATGGCGAATGCAGAGACGCAAACCGTGATGGCCTCCGCATCCAGCATCGTCCACGCCGTCGCCACACCGACCCCCACCGCCATGCAACCGATCCTGTACCGCGAAGCCGCCATCATCGTCAGCGCTCAGCGCCTGCAAGACAACGCCTGATTTCCGCAATAGCACTGCGCGCCGATCCCAAGTCGAAGCCTCCCTCGACTATTTGCCCGGTTGCCGCAAGGCGACCGGGCATTTTTTTACGTAGTGAACTGGGTTGGACGCGCGCATCATTTTGTTGTCACAGTTTTTTCACAACTGCCTTGCATCATTAACCGCAATCCCCAACAACTGAACGCAGACACCCGCCGCGAACCCGGACCGACCATGAATACCGCCCAGAAATTTCACTCGCCTTATCGTCCGTCGCAGGGCCCCTCCCAGGACAATGCAGTCCAGCAATCCGGCACAGCTTTATGGGTGCGTATCCACAGGGCCATCAGCTCCGTATGGCAACGGTCAGCAAGCCAGGGTGAGGTGCGACCCGAGAAGAACGCGGTCATGGCAAATCCACTGCTACCGATCGCCGGTAAGCTCTGCGCCATTTCCGCGGCTGGCCTGCCTGCGATTCAGCCGCAAATTTCCACACCGGCAACGTTGCGCCCGTTGTTTGCATCCAGGTCATCAGGCCTCGCAAATGCGCGCCGTCCCGGGCTCCAGCGCCGCTGGAAATCCAGCGACCGCGTGGCGATATTGTGATTATGTTTCCGCGCAACAGGTAGTTCCCGCCCTGGGCGCACCCCGGCCCCGTCTTTCCGCGCTCTATCGCAGACTGCGCCCGCAATGACCCATGAAGCGATATGCTTCGGTCATGAATCAAGCTCCCGGACTCCTCGGTTTCCTGCGCAACTTTTCCCTGCATCGGGTGGCGCTCGCCGTCTTCCTGACGACCGTCGCAACAGCCATCATCAAACCTTATTTCAACTACGAGCTGCCGTTCTGGTTTTTGTGGGTGCGGCTGTCGATCGTGGCGGTGGTGATGCTCGTGACATTCATTGTCAGCGGTGTCCTGTATGCACACTTCCGGCCAAAGTCGATCAAGCTGGCACTGATGCAGTTCCTTGCGTTGGTTGTCGGCGCGGTAGCGGGCACTGTTGCCTCGGGACTCATCATCGGCCGGTCGCTGTCGGAGATGGTCGAGAACGAAGCCATCTTCTGGGGCATGGTGATTTTCTCCGGCGCAAGCATTGCGCTAGGTGTAGTTACTGCGACAGTGCTTGTATACCGCGAAGAAGCGGCGCGCGCCGCAGCAGAAGTCGCCCGTGCGGATGCACAACGCCATGAACTGGAAAAGCAGGTGCTGGAAGCGCGTCTCAAGCTGATGCAGGCGCAGATTGAACCGCATTTCCTGTTCAACACACTGGCCAATGTCCAGCACCTGGTGGAAGCGAATCCACCGCTGGCAGCGAAAACACTGGAAAGCCTGATCACTTACCTGCGCGCGGCACTTCCGGAAATGCGCGAAGGCAACACGCGCCTTGGCCGGGAAGCGGACATGGCAAAGGCCTATCTCGATATCCAGCAACTCCGGATGGGATCGCGGCTCAAGTTCTCGGTGGCCATTCCCGCAGAGCTGCGCAACGCGGCCTTCCCGCCGATGATGTTGATGACGCTGGTTGAAAACTCGATCAAGCACGGCATTGATCCGCTGCAGCAAGGCGGCGAAATACACGTGCGCGCCACGCGCGACGACGCGGGCATGATCGACGTGAGCGTGGCTGATAGCGGGCAGGGACTTTCGCACTCTGCCGGCATGGGAATCGGCTTGCAGAATATTCGCGAACGGCTCATGGCGCTCTATGGGAAAACGGCGAAACTGATCCTCGAGGAAAATCCGCCGCAGGGCGTCGTCGCCCACATCCAGATAGCCACCAGTTCCCCCTGAAGGCCACTTCATGCCCACAGCCCTGATCGCCGACGATGAACCGCTGCTGCGTGAACAATTGCGCGTTCGCCTCGGCAAACTGTGGCCGGAGCTTGAGCTGAGCGCCGAGGCGGTCAACGGCGCCGAAGCGCTTGCGCTTTTTGAAGAGCGCGAGCCCGATGTGGTGTTTCTCGATATCCATATGCCGGTCATGACCGGGCTTGAAGCCGCACGCCTGATCGGCCGCGGACGCAGCAAACGTGCGCATATCGTTTTTGTCACGGCCTACGATGAGCACGCCGTGGAAGCGTTTGAGCGCGGCGCCATCGACTACGTGCTGAAACCGTTCAACGAAGCGCGCCTGGAAGAAACCATCGTGCGGCTCAAGGAACGGCTGCAGGCGCCCGCCCCGACCTCCGAAAGTGATGGCGACGAGTCGGACCTGGCCGGCGTGCTGCGGCAGCTTACGGCGCGGATGGGGCTGGGTGGTGACGATTACCTGCGCTGGATAAAGGCGAGCGTCGGCCAGACCGTGCGGCTGATCCCGGTCGAGGAAGTGCTCTATTTCCAGTCTGATGAAAAATACACGCGTGTCGCGCTCGAAGACTCGGAAGTGCTCATCAGGAAACCGATCAAGGAGCTGCTGGACGAACTCGATCCCCGCCAGTTCTGGCAAATCCATCGCGCGACCGTCGTAAACACCCGCGCCATCGCAGGGGTCGTGCGTGGCCTGCGCGACCAGGCTGACTTGAAGTTGAAGGGCCGCCCGGAAACGCTGACCGTCAGCCGCAACTTCACACATCTGTTCAAGCAGATGTAGCCGCCGGGGCGTCGCCGCAAAAGTGCCCCCCTGCAGACTGCGACAATTTCACATCAATTTGTAACGCAAAGTCGAGGTCTGGCGCGGTATGCAGGCCGAAAAGTCGCGCTGAGCCGCCACAGTGCTTGAGTTTGTTAAAATTCACATTGTTTTACACTCTGTAAAACTGCCGGCCCGATACGCGCCCGCCTGCAATCCATCACGCTAATTCTGCAATCCGCCTTTGGCGCGTTGAGATGCGTGCGGCCGCCCCCTACAGTGCAGGCATGGAAAGAGGCATGACGAGACACGCAGGGCCTCGCGTAAACTGATCAAAATCGAGTAAAAAATGTTCAAGGCAATCGGTAACTTTATTCATCGCACTCCCTGGTGGGCAATGGTTCTGCTGGGCATCTCCACGCTCATGCTGATGGTGGTGTTTTCCTTCCCGGCACATGTCGTGCGGCTGGCCGACAGCGGCGCGACGCCGGAAGAGAGTCGGGCGATCAAGCGCGAAATCGACCGCGCCTTTGGCGACAGCGCACTGAATGTGGCGGAAAACATCGTCGGCGCCATCAAGGACCGCTCCAACGATCCGCAACGCAAACAGGAACTGGATCACGCGTTGGCCGAAATTGCGCAAGCCCGCAAGGAAATTTTCAACGCGCAACGCGATGCCGGCAATGCCGCGCGCGAAGTGGTGAGGGATGCGCAGAATGCCGCGCTTGAAGCCGCGCAAGAGGCCGCCGAGACAGCGCTGGAAGCAGCGAAGGACACCCGCGAAGCGATCGAGGAAGCGAAGAACGATGCGGTTGACAAGTTGAAAGCATCCGGCGCCGATTCGAACGCCACATTGCGCGCTTTCGACGACATGATCAAGGCGGCAAAAGAAAAAGAAAGAGCGGCGAAAGACGCCGTGAGAAAAATCGCGACTGCCCGCAAAACCGGCGTGGGCATCGGCCTGAATATGGGCGACGGCGGATTCAAGCTTGAAGTCGATCCGGATACAACCAAAAAACCTGGTATCTCGATCAGCATTGATAGCGACGGCGCGAGTAAAGAAATCGTGATTCCTGCTCCTCGCGGGCCGGAAATACCGGCTGCGCCAACGAAATCGTTGCCCAAGGCAGCACCAGCGGCACC